>JABTUA010000001.1:903565-1204753 GCA_015075635.1 Polyangiaceae bacterium
CGAAGGCGTGCTCTACGCCATCGGCGGTTGATCACTCCTCGAGCGCGGGGCGCTCGAGCTCAGGTGCCTCTGGCTTGGGTGGCGAAGGTACCTCGTTCTCGCGGGGAGTCGCCGGCTCCTCAGCTGGCGCCGATCGTGGCAAGAGCTCGACCCGTTCGGGCTCGACGCCGAGCGCGGCGGCGAGCGGGCTACCCGCTGCCGCGGGCGCCTCGACGCTCGGCTCGCTGCCGCCGTCCGGCAGCCCGAGCACCGGCGCGGGAGTGAAGGGCACGCTGCGATCCATGGCCGGCGTTTGCCAGGTGTCCTCGAGCAGGTGCAGCACGCGCTCGATGTGCGGGATGTGGCTGCAGTGCGCGTGCTCGTTGGCGCCCCGGAAGCCCCAGACGTGGAAGCCCCTCTGGTCCGCCGTGGAGGTCTGGCCGAAGCGCTCTTCCCCCGGGGAAATTGCGGTCCGAGCCACTCCGAGCTCGGCGAGCAAGAGGTCCGCGGTCTGGCGCGTGGAGGGATAGGTCTCGGGCACGACCTCCGAGTGCGTGAAGACGAACAGCTTCTCGCCGCTCGCAGCGCGCTTTGCGTAACGGAACGTCGGTCCCAGCGGCAAGCTGCTGAGCGACGAGAGGCCCTCGTCGTGGGAGCGAGCCGCCGGGTTCCAGGCGGCGTGCAGCCCGTCGAGGAGCACGACCGCGTCGATGCGGTCGTCACCGTATTTGAGGATCTCGTTCACGGCGCCGTAGCCAGCGCTCCAAGCCGAGAGCGCCAGGTGGCGGATGTGCGCGCGCGAGTCCCCGCTGTGCTTCTTCAGCGCGGCCTCGATGGACTTGAGCAACGCCGGGAAGACGTCCGGTTTGCCGAAGGCGTCGGAGTAGGGACCGCTGCCGAGCCCGCGGTCGATGCCGACGTAGACCGTGCCGCGGGAGACCTGCACGAAGGTCTTCCGCACCGGGCTGTGGCCGTGAAACTGGATCAGCACGTCGTAGCCCATCCCGGACGTATGCCCGCCGACCTGGGGGATCGCGATGCGGCCCATGCTCACGTTCTTGAACGGCGTGTACGGTCCGAGGCCGATCGGATCGTGGGGGAAGCACTCGTGGAAGCCCTTCTTGCGCAGCTCGTCGCTGATGCGCTCGGCGACCAGGTGCTCGCGCTCCGGCGCCGCCGCGGCTGGTGCGGCGGCGGCCTGCGGGGTGGCGAAGCGGCGGAAGAAGGAGGTCGCCTTGGCGACCGGTCCCGCGCGCAGCCCGGTCGCTAGCGCCACGGCGGCGACGCCGACGAGCCCAATCGCGACCCCGCGGCGGTACAGCTCGCCGTCAGTGGGTCCCGGTCTTTTCGCGGGCTTACGCACGGGGGCCCAGTCTATTGAAAATATCGGGAATGGAAATACCCTCTTGACTACGGGGGTATCTCACCGCCGCCCGGAGAAACGGCTCGATCCGCGGATCGCTGCGTTTTCGTATGGAAATTTGGCTATGGAACGCCGCGGCATGGACGGGCCCACCGAGCGGCCCAAAACGGTGCTGTACCCTCCATCCTCCGTGCTGCGCTCCTTCCGTGCCCTGCTCATGTTCTGGACGATCTTCGCGTCCTACGGGCTGCACTGGCTCGCCTCGAAGATCTTCGGCGGCAAGGCAGTGGCGTCACGCTGGGAGCACGTGCACCGAAACAACGCGCGCCGGCTGGTGAACGGCTTCACGCGACTGCGCGGCGTGTTCATCAAGGTAGGGCAGGTGCTCAGCGTGATCGGAACCTTCTTGCCGCGCGCCTACGGTGAGGCGCTGGAGAAGCTGCAAGACAAGGTGCCGCCCCAACCGTTCCACGGCATCGAGGAGCGCTTGCGCGAAGCGCTGGGCGAGGACCCGCTGTCGAAGTTCGCGGAGTTCGATCGCGTGCCGCTGGCCGCGGCGTCGCTGGCACAGGTCCATCGCGCCGTCACCAAAGAAGGAGTGCCGGTCGCGGTCAAGGTCTTGTATCCGGGCATCGAGACGCTGATCCGTCGGGACCTCGGCGTGCTGCGCTCGATCATGCCGGTGGTGGGCCGAATCTTCCCCATCACCCGCTTCGAGCGGGTGCTCGACCAGCTGTCCGCCATGCTCGCGCGGGAGACCAACTACGCGAACGAGCGCAAGAACATGGAGCGGATGCGGAAGATCTTCGCGGGCCGCGCGGACGTGGTGGTGCCCACGGTGGTGGAAGAGCTCACCAACGCCGGCGTGCTCACCATGACCTTCGAGGAGGGCACGAAGATCACCGACTTCGAGACGCTGAAGAAGCTCGACATCGACACCGAGGCGGTCGCGAAGCTCCTGACCGAGTGCTACTTCTCGATGCTGCTGGAGCACCAGGTGTTCCACGCCGATCCGCACCCCGGGAACTTCCTGGTGCGCCCGGGACCCACGCTGGTGATCTTGGACTACGGCGCCGTGGAGGAGGTGACGCCGAGCCTCGCGGACGGCATGCGCATGGTCGTGCTCGGCGCCATCACCCGCAGCGACGACCAGGTGCTGGCCGGGCTCGAGCGCATGGGCTTCGTCGCCGAGGGCGGCGATCGCGAGCTGTTGGCGCGAGTCGGGCGCGAGTACCTGAGGATGCTCGCCAGCGTGAAGATCACGGATTTCGCCCAGCTCGATCGCGAGACGGTCGAGAAGCTGACCGTGGAGGGCTACCAGCAGGTGCGCGGCCAGCTGCGCGAGATCATGAAGAGCGTCGAGTACCCCGACGGCTACTTCTACGTGGAGCGCACGCTGGTCTTGCTCTTCGGCCTGGTGGGCCAGCTCGCGCCGAAGATCGGCCTGCCCGGTCTGGTCCTGCCGTACGCGTCGCTGGCCTTCGCCAAGGGCCTGGTGGCCCAGCAGAACGCCGCAACCGAGGCCACCGCGTGAGGCTCGGGAGGGCGGCCGCGGCGGCGTTGCTCTCCCTGGCCTGCGCGCGCGCGCCCGAGACGGCGACGCGGATCGAGCCCACCGCCTGTGATGCCCGCGTGCGCGTCGCGAGCGAACGTCCGCTCCTGCTCGACGTGGACGTGGCGTGCAGTGGCCAGGAGATCGCTGCGTTCCGCGCGGCGGAGGCGGCGAGCGTTCAGCACCTGTCTCGACTCCCTGCCGGAGTGACCCGGCACGGTCCGCGCTTCGTGCTCGCGGCTCCGTCGCGACAGGCGCGCCTGTCGTATCGGGTGAACCTGGACGCGCTGGCGTCCAGCGCCCAGAGCTTCGACATCGCGCTCCGCTCCGGCTCGACGCTGGTGGCGCCAGTCTCGAGCTGGCTCGTCCACCCCGATCCACTCGCGACCGACGTGCCGGTGCGCGTGCGCGTCGAGACTCCGCCGGGCTTCTCGTTCGAGACCGGGCTGACACGCTCCGACCGGGCCTACACGCTGGAGGCGCACGAGATCCCGGTGGGCACTTACGCGCTGTTCGGGCGCTTCGAGTCGCGCACGCTCGACGTGGACGACTCGAGGCTGCGCGTGGCCTTCGCCGACGGCAGGCTCGACGCCGGCAAGGACGAGCTCGCGGGCTGGATCGAGGCCTCGGCGCGCGCGGTCGGGGATTTCTGGCGGAAGTTCCCGGTACCGCACGTGTTGGTCACGGTCATCCCGGTGCCCGGTCGCGACGGCGTCTTGTTCGGCAAGGTGCTGCCGGAGAGCGCACCGGGCGTGGTGCTCCTGGTCGGGGAGCACACCGGACGCGCGCGGCTCTACCAGGACTGGATCCTGGTCCACGAGCTGTTTCACCTGGGCGTGCCCAGCTTCTCCGGCGAGGGCAAGTGGTTCGACGAAGGCCTCGCCACCTACTTCGAGCCCATCATCCGTGCGCGCGCGGGCTGGCGCACGGAGGAGAGCGTGTGGGCGGAGTTCCGACGCGCCATGCCGCTGGGGCTCGAGGCCGTGAGCAAGAAGGGCCTGGAGCGAGCCGAGGACTTCGGCGAGGTGTACTGGGGCGGGGCCATCGTGGTGATGCTGGCCGACGTGGAGATCCGTCGTCGCACCGGCGGCGCGCGCGGGCTCGAAGACGGGCTGCGCGCCGTGCTCGCCGCCGGAGGGCACGCCAGCGAGGTGTGGCCGCTCGATCGCACGCTCTCGCTCTCCGACGAGAGCTGCGGCGTGCCCGCGCTCGAGCCGCTGGCGCGCGCTCACGCACGCTCGGCGAGCCGCGTGGATCTCGACGCGCTCTGGCGAGAGCTCGGCGTCGAGGAAGGGCGGCTGAACGCCAGCGCGCCTCTGGCCGAGGTGCGGCGGGCCATCCTGCGCGGCGGGCCTCACTCCACGTCGGCGAAGCTGGGCAGGTTGCGCTAGCGTCCGCGCATGGTTCTGTCGCTGTGGGCCGAGTCGATGCCGGACGCGGCGGTCGAGGCCGCGCTGCCGTCCTTGTCCGCCAGCGGCCTGGGCATCGGTCTGTCGCTGCCCAGCGAGCGGCTCGGCGATCGGGCCTTCGCCAAGCTGACCCGCAAGGCGGCGCAGGCGGGCGTGTCGGTGCGTGTCTGGCCGCTCTTGCCGCGCGAACGAGGCTACTGGATCGGCGAGGCGAACGTGGAGGAGACGCGAGAGCTCTTGCTCGCGCTGCTCGACTGGCGCGCGAAGCGCGGCGGGCCCGTGTTCGAGTGGGTGTCGTTCGACCTCGAGCCCGACTATGCGTACTCCGAGTCGCTCCGGCGCGCGGCACGGCGGCGCCCCGACAAGGTGCTCGGCATGCTCTCCGAGCACGTGCGACCCACGCGCTTCGCCAAGGCGCGGGCGAGCCTGGCGCGCAGCGTGCAGACGCTGCGCCGCGCCGGCGTCTCGGCGCACGCGGTGACCTACCCGCTCGTGCTCGACCAGCGCGAAGGCGACACCACCCTCGAAGACGCGCTCTCGATCCCGGTGAGCGGCATCGACTGGGACGAGGTCAGCTTCATGGTCTACCAGACGCCGTTCGCGCAGCTCATCGGCACCTGGCTCGGACCCGCGCTCGTGTCGTCGTACGCGAAGACCGCGGTCGCGCGCTTCGGCGCGCGCGCCGGCATCGACGTGGGCATCGTCGGCGACCACGGCGTCGGCATCGATCCGGGGAGTCGCTACCCGAACGCATCGGCTCTGCGCGTCGATCTCGCGGCGTCCCTCGCGGCAGGCATCCCCCTCGAGCGCACGCGGGTCTACGGCCTCGCCGGGGTGCTCGACTCGGGCGGCGTCGCGGCTTGGCTGAGCGAAGCGCCGCGCGCCGCAGCTCCAAACGAGAGCCGCATGGTCGAGGGCTTCCGGAACGCCGTCCGTGGCATCGCGACGGGGCTCTGCGCCATGGCGCGGCAGGCGTAGGCGTGCTCGGAGCGGGTTGCGGTGCGCGGAACGTCCGCGTGGCGGGCATCGCCTGCGCTGATGGGCGTGCGGTGCGCGGGAGGTCGGCTAGAGCCCGAAACGCGCGCGGTTCTCCACCAGGAACTGCACGTAGAACTCGGCCTCTTGCTGGCCCGGGATCTCGCCGGCTTCGACGGCGGCCTCGAGCGCGCGCTTGAGGTCGCCGAGCTGGCGCGAGGGCGGGATGCCGAACGCGGCCATGATGGCGGTGCCCACGCCGGACGGCAGCGGCGGGAGCTTGGCGTCCTCGGCGGCCAGGGCGGTGATGCGCCCAGCCAGCTCGTCGATGTAGCCGATGCCGCGCCGCTTCTTCTCCGGGCGCTTGGTGGTGATGTCGGCCCGGGAGAGGCAGAGCAGATCCTCGAGGTGCGGGCCGATCTCGCGGGCGAAGCGCCGCACGGCGCTGTCCGTCCAGCTGCCGTCGTACTGGCTGGCGCGTAGGTGGTGCAGCACGAGAAAACGGATGGACGCGCGCAGCGCCTCCTCCGAGCTGAAGAAGTGCTGGCGCCGCTCCAGCTTGTCGAACATACGCGCGCCCACCTCGGCGTGGCCGAAGAAGTGCACCTCCCCGCGCTCGTCGATGCTGCGGGTCTTGACCTTGCCGATGTCGTGGAACAGCGCGGCCCAGCGCACCTCGAGGCGCGGCACGCTCTGGCAGACGACCTGTTTGGTGTGCTTCCACACGTCCTTGTGCCGCCACTCGCCGTCGCCGAAGCCGACCATGGCCTTCACCTCCGGGAGCACCGTGTCGAGCACGCCCGTCACCAGCAGCGAGTCGAGGCCCTCGTCCGCGTGCTGGCCCATCATCACGCGGTCGAGCAGCGGCCGGACATCCGGCGGCGTCAGGGCTCCCAGATCCGCCGGCGAAATCAGCGACACCGGCCGCGCGCTGACGCCGCGCTCGGCCAGCTCCGCTGCGCGCTCCAGCGCTTCCATGGCGCGCGTCTTGTCCGCGATGCTCGGCGTCTCGGTCATTCGGCGGGGCCGGCCGTTTAGCACAGTCCCGGCGGAAATGACCTTACCGCGCGGGCCGTCCTGCGCCATGCTCCGGCGGATGCGCCGAATCGCCGCGCTGCTCGTCCCCTTCGCCCTGGCCCTGGCCGCGGTGGGTTGCCCCGGCACGGAGCAGGACTTCTCCACGCCGACCCAGGACGCCGAGCCGGGGCCGCCGGACGCGGCGGTCGAGGCCGAAGCCGGCCCGCCCCAGCCGGTCCGGGTGATGAACTGGAACGTGAAGAACCTCTACAACGACAAGCGCGACAGCCTGGAGATCGCGGAGGCGGACGAGACCATCGTGCCGACGGCCGAGTACCAGGCCAAGCTCGACGCCATCTCGGGCGTCATCTCAGGCGAGAAACCCCAGGTCGTGATCCTCCAGGAAGTCGAGAACCAGGCGGTGGTGGACGACCTGGGCCAGAAGCTCGGCGGGTATCCGCACCGCGCCATCACGCAGGGCAACGATCCGCGCGGGATCGACATCGCGGTGCTGTCGGAGCTGGCGTTCCAGCTCGGGCCCTCGCACAAGGACGAGTTCTTCAAGGCCTCCACCGATCCGACCCAGACCTTCAAGTTCGCGCGCGACGTGCTCGAAGTCCACCTGAACGTGAACACTCGGCACCTGGCCCTCCTGGGCATCCATTTCAAGGCCGAGGACGGCGATCCGAAGAGCGCCGTGAAGCGCATCGCCGAGGCCGAGCAGACCCGCAAGATCGCCACCGGCATCCGCCTCGCGGATCAGTACGCGGCCATCGTGGTGCTCGGCGACTTCAACTGCACGCCGGGCTCGGATCCGATGAACGCCCTGGCGGGCTCGGCGCCGCTGCTCTTTTCGAGCGCCACCGAGACCATGCCGGCCGCCGAACGTTACAGCGTGACCTTCGGCGGAAACCCGCAGCTCTACGACGACCAGATCGTGGACCCGACGGCGAAGAGCCTGCTCGACCCCGGGTCGGTGACCATCCTGCACGCCGGCGCCGTGAACACCGCGAGCGACCACGACCCGGTGGTCGCGACGTACCAGCTCCACTGAGCGGGCGACCGGCTCGCCTTTCGCGTCAGGTTTTCGGCCTCAAGTAGCCGGAATCACACGCCGAAAAGCCGATAATTTGCCGCGCGCGTTACGCTCTACGTCTAACCCGTATGGCCTCCGCACGGCGCCCAATCGATTTCGGCCGCCTGTTGGCGAGGCTTTTGTGCGCCGTCTTCGCGCTGATCGGCGCCGTCCCCCTCGCGCTCGCGGTGGCCGTGCGCTCGCGTCCGGTGCTCGATTGGGCGTCGCGGGAGACCGCCAGGGTGCTCCAGCAGGAGCTCGGGGTCACGGCGAGCTACCGCGTCGAGATGCAGCTTCTACCGCTCAGGGTCGCGTTGAAGGACCTGGTGGTGCCCGCTTCCGACGGCGGCGCGCCGTTCCTCGTCGCGGAGAGCGCCTCGGTGCGTCCCAAGTTCTTCTCACTCCTGGCGGGCCGGCTCGACGTGGGGGACGTCGAGATCCAACGGCCGCGCACTCGGCTGGTCCTGCGTGACGGCAAGCTCGCGAACCTCAGCTACCGCTTGCCGGAGACGAAGGCTCCGTCCAAGAAGATGGAGCGCGCGCCCTTCGCCTCGCTCGGCGTCACCGAGGCGGAGCTCGATCTCGACATTGACGGCTTCCGCGTGAAGACCGGCCCCATCGACCTGGACGTCTTCGCCGACAAGGGCCCATCCTTCGAGGTCGGCCTGCGCGCAGCCGAGACCAGCATCGTGTCGCCGCGCAAGGTGACGCTGAAGGCGGCGGAGACCGCGCCGAACCGCCGCGGCGAGCTCGACGCCGGCAGTCAGCGCGAGTTCACCTACACGGCGTACGACGAAGACGTGGTGTGCCAGCTCGACGTGCGGTTGCGCGTCGAGGGCGACAAGCTGCTGGTGCGGCGGCTGGCCCTGCTCGGCGTGGCCGATCAGGATCCGGCGGAGAACACCCTGCCCAAGTGTCTCGCGGAGGACGACGAGAGCGCCGCACGGGTGGCGCTCCGCTTGTCGCAGCTCCGGGTCGAGCCACGCGCCGGGCAGACCCCGCTGGTGGACGGGCACGTGGTGGCCCGCGCGCCGGCCGCCATCACCAACCGCTACGTGAACATGGCGCCGCTGGCGGGCTGGGCGGCCTTCGCCGGCGACGTGCGCTGGGACGGCCGCACCAAGCTGCCGGAGATCCGCGGCCGCCTGCGCGGCGGCGATCTCCAGCTCGACGTGTACCGGTTGGCGAAGAAGCTCGACGCCAGCGTCGAGCTCGAGAACGACCGCATCGACATCTCGCGCTTCGAGACCCACTTCGCCGAGGGCGTCCTGGTGGTCAGCGACGCGCGCATCGAGCCTCTGGCGAAGGGCGCGCCCATCACCGCGGCGCGGGTGGACGGGACCAACCAGTCGTTCTCCGCGCTGATGCGCGACCTGGGCGTGACGCCGGACACCATCGTGACCTGGGATCTCGACAAGACCCGCGTCACCAAGATCAAAGGCACGCTCTCGCCGCTGCGCATCGACGCGGACCTCGCGGCCGAGACCTCGGACTTCGAGGTGTACAACCGCGCGTACCACGACCCCGCGAGGAAGCACATGATCGGCGTACACGCCGCCAGCATCCGCGGGCGCGTCGCCGTGCGGCCGAATGCCCTCGAGTTCGTCGACACCAAGGCGACGTTCGGCAAGAGCACGGTGCTGGCTTCGCTGGTGTCGATCGGCTTCCACAACGACATCGAGCTGAAGATCGGCAAAGGCTCGAAGATCGACCTCTCGGACGTGAGCCCGCTGGTGGACATACCCTGGGCCGGCACCGCCGACCTGGCCGTGCAGATGGCTGGAAAATCGGGCGATCCGTTGCTGACCGGCGATCTCGCCATCTCGAAGTTCGAGTTCGGCGGCTTCCCGGTCGGGGACATCAAGAGCAGCAAGGTCAAGTTCCGCCCGCTGGTCGTGGACCTGACCGACGTGCGCGGGCAGAAGGGCAAGAGCGACTTCGTGGTACCGACCGCGCGCCTCGACTTCGACAGCGGCTCCACGGTGCTCCTGGACGCCAACCTGCAGTCCGAGCGCTTCGACCTTCGGGACTTCTTGGCGATGTTCCTGTTCGACCAGGACCCGCGCTTCGATCCCATCTTCGGCGCCGGCAAGGTGGACGCGCGCGTTCACTACGACCTCGGCGGCAAGAAGGACCGCTGCGGGGGCGGCTACCTGAGCGTGCTCGGGCGCGTGGACATGAAGAACCTCGATCTCTTCGAGGAGAAATACGACGCCGGCCGCGCCGATTTCGAGTTCCGCTGGCTCGACCGCGACGCCAGCTACCTCGGCATCGAGATGGACGTGCCGAGCATGACTCTGTCCAAGGGCACCGGCACTCTGCTGGGCTCGCTGAGCATGCGGAAGGGTGGCGTGGTGCGCGGCAACCTGGTGGGCACCTCCGTGCCGCTCTCGAAGATCGACAGTATGGGCACGCTGGGCGCGCTGGTGGAGGCCCGCGGCAGCGGCATCGCCGAGGTCAGCGGCAGCGTGGACGAGCTGGCCTTCACCAGCCACGTGCGGGTCTCGCCGATGCGAGTGGGCAGCCAGACGCTGCCCAGCTCCGAGCTGGGGATCACGCTGAAACCCGTGAAACGCCCGCTCAAGGTGGTAGGCCGCACACGCTGCGGTGGAGCGGTGACGGCACCCTTCGATCGCGCGGAGTGGGAGTCGGATCCAACCGCCGGCACCTTCCACGTGGACGGCAAGATGTTCGGCGGCCAGGTCGCCTTCAAGGACCTGCGCGTGACCCGCCAGCGCAAGAAGAACGTGAAGGGAAGGCTGGACTTCCAGGACCTGGACCTGGGCGCCTTCGCCGAGCTCGCGCCTTCCGGGGCGAGCGGCAAGACCACCGGCAAGCTGAGCGGCAAGATGCAGATCGACGACCTCTTGCTCGATCGCCCGAGCGCGGCCAAGGGCACGTTCGTCATCGAGCGCCTGGCGGTCGCGCGCGGCGGGCTGGGGGCGGAGGTGTTGCCCGGCTCGAAGCCCATCGCGCTCGCCGACGGCAAGCTCAGCATGCCGGCGCTGGCGCTGGCGCTGCGTACCCCGGGCGGGCAGGAGAGCATCTTCGACGTGAAAGGCACGGTCGGCGATCTGGGCAAGAGCTCGACCGTGGACGCCTCGCTAGCGCTCAGGCCAATGGACCTCGAGAAGCTCTCCGGAGCGTTCCCGCGCGTTCAGAGCGTGAAGGGCAAGCTCGCCGGTGGGCTCAAGGTGACTGGTCCGGTAGCGGCGCTACGCTACCAGGGCGGTTTCGACCTCGACGGCGGTGAGGTGCTGCTCCGCGGCTTCGCGCCCATCACCCAGGTGAAGGTCTCGCTCAACGTGGACAACGACGAGCTCAGGCTGACGCGGGGCTCCGCGCGCATCGGCTCCGGGTCGCTGAAGATCGCCGGCAGCGCGCCGCTCAAGGGCTTCCAGCTCGGCAGCGCCACCGGCACCATCACCGCCCGCGACATCGCGCTGCCGCTGGCCGAGGGCGTGAAGGGCAGCGTGGACGCCGATCTTCAGGCCAAGTGGGAGCCCCCCGCCGACGGCGAGAGCGAGCGCAAGCTGCCGAGCGTCACCGGCAACGTGCTGCTCAAGTCCTTCGAGTACACGCGGCCCGTGGTCATGACCGCGGACATCGCGACCCTGGCCCAGCGCGGCAAGCGCACCGCGTTCGAGGCCTACGATCCGGCGGACGACTTCATCGACTTCGACGTGACGCTGAAGAGCGATCGCGCGCTCAAGCTGCGCAACAACCTGATCGAGGCCGAGCTCCAGCTCGATCCAGAGGGGCTCACCCTGGCGGGCACCAACCAGCGCTTCGGCATGCGCGGCGAGGTGAAGCTCAAGCAAGGTGGGACCATCAAGCTCCGGCGCAACGAGTTCGAGATCCGCCAGGGCGTGGTGCGCTTCGACGACCTGACGCGCATCGCGCCGCAGGTGGACGTGACCGCCGTCACCGAGTACCGCCGCTATAGCGAGTCGAGCCAGGCCGAGAAGGGCGCGCAGTCCACGTCGAGCTCCGGCGGGAGCCAGGCCGGCGCCGCCCAGGGCGGCCGCTGGCGCATCTCGATGCGCGCCCACGGCGACGCGGACAAGCTCAACATCGACCTGACCAGCGATCCGGCGCTGGCGCAGGACGACATCTTCCTGCTCCTCACCGTGGGCCTGACGCGCGCGGAGCTGGATCAGGCCCAGAGCGCCAGCGTGGGTGAGAGCGTGGCGCTCGAGGCCCTGGGCACCTTGAGCGGCGCCGACCGTGCGGTGACCGAGGCGCTGCCGGTGATCGACGAGTTCCGCTTCGGCAGCGCGTATTCGTCGCGCACCGGGCGCACCGAGCCCACCGTGACCATCGGCAAGCGCCTGGCCGAGCGCATCCGCGCCAACGTGACCAGCGGCCTGGCCGAGTCCCGCGAGATCCGCTCGAACCTGGAGTGGCGCCTGAACAACCGCGTCAGCCTGGAGGGCTCCTACGACAACGTGAACGACATCTCGAGCTCGTCACTCGGCAACTTGGGCGCCGACATCCGCTGGCGGCTGGAGTTCGAGTAGACGTCACCTCGCGAGCACGAGCCCGAACGCGCGCGCGCCGTCGTCCTTGACCTCGACCCGGCCCGTCGCGAAGTCTGCGTCGAGCGCGGGGTCCTTGTCCGCGGTCGAGGTCTTCTGGTCGTGCAGGCGCGCGAGCTTGCCGTCGGCGCCGAGCGTGCAGGGCAGCGCGAAGCCCGGGCGCATGCTGTCGTAGACGACCTTCGCGCCGCAGGCGAGCTTGGCGCGACACGAGGTCTGCCCTGCGCTCACCACGAAGGGCCGGGCTTCGAGCCGGCAGCGCGCGCCGCTGCGTGCCGGAGCCGCGCCGGTCGCTTCCTTCACGGTGAGCTCGAGCCCGAGCGGCTCCCAGACCACGGGCGTGGTCGGCGCCAGAATGGGCTCGCCGCTCCGCGGCTCGCTGTGGGGATCGAGCGCGAGCGTGACCACCCACTCCGGCAGCTCGGTGTTCTCGACCTTGCCCAGGCGCGGCCCGCTGTCGAGCTGGAGCTGCGGTCGCCCCGAGCGTTGGCCGATGTCCGAGTACTTGGTGAAGTAGACCCAGCCCGCGTCGGTGCGCCCCTCGGCGAAGCCCCAGCTGCGATTGGACACGCCGTTCATCGGGCGCGAGTCGTCGTAAAGCACCTGGTCTCCGCACGAGAGCTTCGCGGTGCGGATGGCGTGGCCGTCCGTCTCCACGTCGAATCGGCACGGGCTGCCCGGCTTCAGGGCGAGGCCCTGGGCCTTCTGCACCTTGCCGCGGAAGATCAGCGCGACCAGCGGCTTCGGCGCGACGGCGGTCGCGGCGGGCGTGGGTTCGGTCGCCGTGACGGCGCGGGCCGCGCCAGCGTTGCTCTGCTTCTTGGGGAGGAACAGCAGCGCGGGGACCACCACCGCCACCACGATCGCACCCGTGATGGCGAGAGCGAGCGCAGGGCTCGGCCGCTTGTCGCGCGGCGCGCGCTGCTGGAGCGCCCGGGGCGCGAGGGCCGGGGCTCTCGCCGCGGCGAGCTCCCGCGCGGCGCGCTCCTCGGCGAGGGCGCGCAGGCGAGCGCGGGCGTGGCTCGGGCCCTGGAACAGCATCCACCAGAGCAGGCGCTTCGGCGCGTGGTGGCCCAGGCCTCGGAGCGCGGCCGGCGGCAGCCGGCTCACGGCGTTGCAGAAGCGGCAGGTGACCACCGTGCTCGAGCCGGTGACCGCGAGCGGAGCGGAGCAGTTCGGGCAGCGGAGGAGCACGGCGCCACCGGCGTCGTTCTGGACGTCAACCGGCAGATTCGCCCGCTCGTGCTCCTCGGCGACGACGCCGCGCAAGGCCGGGTAGCGCCGGGCAACGCTCGGCGGGCGGTCGTAGCTGTGGCTCTTCTGGCAGCTCGGGCAGCGCGTGACGAGGCTCGCTTCCGTGAGCTCCGTCAAGGCCAGGGGAGTGCGGCACCCCTCGCACAGCGGATGCCCCAGCATCGCGCACAAGGTCATCGCGTGCCCCTCGTCGTCGTCGCCTTGCTGCTGCTCGGCGAAGGTGCGCTCGACGCCGACGTTCGCGACCTCGTTGTCGAGCGCCACGGAGACGGACTGCGGGAACCTCCCCTCGGGGCTGCCGGCGAGATCGCCGACGGCGTGGGCGAAGTCCACGGACTTCCACCACTGCTCCGGATCGAAGCGTTGATCGACGCCGCAACGCAGACACATCACCGAGCCGTCCACGTCCAGGTGATTCAGCGGCGAGACGTGGCCGCAGGCGCGGCACTGGAAGCTCGCCATCACCCCGACCCAGTACGGGTCTTGGCCGAGCCCCGGCAGCGCCACGCGCCCGCCGTCGAGCGAGCTCTGGCACACCTCGCAGACCGAGAGTCCCTTCGGCGCGAGCGCGCCGCAGCCGGAGCAGGCGCCCTCCACGGCGGTGGTGGCGGTGCGTTCCGGGGCCGAAGCGCCGCACGCACCGCAGAAGCGCGCACCGGCTTCGAGCGGCGATCGGCAGCGGACGCAGGACAGCGCCATGGCGCCAGCATACAATCACGGGATGCGTCGCGCGGGGTGTCTGCTCGGTCTGCTTGGGCTCGTGGGCTGTAGCGGCGAAGACGAGCCGGCGGTCGACACCGCGTCGGTGGTGGTGCTTTACGGTGCGCCCGCGGAGACCGAGCTCACGCTCTTTCCTTCCGACCGCTACACGGTCGCCGACCCGAGCACGCCCTCCGGGCTGCGGGTGCACATCGGCAGCGACAACACCGTCGATCAGCTGGTGACGGCGTACCCGACGACCCTGGCGCAGCTGAACGAGCTCGACGGCTTCTCCACCACGGGGGGCGTCGGCGTGCGCCTGTCTGGGCCCATCGACCCGCGCGGGCTGGTGAAGCTGCCGACGGCGGATCCGCCGGTCCTCGATCCGGTGAAGGACGCGAGCGACTACACGAAGAGCGGCACGCCGTTGTTCCTGGTCGAGCTCGACAGCGGCAAGGCCATCGGCATCGTGCCGCGCTACTTCGAGCAGCTGAAGGACGTGGACTTCCCCAGCGACGACTTCACGCTCCTGGCGGAGCCGGCGACGCCGCTCCTGCCCGGCAAGCGCTACGTGCTCGGCGTCACCGACGAGCTCTGGGCCTTGGACGGCACCCGGGTCGGTCGGTCGAGCGCGATGCAGAGGGCGCTCGGCAGCTCCAAGGACGACTACGACGTGGCGCTCCGCGCGGCCCTCGACCAGGCGGCGCCCGTGGTGGGCACGACGCGCGCGCACGTGGTGGCCGGCACGCTGTTCACGACGGCGAGCGTGCAGCACGCGATGATCGCGGCGGCCAAGGCGCGCCGAGCGGCGCCGGTGCCGCCGCTCGTGGGCAGCTGGAGCGTCGAGCAAGCGCCCGTCGCGTCGGACGCGCGCGCGCGGTTCAAGGCCAGCTTCCCGGCGCCGGAGTTCCGAAAAGGCAAGCCCGACGGCAAGTGGCAGCTCGGCGCCGGCGGTGCGCCGGTCGAGCAGAAGTCGGTGGACATGGAGACGTTCCTCGCGTTCTCCGACGCCAGCGTCAGCGGGCCGCGACCGGTCGTGATCTTCCAGCACGGGCTGGGCGGCGACAAGGACGGCAACTGGGGCACCGCCGAGCGCCTGGCCGCGCTGGATCCGAACGGGGTCGCCGTGTTCGCGATCGACTCGCCGGAGCACGGCTCGCGCGGCAGCGGCGGCGGCTCGGTGGTGTCGAGCGCGTTCAGCTTCTTCGGCGTGGAGCAAGGCTCCATGGAGTTCGACATCGGCCGCGCGCGGGACAACTTCCGCCAGATGGCGCTCGACCAGCTGGAGCTGGTGCGCTTCATCCAGACGCTCGGCACGCTCGATTTGTTGCCGCTGGACGCGAGCGGCAACCCGGCGCCGGACGGCAAGCCCGATCTCGACGTGTCGCGCATCCTCTACATCGGGCACTCTTTTGGCAGCGTGCAGGGGGCCAGCGTGTTCGCGCTCGCACCGGAGATCACCCAGGCCACCTGGAACGTGGGCGGAGCGGGGTTGATGATGCTGCTCCGGGACTCGAACCTGTTCAGCATCGGGGTCATCAAGTCGCTGACGCCGCCCGGCACGCCCTTCGGCGCGGTGGCGCGGTTCATGGCCTTCTCCCAGGCCATCGTCGATCCGGGCGACCCGCTGAACTACGCGCGGCACGCGGCGCTCGAGCCCCTCGACGGCGTCCCGAGCTGGAAGCCGCGCGACGTCTTGATCCAAGAGGTCGTGAACGACGCCATCGTGCCGAACTCGACCAGCGAGGCGCTGGCCCGCGCGACCGGCGCCGGGCTCATGCACCGCGCCTCCGAGGCCTCCGGGTTCGCCGAGGTCGGCTCGCCGACCACCGGCAACGTGGGCGGGGCGACCGCGGTCTTGTGTCAGTTCGACAAGGTCGGCGGCAAGGTGGCCGACCACGGCGGCCTGATCTTCACCGACGAGGCCATCGGCCAGTACGTCGAGTTCTTCACGACGGGCCTCCAGAACGGCCACGGCAGCGTGAAGTCGCCGTACTGATCGACTAACCTCCCGGCATGTCCGAGCGAAGCTTCTGGGGCTGGGGCAACCGAGACGTGGGGCCAGATCCAGCCGCGCTGGTCGCGGTGGAGGCCGCGCTGCCCTCGCTGCTCGGGATGCCGGCGCTCGTGGCTCGCCCCGCGCCGCGGCTCGAGGACATCACGCTGCGCCCTCCGCGTCTGTCGCCGACCCCGGCCATCGCGGGGCTCCTGTCGGGCGATCCCTTCGAGCGCGCGCTGCACAGCTACGGCCGGGGTTATCGCGATCTGGTGCGCAGCTTCGCCGGGCAGTTCGACAACCCGCCGGACTTCGTCGCCTTCCCGGAGAACGAGGCGGACGTGGCGGCGCTCCTGGACTTCTGCGGCTCTCGGCAGATCGCCGCCATTCCCTTCGGCGGCGGCTCCAGCGTGTGCGGCGGTGTCGAGCCCACGCGAAGCCAGCGTTACCGCGGCGTCATCAGCGTCGATCTGCGGCGCATGAACAAGGTGCTCGAGATCGATCACCTGTCGCGTGCAGCGCGCATCCAGGCCGGAGCGTTCGGCCCGGAGCTCGAGGCGGAGCTCCGCGCGCGCGGGCTCACGTTGCGCCACTACCCGCAGTCGTTCGAATTCTCCACGCTGGGCGGCTGGATCGCCACGCGCTCCGGCGGGCATTTCGCCACCGGACCGACGCACATCGACGAGCTGGTCGAGTCGCTGCGGGTGGTCACCCCGCGCGGCCTGGTGGAGACGCGCCGCCTGCCCGGCGACGGGGCCGGTCCGAGCCCGGAGCGGCTCTTCATCGGCTCGGAGGGCGCGTTCGGCGTGATCACCGAGGCCTGGATGCGCGTGTTCGAGCGCCCGCGCTTCCGCGCCAAAGCCAGCGTGCGCTTCCCCGACTTCGCGAGCGGGCTGCGCGCGGTGCGCGGTCTCGCGCAGTCAGGCCTCATGCCAGCGAACTGCCGCCTGCTCGATCCGCTGGAGGCCATGATGAACGGCGCGGCGGGCGGCGACGTCGCCGTGCTGATGCTCGGGTTCGAGTCGAGCGACCACGAGCTCGACGCCTGGGCGGAGCGCGCCGCCGAGATCTGCCGCGACCACGGCGGCAGCGTGCCGGACAAGGCGCTGCACACCCGCCACGAAGACTCGGGCACGCGCGACGCGGCGGAGGGCGCCTGGCGCGAGGCCTTCCTGCGCGCGCCCTACCTGCGCGACGCGCTGGTCGCTCGCGGCGTGTTCGTCGAGACCTTCGAGACCGCCGTCACCTGGGACAAGCTCGAGGCCCTCGACGCGAGCGTGTTGGAGGCCGCGCGCATCGCCGCGGGCGAGAAGGCGCTGGTCAGCTGCCGCATTACGCATGCGTATCCGGACGGCGCGGCGCCCTACTTCACCGTGATCACCCCGGCGCGGATCGGCTCGGAGCTCGCGCAATGGCAGGAGCTCAAGACCGCCATCACCGACGCGATGCTCGCGGCGGGTGGCACCACGACCCATCACCACGCGGTGGGGCGCGACTTTCGCCCCTGGTACGAGCGCCAGAGCTCGCCGCTCGTGCTGGCGAGCCTCGGGGCGGTCAAGCGCGAGCTCGATCCCTCGAACGTGCTCAACCCTGGCGTGCTCTTGCCAGAACGGAGCTGACGACTAAGCTCCGCCTGCCGTGAAAGTCCGCCTGGTCCGGGAGTACCGCTTCGAAGCCGCCCACCGCCTGCCGAACGTGCCGGAGGGTCACAAGTGCCAGCGCCTGCACGGGCACAGCTTCAAGATCGAGATCAGCATCGCCGGACCGGTGAACGACCAGACCGGCTGGTTCATCGACTTCGGGGATCTCGACGCCATCTGGGCGCCCATCTACGACGCGCTCGACCACCGCTACCTGAACGACGTGCCGGGGCTCGAGAACCCCACCAGCGAGCTCCTGTCGCGCTGGCTGTGGCAGCGCATCAAGCCTCAGCTGCCCGAGCTCGCGCGCATCACGGTCCACGAGACCTGCGACGCGCGCTGCGAGTACGAGGGAGACTAGTCCGACTCCTCGTAGCCCCACTCCGGATCGAGCCCCGCCAGATCCGCGAGCTTGGCTGGGTGGTAAGGTGGCCGCGGCGTGAAGCCTCGTCCGGGATCTCCCCCACGCTCGGCGAGCAGCTTGCCGGTGAGGCCCATGCACCACTTGCCCTGGCACCAACCCGTGCCGAAGCCGGTGTAGCGCTTGACCGACTCGATGTCGCGATGGCCCAGCGACATCGCGTGCTCCAGCTCGTGCAGCGTCACGTCCTCGCAGCGGCAAATCAGGGTCTTCACGCGAGCGAGGCTAGCCCGAGGGGGCGGTCGCGGCTATCCTCTGGGTCGCACGCCGGCTGAGTCCCCCGCGGCCCGCGCGCCACGAAGGAGAACCCGATGCGCTCCCGATCGCCTTTCCTTTCTTTGTTTGCAGCCGGTCTGCTCGCTGTCGCGTGCGGCGGCGAGAGTGACACCGGTCTCTACGGTGGCAAGGGCGGTAGCGGCAACGCCAGCGGCAGCGGCGGTAGCTCGAGCGGGGGAGCGAGCACGGGTGGCAGCGGCAACTCGGGGGGCGTCGCAGGCGCAGGCAACTCGGGGGGCGTGGCAGGCGCAGGCAATGCCGCGGGTGACGGCGGCAGCGGCAACACGAGCGGCAGCGGCGGCAGCGGCAACACGGGCGGCAGCGGCGGCACCGGCAACACGGGCGGTAGCGGCGGCAGCGGGGCGATGGGCGGAGGTAACACCGGCGGCAGCGGCGCGATGGGCGGAGGCAACACCGGCGGCACGGGCAACACCGGCGGTAGCGGCGCCACGGGTGGAGGCAACACCGGTGGCACCGGGAACACGGGCAACACTGGCGGCGTCGGCGCGACGGGTGGAGGCAACACCGGCGGCAGCGGCAACACCGGCGGCGGGCCCATCGGTGGCATGGGTGGCATGGGTGGCGTCGGTGGTATCGGCGGTATCGGTGGTGCCGGTGGTACCGGTGGCAGCGGCGGTACGGGCGGAGTCGTCGGCGCCGGGACCACGACCTGCGGCACCTCGACGTGCACGAACTCGACCAGCTATTGCTGCCAGAACTGGAGCAGCGGCAGCTACAAAGCGACCTGCCAGCAAGACTGGCAGACCTGCTACGGCACCAACGTCAACTGCGACGGTCCGGAAGACTGCGGCAGCGGCCAGAGCTGCTGCGGCACCTTGGTGCAGTCGCGCCAGGGCAACTACTACACCGACTTCACCTGCAAGACCTACTGCGGCTACAGCGGCGCGCGCGTGGTGTGCGGCAAGTCGCCGGGCGTGTGCCCGACCGGCACGACCTGCAAGCCGAGCGGGATCCTGCCCGAGTACAACATCTGCGGGAGCTGAGCGCTCACTCTACCGAGGCGACTTCGCTGCACAGCCCGGCGTTCTCGCCCACGGCGCGGCCGCGCTGGAACGCGATGCTGCAGGCGTAGGGATCCTTCAAGCTCTCGGCGAAGCCCACCGGGATCGAGCCGTCCCAGGTGCGCGCGCCGTCCACACGCGCGCGGATCACGCCTTTGGGATCGATGAACCAGGTCTCAGGGTAGAGCTTGGTCCCGAACTTGTCCCCGACGATCTTCGCGTCCTCGTCGATGAGCACCTCGAACGGAGGCTTGTCGGTACCGAGAACGCTCTGCAGCGTGCCGCGCACGTCGTCCACGCCGTCGTCCGTCGAAATGGTGACGAGCACGATGTTGTCGTGGGTCTTGACCACCTGCCCGAGCTCCGCGAGGGAGGGCATCTCTTCCAGGCAAGGGCGGCAGGTCTTGGTCCAGAAGTTCAGGATCACCACCTTGCCGCGGTAGCTCGAGAAGCGGACCTTCTCGCCGCTCAGCGACGGCAGCTCGAAGTCCGGAGCCATGCGGTTCCGTCCCGCATAGGTCGGTCCGAGCGCGCACAGCGAGGTGCAGACTCTGCGCGCCTCTCCGTCCCGCGCGGTGCGCGCGAACGAATACACGCCGAACGCGGCGATGGCGACCACGACGAGCTGGGCGAGCTGGGCCGGCTTCACCCTCGCCTACTTAGATCAACGCCGCCCGAAGCGCAAAAGGGCTAGAATCTCGGGCGTGGTGCGAAGAGCTGCGGGCGGACTCCCCAGAGGGCTCGGCCCCGCACTGCTCGCCGCGGCCGATCAGGCCCAGGTGGGCGTGGTGGCCACGCCGCGCGGGAGCGTCCAGAGCCACGCCCTCGTGAGCCCCGGCGCTGCGCGCCTGCTCGGCTACGAGCCCGCTGAGCTCGAGCGTCTGAGCCCCGGCCACTACCTGTCGCCGGAGCTGCTCGCCGCTTTGGGCGGCGACCACTCGCGGGTCCGAGACGCTCTGCTCCGAAAGAAGGACGGTGGAGAGCTCCGAGCGAGCGTCGCGAAGGAAGCCGACCCTGGCTCGCACTTCGACGTCTACGTGTTCCGCGAGGAGCGGGCGGGCGCGCTGGAACGCGCGCGCGCCGACTTTCAGCGCCTGCTCGACGCGGCACCGGACGGGGTGGCCGTGATCGGGCAGAGCGGGCTGCTCTACGCGAACCCGGTGCTCTTGCGCTGGATCGGCTCGCCGGACGTGGCAGCGCTGGCGAAGCTGCGCGTCACCGAGGTGATCCACACCCACGACGTCGAGAAGGCGACCCAGGCGATCAGCGCGTTGCTCGCGGAGCCGGGCAGCCGCGGCGTGTTGCGCATCCGCGTCCGCCGCGCCGGCGGCGGTCTGTTCGACGTGGAGTGCCTGGGGCTCGGCGCGGAGTGGGACGGCCAGCCCGCCTGCGTGGTGGTCGCCCGCGATCTCTCCCAGCGCCGCCACGACCAGTCCCGGCTGATCGTCGCCGACCGCAGCGCGAGCGTCGGGACCATGTCGGCGGGCGTGGCCCACGAGATCAACAACCCGCTGGCCTACCTGCTCCTCAACCTTGAGTACCTGCTCCGTGAGCTGCCGGAGGCGTGCGCGGATCCTGCTCGCATGGCGCACCTGGCGGAGCGCCTGGCCGAGTCGCGGCACGGCGCCGAGCGGGTCGGACAGATCCTGAAGGAGCTGGGCTCGCTCTCGTCGCGGCGTCGGACGCGTCGCCACGGCGTGGACCTCGGCGAGGTCCTGCGCCGCGCGCTGCGCACCGTCGAACGTGAAGTCTCCGACCGTGCCGAGCTCCGCGTCGAGGACGAGGGCGTGCCCTCCGTGGACGCCGATCCGAACAGCCTGGAGCAGCTCTTCATCAACATCCTCGCCAACGCTGCCCAGGCCTTCCCGACCCCTCGCGCCGATCACAGCGTGATCGTCGTCAGGCTCTCGACGGGCGAGGACGGCTCGGCACTGGTCGAGGTGAAGGACAGCGGCAAGGGCATCGCGCCCGAGCACCTGAATCGGATCTTCGATCCGTTCTTCACCACCAAGCCGTCCGGGACCGGGCTGGGGCTGCCGATCTCGCACGCCATCGTGCGTTCCTTCGGCGGGCAGATCTCGGTGGACAGTGAGCTCGGCAAGGGCACCACCTTCCGCGTCGTGCTCCCGCCCGGAACCCGGCCGGCCGCGGAGCTCGCTCGCTCCTCGAGCGTCCCGGTCCCGGCTGGCCGGCGGGCGCGGGTGCTTGTGGTGGACGACGACGCGGTGGTGGCCGAGACCCTGCGCCGCGTGCTGGCCGAGCGCTACGAGGTCCAGGTCTCGACCAGCGCAGAGCAAGCGCTGGCAGTCCTGGGGGCGGATCCGGGCTTCGACGTGGTGCTGTGCGACCTGCTCATGCCGGACATGTCGGGCATGGATCTGCACGAGGCCTTGGCCCAGACCCGCCCGGGCCTGGAGGAGCGCCTGGTGTTCATGACCGGCGGCGCGTTCACCGCTCGGGCCCGGGATTTCCTGCGCCGCGTGGGCAACCCGCGCCTGGAGAAGCCCTTCGAGTTCGAGCAACTCCACGCCATCGTGGGTGAGCGGCTGGCGCAGAACTGCTGAGCAGCCAAGGAACGGCGAGCGCCGTTTGTCCGACCTCCTCGGAGGCGAGAAATGGCTCAGATCGACACGGGTTCCCACGCATCATCCCGCCGCGAGACCAACCGCGAGCTGCCACTGGTTCCGTTCATCGACTTCCTGCTCTGTCTGGTGTCGTTCCTGCTGATCACCGCCGTCTGGTCTCAGATGGCCCGGGTCGAGGCCTCGGCGAACGTGCCTGGCAAGCAGTGCGAGGACGGGCCCTGCAAGGACGAGAAGCCCAAGCGCCTGCACGTGGACATGAAAGAGAAGAAGTTCTCCCTCGCCTGGAAGCAAGGGGACACGGTCGTGGCGACGGCCGAAGTCGAGCGCAAGCCCGTGAAGACGGAGGCCGGCGACGTGCGCTTCCCGGAGCTGGAGAAGCGCCTGGCCGAGGAGTGGCGCACGCAAGGCGTGCACAAGGCCGCCACCGACGACAAGACCGACCAGGCCGTGCTGCACACGCTGAACGACACCGAGTTCGGCGAGCTGGTCGCCGTGATGGACGCCTTGCACGCCCAGCGCAAGGAGAGGAAGCTCGGCGGTGCGACGGCGCAGGTGCCGGCCTTCGCGGTCACGTTCGCGGCGAACTGAGGAACGGCTCGACCACCGCGAGCAAGCGCTCCGGGCTGTCGACTTGGGCGAAGTGCGAGGTGTCCTCGAGCCAGTGGAGCTCGGCCCCCGGCAGGAGCGCGGCGAGCTCGTCCCCAACGCGCGGTGGCACCATCGGGTCCTGCCGCGCGTAGACCAGCTGGAGCGGGATCGGGAAAGGTCCTCGCCCGACCGCGCGCACGAAGTCGCGCATGGCGCGCGGGTCCAGCGTTTCGCCCAGGTAGCGCACGAAGGCGCGGGAGCCCTCGGGGCTCGCGACGACGGCGCCATACTCTCGGGCCTCTTCCAAGGACTTCAGGCTCTCGTCGAAGTAGTGGACGTTCCGGTGGACCCAGCGCTGCGGGTCTCTGCGAACGAAGCGCGCGAGCGCGGCCCGCACGCCCGGTACGGCGAGCGCTGCGTGGAGCGCCCAGAGCCGCGCGTCTGGTGTGCCCGGCGAGTGGATGTTCACCAGGCGCGTGAAGACCTGTGGGTCCTCCAGCACGGCGCGCATGCACAGGTAACCTCCGAGCGAGTTGCCGATGGTGCGGCAGCCGCGGATGCCAAGGGCGTCGGTGAGCTCGATGATCCAGCGCGCCATCGCGGCCGCCGTGTAAGGGACGTCGGGTTTGGCGCTCCGGCCGGCGCCGGGTAGATCCGGGGCGATGACTCGAAAAGAGCGCGAGAGCGGCTCGAGCACGTAGCGCCAGGAGTAGCTCGAGGTCATCAGGCCGTGGATCAGCAAGAGCGGCGGCCCTTCGCCCAGCTCTCGCAGGTGAACCGCGTGGCGCCCGAAGGCGCGCGAGTCGAGCTCCAGCGTGCGGGGCTGGGACTTCGCGTAGGCGTGGGCGACGCGGGGTGTCTCGGGTAGCTCCGCGAAGGCGCCGCGGGTGAAGGGCTTCATCCGCCCGGCATGCTAGCTTCCGCGCCGATGACCCGCCTGGAAAAGCGCCTGCTCGGCCTGGTCGCGAGGGCCAGCTCGGACTTCGGGCTGCTCGAGCCGAACGACCGGGTCTTGGTCGCGGTCAGCGGCGGCAAGGACTCGCACGCCTTGCTCTACCTCTTGCGCGAGGTGCAGCGCCGAGCGCCGTTCCCGTTCTCGCTGGTGGCGGTGAACCTGGATCAGGGCCAGCCGGGCTTTCCGTCGCAGGTGTTGCCCGAATACTTCGCGAAGGAAGGCTACGAGCACCGCATCGTCGTCGAGGACACCTACAGCATCGTCAAGGACAAGGTGCCCGAGGGGAAGACGTACTGCTCGCTCTGCTCCCGTCTCCGGCGCGGCATCCTGTACAACGTGGCGGAGGAGCTCGGCGCCACCAAGATCGCCCTCGGGCACCACCGCGACGACGTGATCGAGACCTTGGTCCTGAACCTGTTCTACTCGGGACAGCTGAAGGCGATGCCGCCGCGGCTGCGCTCGGACGACGGACGCAACGTGGTGATCCGCCCGCTGGTCTACTGCTCGGAGGCGGATCTCGCGGCCTTCGCCGCCGAGCGCGAGTTCCCCATCGTGCCGTGCAACCTGTGCGGATCGCAGGACAACCTTCAGCGCAAGCGCGTCAAAGAGCTGCTCACGCGCCTCGACGCCGAGAACCCCAAGGTCCGCGCCAACGTGTTCGCGGCGCTCGGCAACGTGCGGCCGACGCACATCTACGATCTCGAGGTGCGCCGCCGCTTCGGCGTCGAGGAGGCGCACGGGCCGGACGAGTTCCTGGAGCCGAGCGCGCACGACACCCTTGGCGCCGGGCTCGTCTCGTTGTCGTTCGCGAAGAGCGCGGAGTGAGGGGCTGCTCACACGAAGTGAGGCCCAGACCTACCCCGTCGAGAGCGCGAGCCGTCGCTTACGCTCCCGGTCGGGTTTCAGCGGCGGGCGCGCCTCGGCGTAGCCGTGCCCGTCGGGCCGGTGGCCGAGCGCGGCGAAGGCGCGCTTCATGCTGGCGAAGCTGCCGCCGGCGCGCACGGCGCCGGCCATCGCGAGCCCCTCCGCCTCGCCGCCCTGAGAGAGCACGTGCTCGACCCAGGCCCACTTGGCGCTCACGGCGCGCACGTCCGCGCGCCCCCGGAGCCCGCGGCGCAGGCGCTCGAGCCGCCGTCCGACCAGATCCACGCCGGCGTACGGCATGCCGTCCAGCGGGGTGTTCTTCTTGCTGCAGAAGGGCGAGATGCCCAGGGCCACCGGCACGATTTTCGAGAGCTCGCCGACGAAGCGCGCGCACTCGTCGATGTCGGCGTCGGTCTCGCCGGGCAGGCCGATCATCAGGTAGAGCTTCAAGCGCTCGATGCCGTGAGCGCGGGCGGCCCGCGCGGCGCCCAGGTAGTGTTGCTCCTGACCACGCCGCTCGATCACGTCGCGCATGCGCTGGCTGGGACCGTCGAGGGCGGTGGTCAACGTCCTGTGGCCGGCCGCCGCGAGCGCCGCCACGAAATCGTCCTTGAGGCGGTCCGGGCGCAGGCTGGAGAGGCCGACCTGGGTGCCGCGCTCGGCCAGGCTGCGCACGATCTCGGTGATGCGCGGGTGGTCGCTGACCGCCGCGCCCACCAGCCCGACCTTGCGCTCTTGCCGCGGGATGGCCTCGAGCACCACCTCCATGGGCACGATGCGCATGCCGCCGTTGGTGGTGCGCCGCATCACGCAATACGTGCAGCCGCGCGAGCAGCCGCGCTCCGTCTCGAGCAAGAGCATGTCGGACAGCTCGGCGTGCGGCGTGCGGATGCAGCTCACCGCGGGCAAGAGCGCGTCGTCGCAGGCCGCGATGGGCGGCAATCGGGCGCCGTGGTGCGCCGGCACGAATACGTGGGGGTGCGCCGCCAGCTTCGTCAGGGCGCTCGACTTGCTCTCGGCTCCGAGGATGGTCTCGAGGGCGAAGGCGACGATCTCCTCGGCCTCGCCCAGGATCACCGCGTCGGCGTAGCCCGCCAGGGTGAGCGGGTTGCTGAAGGTCAGCGGCCCGCCCATCAGCACGAACGGCGCGCGTTCGTCGCGCAACGCGCGCTCGGGCGCGATGCCCGCCGCGTCCAGCATGCGGACGAGGCCGGCGAGCTGCAGCTCGTAGGCCACGCTGAAGGCCAGCACCGGGAACTCGCCCAGGCTCCGCGTGCCTTCGTAGCTGACGGGGCTCTCGACACGGGCGCCGGCGTCCTCCCCGCCGTCGTCCAAGAACACCCGCTCGCAGCCGAGGCCCGGCAGCGCCTGGATTGCGCGATAGATGCGCTGGTACCCGAGCGAGCTCATGCCCACCGAGTACGGAGACGGGTACACCAGCGCGACGCGGCGGGGGGCGTCTTTCTCGATGCGACCCACTTCGTCGGTCAGACGCTGACGGATCAGTCGGCGCGTGGCGTCGGAAGGCATCGGGGAAGGAGTACAACGCCGCAACGCAGCGCGCCATGTTCCCGGTCGAGTCGGGGTTGCGAGCTGCCGGATCGCTGGGCCATATTCCCGGCATGCCGAGCCAGCCGCCTCGCAACGACGATCTGGTCTACGACTGGAACGAGATCGCCCGCAAGGGTCGGGTCATCCCCCGTGGCGTCGAGTTCTTCGACGAGACGCTGCGCGACGGGCTGCAGAACCCGAGCGTGAAGGATCCGAACATCGAGGACAAGCTTCAGCTCTTGCACCTGATGGACAAGCTCGGCATCCACCAGGCGGACATCGGCCTGCCCGGCTCGAGCAAGCGCGCCTTCGACGACTGCCTGCGCATGTGCCAGGAGATCGTCAAGCACAAGCTGAAGATCCGCGTGGCCTGCGCGGGTCGCACCGTTCCCGGCGACATCTCGCCGATGGTCGAGCTCTCGCAGCGCGCCGGCATCCCGGTCGAGGTGTACGCGTTCGTGGGCTCGAGCCCGATCCGCGCGCTGGCAGAGGAGTGGGACCTCGAGCTGATCAAGAAGCGCAGCGCCGAGGCCATCGACGTCGGCGTGAAGGGAGGACTCTCGGTCTGCTACGTGACGGAGGACACCACGCGCAGCCGCCCCCAGGTGCTGTCCGAGCTGTTCAAACTCGCGGTCGATCACGGCGCGTCGCGGCTTTGCCTGTGCGACACCGTGGGCCACGCCACGCCGGACGGCGTGCGCAACTTGATCCAGTTCACGCAGAGCCTGATCGCCGGCATGGGCGCCGACGTCGGCATCGACTGGCACGGTCACAACGATCGTGGCCTGGGCCTGGTCAACGCCATCTACGCGCTGGAGTGGGGCGCGAGCCGCGTCCACGCCTGCGCCCTGGGCATCGGCGAGCGGGTGGGCAACGCGCAGATGGAGCTCATCCTGCTCAACCTCAAGCTGCTCGGTATGCTGGAGAACCAGGACCTGACGCACCTGGTCGAGTACTGCGAGACGGCCGCGCGCGCCGTCGGCTGGCACATCCCGATCAACTACCCGCTGGTCGGGCAGGACGCCTTCCGCACCGCCACCGGCGTGCACGCGGCCGCCATCATCAAGGCGCAGGCCAAGGGCGACGCCTGGCTGGCCGATCGCATCTACAGCGGTGTGCCCGCCGGCATGTTCGGCCGCAAGCAGGAGATCGTCATCGGCTACATGTCGGGAGCCAGCAACGTCACGTACTGGCTGCGCACGCGCAACATCGAGCCCAGCGAGACGCTGGTCAAGGCCATCCTGGGCAAGGCCAAGGAGAGCGATCACATCCTGACCGAGGAGGAAGTGATGGCGGTCGTGAAGGCGCACCGCGCGAGCTGAGGCTGGTCGGGGCGAGCGCGCTCACGCGCCATGTCGCGGCTCACCGCACGGGGCGCGGATGCGGCGGGCGTGCGGTTGGGCGTGCGGTTGGGCGTGCGGTTGGGCGTGCGGTTGGGCGGTCGAGCGGGGAATGGGGTGCGCGGCGCGGCCGAAGTGTGCGGTTGGGCGTGCGGTTGGGCGTGCGGGAGCGGGGAATGGGGTGCGCGCCGCGGCCGAAGTGTGCGGTTGGGCGTGCGGTTGGGCGTGCGGTTGGGTGTGCGGTTGGGCGTGCGGTTGGGCGTGCGGTTGGGCGTGCGGCTGGGCGTCGCGAGGCCTCCTCGCGCGGCCCGCGCCCATGGGGCACGCGGGGGGAGCGGGGGCGCACCTCGGCGAAGAGCACGCGCGGGTACCTCGCCGCCGGAGCGGTGCCCTACTGTTTGGACTGTTTGAGCTCCGCCGCCAGCTCCTCCAGCATGATGCGGCACCTGGGGTCGGAGCAGTGGCGCACCACTGCGAAGGGCACCCGCCGGGTCTTCTCGTCCTTGCCGGTGACGACGAACACCGTGTCGGCGTCGCGGGTCGCGAGCACCGTCGCCGGGGAGACTTGCTCGGCCTTCCAGCCCGCCTTTTCCAGCGCGCTCGCGTAGGCCCCGGCCAGCTCCTCCCGCTTTCGGTCGGGGTACTCGACCGTCACGACCAGGTTGTCCTCCTTGCAAACGCGTCCGCCGTCGAGCACCACGCCCAGACGTCTGGCGGTCGGGCTCTCTGCGATCGGATCGCACGGCTTCTGGCAACCCGCGGCGGCCACGACGACGGCGAGGAGCCACGTTCTCACGTCGAGGAGCGTACCCCTTTCCGCCCGCGCGCCCATCGCGATACTCTCCCCGTCTCCGAGGGAGGCGCCCATGAGCATGAACGCGACCGAGACCACCAATCACTACCTGACTCGAGCGTTCGACCTGCTCAAGCTCTCCCCGCGTTACAAGACTTTGCTGCTCACGCCGAGCCGAGAGCTCCGGGTGGAGGTCGCGATCGAGCTCGACGACGGCAACATCGGCAACTTCATCGGCTACCGCATCCAGCACGACAACTCCCGCGGGCCGTACAAAGGCGGGCTCCGCTATCACCCGGACGTGGACCTCGACGAGGTGCGCTCGCTCGCGAGCCTGATGACCTGGAAGACCGCGGTGGTGAACGTGCCGTTCGGCGGGGCCAAGGGCGGCATCCAGGTCGACCCGAGCAAGCTCTCGCGGCGTGAGCTCGAGCGCCTGAGCCGGCGCTTCATCGACCAGATCGCCGAGCTGATCGGCCCGGACGCGGACATCCCCGCGCCGGACATGAACACCAACGCCTCGGTCATGGCGTGGATGTTCGATCAGTACAGCAAGCGCTACGGGTTCTCGCCCGGCGTCGTCACCGGCAAGCCGGTGGGGCTCCACGGTTCCCTCGGCCGCGACGCCGCCACCGGTCGCGGCTGCCTGTTCGCGATCCGCGAGGTCCTGGCCTCGGAGGGTCGGAAGCTCCAGGGCACGCGCTTCGCCGTGCAGGGCTTCGGAAACGTGGGCAGCTGGTTCGCCAAGCTGGTCCATGCGGAGGGCGGGCGCGTGCTCGCGGTGAGCGACGTGAAGGGCGGCATCACGAACCCCGACGGGCTCGACATTCCGCGCGTGGTCGAGCACGCGGCGGCGACCGGCAGCGTGGTCGGCTTCCCGGGCAGCACCCCGATCTCGAACGAGGATCTGCTGACGACGGACTGCGACGTGCTCGTACCGGCGGCGCTCGGTCACGTCCTGACGCGGGACAACGCCGAGAAGGTGAAGGCGAAGTGGGTGGTGGAGGCCGCCAACGGCCCGACCACCATGGAGGCGGACGAGATCTTCAACCGGCGCGGCGTGGTCTGCCTGCCGGACATCTGGGCCAACGCCGGCGGCGTGACCGTGTCCTACTTCGAGTGGACGCAGAACACGCAGAAGTTCCGCTGGCCCGAGGAGCAGGTGAACCGCGAGCTCGAGAGCCACATGGTCGAGGCCTGGAGGTGCATCCAGAGCACCATGAAGGAGCACGGCTGCTCCATGCGCACCGCGGCGTTCGCGCTGGCCGTGACCCGGGTGAAGGAAGCCACCGACTTGCGCGGGCTCGGGTGAGAAGCGTGCGACCGTTCCTGCTCTTGGCGCTCGGGCTGTGTGCGTGCCGGGATCCGGCGCCGCCGGCGCCGCCGCGGGCCGAGCCGGTGGCGCCGCCGAGCGCGCCGGCGAGCGCAGCGCCGAGCGCCGTGCCGCCCGCGGCGCCCCCGCCCGCGCCCGAAGCGCTCCCGGGGCCGCCGAGCGCCGAACGCTACCCGTGGCTCGCGGACCCGAACCTGGAACCGAAGGCGGTCGAGACGCTGCGCACGCGCTTCCCGCCGCCGCCCGGCTTCCGGCGGGTCGTCCCGGTGCCGAAGAGCTTCGGCGAGTGGCTGGGCGACCTGCCGTTGGCCGAGGCCGGGACGCCGGTGCGAGCCTTCGACGGGCGCGTGCTGCACCCCGCGACCGACAAGCGCATCGCCGCCGTCGTCGCCCTCGACGTCAGCCGCGCGGATCTGCAGCAGTGCGCCGACACCGTGATCCGCCTGCACGCGGAGTGGCGCTGGTCGCAGGGTGCGCGCGACATGAGCTATCGCGCCGCCGCTGGCATGGAGCTGCCATGGTCGCGCTGGGCGAGCGGCGAGCGCATCGTGCCCAAGGGCGCGAGCATCCAGTGGGTGCCTGGGAGCAAGGCCGTGGACGACCACGCGAGCTTCCGCAAATACCTGGACGCGGTGTTCGCCTGGGCCAACACCGTGAGCCTGGAGAAGCAGGCCAGGCAGGTGTTGCCGGTCGATCTGCGCGCCGGCGATTTCTTCATCCTGCCCGGCAACCCGGGCCACGTCGTCTTGGTGCTCGACGTCGCCAGGGGCAAGGAGCGAGTGGCGCTGCTCGGTCAGAGCTTCATGCCCGCGCAGAACATGCAGGTGCTGCGCGCTCCCGACGGTGGTCCCTGGTTCCACGTCGATCCGTCGAAAGACGTTGACACACCGTTCTGGAAGCCGTTTCCGTGGGGCTCGCTGAGGCGGCTCCCGGAATGAAGGTGGCGAAGGCGAAAGCGAAGAAGGCCGAGGTGGAGGCGGAGAAGCTGCCGCCACCGGAGCGGCGCGAGCGCCGCTCGCTTTCGCACGTGGGCGGTGCCATCGAGACGGCGGGCCCGGATCTCGCTCGGGCCGAGGTGCTGAAGCGAGCCCTCAGCGTGCGCGCGGACGAACAGAGCACGATGCGCCACGTCCACGGCTTCCACAGCTACCCCGCGCGGCTGCACCCCGAGACGGCCGCGCGTCTGGTCGAAGGTCTTTCGAAGCCGGGAGACACCGTGCTCGATCCGTTCTGCGGCAGCGGCACGGTGCTGGTCGAGGCGCACCGGCTCGGGCGACGCGCGCTCGGCATCGACGCCAACCCGCTCGCTGTCGAGCTGGCGAAGCTGAAGACGTTGGGGCTGGGGACGCGGGAGACGGCCAGTCTGGTGGAGACGGCGCAGCAGATCGCGGAGAAAGCCGACGCTCGCCGGCTGGCCAAGGCGGCGCCGACTCGTCGCTACGGACCGGAGGACCGCGAGCTCTTCGACATACACGTTCTGCTCGAGCTGGACAGCCTCACGAGCGGCATCGACTCCCTCCCGCGCGGAGAAATGAAGCGCGCGCTGCTCTTGGTGCTCTCGTCCATGCTGACCAAGGTCAGCAAGAAGCCGGGCGACACCACCAGTCGGACGTCGGCGCGGCGGCTGCCTGGCGGCTTCGCGATCGCGTTCTTCGTGAAGAAGACCGAGGAGCTGGTGCGCCGCCTGCAAGCCTATCAGGCGCTGGTCGCGGATCCGCGGATCGAGGTCAAGGTCGGCCCCGGCGACGCACGCCACCTCGAGCGCGTTCGCGCCGGCAGCGTCGCGCTGGTGGTCGCTTCGCCGCCTTATCCCGGCGTGTACGACTACTACTCGCACCACGCCGTGCGTCTGCGCTGGCTGGGGCTGGAGGAGGAGCGCTTCGAGCGCTTCGAGATCGGCTCGCGGCGCGGCGCCAAGGGCAGGACCTTCGACGCTGCGCTCGCCACCTGGCGGCGCGACTTCGGCGCCTGCCTCGGGGAGATGGCGCGGGTGCTCTCGCCGAAGGGCGCCGCCGCCTTGATCATCGCGGACAGCGCGCTCAGCGGGCGGGCCTTCCGCGCCGATCAGGTCACCGCCGCGCTGGCGGAGAACGTCGGGCTGCTGGTAGTGGCGCGGGCGTCGCAGAAGCGACCGCACTTCCACCTGCCGAGCCAGGCGGCCTTTCGCGGCGAGCCGCGGCGAGAGCACGTGCTCCTGTTGAAGCACGCGCCCTAGCCGCGGTTGCCCCGCCTCACTTCAGCGCCGGCGGCGACGCGCGAACAACGCCCCGAGCGCCGTCAGCACGAGCCAGCTCGACGACGGAGCGCTCCGGGCCGGAACGCGGCAGCCGCAGCCGCCGTCGTCCTCGCCGACGTCGAGGCCGGTGCCGCCGTCCTTGCCGCCGCCCACGCCGCCGTCCTTGCCGCCGCTCGCGCTGCCGCCGGTGGAGCTGCCGCCGGTCGCGCTGCCCGCCGCGCCGCCGGTCGCGCTGCCCGCCGCGCCGCCGGTCGCGCTGCCCGCCGCGCCGCCGGTCGCGCTGCCCGCCGCGCCGCCCGTGCTGCCCGCTGTTCCGCCGGTCGCGCTGCCCGCCGCGCCACCGGTCGCACCGCCTGTCCCGCCGGTCGTGCCGCCTGTCCCGCCGGTCGTGCCGCCGGTACCGCCGGTCGCACCGCCGGTACCGCCGGTCGCACCGCCGGTCCCGCCGGTCGTGCCGCCTGTCCCGCCGGTCGTGCCGCCGGTACCGCCAGTCGTGCCACCGGTACCGCCGGTCGTGCCACCGGTACCGCCGGTTCCTCCGCTGCCCGCGTCTGCGCAGCCGGCGATCGGCGTGTGCGTGCACCCGCTGGTGGTGTTGCAGGCATCGGTCGTGCAGGGATCGTTGTCGTCGCAGTTGACCGTCGTGTTCACGCAGGCGCCGCTCGTGGTGTTGCAGCTGTCGGTGGTGCAGGCGTTGTTGTCGTTGCAGTTCTTCGCGACGTGAGCGCAGCCGGTGGCGGGGTTGCAGCTGTCGGTGGTGCAGGCGTTGTTGTCGTCGCAGTTCGTGGGCGTGGTGCCCGGCTGGCACGAACCGTTCGCGCAGGTGTCACCGGTGGTGCAGGCGTTCTTGTCGTCGCAGGGGTTGGTGTTCGGCTGCCCCAGGCACACCCCGTTGTTGGGGTTACAGGTGTCGGTGGTGCAGACGTTGCCGTCGTCGCAGTTCTTCATCGTCGCCGGCGCGCACTTGCCCGCGCCGTCGCAGGTGTCCGTGAGCGAGCAGGCGTTGCCGTCGTTGCAGCTCGTGTCCTTCAGCAGGTTCAGCGCCTGGCAGCTGCCAGCCGTGGCATTGATGATGCAAGTGTTGACTACGCAGCCGTTGCGGCCATAGCTGCATGGGCTGACCGCCGAGATGCACGTCCCCGTGCCGTTGCACTGCCCGCTGCACGTGTTCGTGTTGAGAGAGTTCGCCGGCCGACAAGCCGCGCCGGCCTTGGCGGCCACCGCGATGCAAGCGCCGTTCAGGCACGAGTTGGCGCAGGGTCCGCTGCCGATGCCGCTGACCGTGCCGCATGCGGCGCCGTCGAGGGTCTTGATGCCGGCTGCCGCGAGCGTCACGCACGCCGGTAAGCTGTTGGTGCCCACGAAGCAGATGCCGCCGCACTCGAGCAGTGGACCCGTGGCGCCGTCCGGATCGCAGGGCTGCCCGATGTTGCCCGCCGTGCAGGGGCCGGTCAGAAACTCCGTGGCCTCTCCGGTCGGCTCGCTGGGCGAAGACGTCTCCGTCGGCTCGTCGGCCGCGGAGCAGGACATGATTCCAAGCACGCTCAGAAGCGCGACTGCGCTGGTGACCTTACGCATCGATTCCTCCCGATGAAAAGCAGCGCTCAGAGTACAGGCTCGGGGCCTTGGGCGAAATGGTGACCCTATCGATTGCCGCGGGCTCGGCGCATCCCTAGGCATTGGCCCATGTCCGCGCCCGATCGCAGGCCCAATCGGCTGATCACCGAGACCAGCCCGTATCTGCTCCAGCACGCCCACAACCCGGTGGACTGGTACCCGTGGGGACCGGAGGCGCTCGAGCGCGCCCGGCGCGAGGACCGCCCCATCCTGCTCAGCATCGGCTACGCGGCGTGCCACTGGTGCCACGTCATGGAGCGCGAGAGCTTCGAGAACGAGGTCATCGCGCGGCAGATGAACGAGCACTTCGTCTGCATCAAGGTGGACCGTGAGGAGCGCCCGGACTTGGACGAGATCTACATGGCCGCGACCGTGTCCATGAGCGGCGGCGGCGGCTGGCCCATGACGGTGTTCCTGACTCCGGACCAGCGCCCGTTCTTCGCCGGCACCTACTTCCCGCCCGAGGACAGGTACGGACGCCCGGGCTTCGGCACGCTGCTCGGACGCATCACCGAGCTCTGGCAAAAAGAGCGCGACAGCCTGTTCGCGCAGGCCGAGGAGCTCACCGAGCAAGTCGAGGCGCAGTCGAAGCTCGCGCGCGCGAGCTCCATCGACCCGAACGCGATCGGCGCGGCGGTGGAGCAGCTCGGCGCCGCCTTCGATCCGCGCTGGGGCGGCTTCGGCGCGGCGCCGAAGTTCCCGCCCTGCTCCGCGCTGGAGCTGCTCCTCTGCCACCACCACCGAAGCGGCGACGCCCAAGCGCTCGAGATGGTGACGAAGACGCTGGACGGCATGAAGAACGGCGGCATCTACGATCAGCTCGCGGGTGGTTTCGCGCGCTACTCGACGGACGAGCGCTGGCTCGTTCCTCACTTCGAAAAGATGCTCTACGACAACGCGGCGCTCGCCCGGGTGTACCTCTGGGCCTTCCAGGTCACGCAGGACCCGGAGTACGCCCGGGTGGCCCGAGAGACGCTCGACTACGTGCTACGCGAGATGCAAGGCCCGGAAGGCGGCTACTACTCCGCCACGGACGCCGACAGCGAGGGCGAGGAAGGGAAGTTCTTCGTCTGGAGCCCGGATCAGATCCGAGCCGTGCTGAGCGCGGAGGAGGCCGATCGGTTCTGCGCCTTCTACGACGTGACACCGGCGGGGAACTGGGAGGGCAAGAGCATCCTCAACACGCCCAAGCCGGACGCCGAGCTCGCCGCGTCCCTGGCCGGCGCGAGGCAGAAGCTCTACGCCGCGCGCTCCGAGCGCGTACCACCGCTCCTGGACGACAAGGTGCTCTCTGCCTGGAACGGGCTGATGATCGGCGCCATGGCCGAAGGCGCGCGCATCTTGGGCGATCAGCGCTACCTGGAGAGCGCCGAGCGCGCAGCCGCCTTCGCCCTCGATCGCCTGATGCGGCCCGACGGTGGCCTCTACCGCACCGCGCGTGGTGGCAAGGCTCACCTGGATGCCTACCTGGAGGACTACGCCTACCTCGGCGATGCGCTGCTCGACCTCTACGAAGCTGGGGGCTCGGCGGCGCACCTCTCGAACGCGACGCGCCTTTGCGAGCGCTTGCTCGCCGACTTCGGCGATCCGGCGGGTGGCGCCTTCTACTTCACCGCTCACGCACACGAGCAGCTCCTGACCCGCACCCGCGAGGGGCACGACGGCGCCCTGCCGAACCCGAATGCGGTGGCCGCGCGGCTGCTCGCGCGGCTCTCGGTGCAGCTCGATCGCCCCGAGTGGCGCGAGCGCGCCGCCTCCGCGCTCACCGCCTACGGCCAGCTCATCGAGCGTTCGCCGCGCTCGTTCGCGACCTCCCTCGGCGTAGTGGACTTCTTGGCCGAGCCGCCCCTCGAGCTCTGTCTGGTCGGCGAAGCGAGCGACCGCCAGCCGCTTTGGGCCGAAGTTTCTCGTCACTACCTGCCCAATCGTTCGATCGGTCTCGGTACGGACCACTCCGCGCTGACTCGAGGCAAGTCCCTGGTGGACGGCAAGCCGGCCCTGTACGTGTGCCGCGACTACGCCTGCCAGGCGCCGATCACCAAGCCGGAGGAGGTCGCCGAGGCCCTCGGCGCCGCCGCCAAGAGCGCCCGGGAGGCGCGCAGAGGCTGCATCGGCGCGAAGAAGCTCCCGGGCCACGCCAGCGCCGAAGGCACGCGTGCGCTCTCGGAGAAGCACCCTGAGAACGCCTACGTCGAGCTCGGCGCGAGCGGGCTCTGGGTCAGCAGGCTCGGCTTCGGCGGCTACCGCGTCAGCGCGCACAGCGCGGAGCACCGCGCGGCGTTGATCGACGCGCTCGGCGCCGGAGTGAACCTGATCGACACCTCGACCAACTACACCGACGGGGAGAGCGAACGCCTGATTGGTGAGGTGCTCGCCGAGCTGGAGCAGAGCGGCCGGCTGTGGCGAGACCAGATCGTGGTCGTCTCCAAGCTCGGCTACGTGCAGGGCAAGAATCTGGAGCTGGCGAAGGAGCGCGAGAGCGCGGGTCGGGCTTTCCCCGAGATGGTCAAGGTCGGGCCCGGCATCTGGCACGACCTCCACCCCGAGTGGCTGGAGGACCAGCTCGGGCGCTCGCTCGATCGCCTGGGTCTCGAGAGCTTGGACGTGTGTCTGCTCCACAACCCGGAGTACTTCCTCACCGACGCGGTGAAGCGCGGCGAAGGCCCGCTCGGGAAGCTGCGCGACGAGTTCTACCGGCGCGTCGAGGCGGCGTTCGTGCACCTCGAAGCCGAGCGAGCGCGCGGGAGGATCCGCGCCTACGGCGTGTCGAGCAACACCGTGGGCAGCTCGCCGGACGATCGCGATGCCACGGAGCTCGCGCGCTTCCTCGCCGCGGCCCGGCGCGCCGGGGGTGACGCGCACGGCTTCCGCGTGCTCCAGCTGCCGTTGAACTTGTTCGAGACCGGCCCCGCCGAGCGCGGCGTGCTCGAGCTGGCGGCGCGGGAGAAGATCGCCGTGCTGGTCAATCGCCCGCTGAACGTCATCGCCGGGCAAGAGCTGGTGCGCCTGGCCGACCCCCCCATCTTGGCGGGCGCACCTCCGATCGAAGCAGCGCTGGCGCGCGTCGCGGAGCTGGAGCAAGAGTTCAGGAAGCAGCTGGCGCCGAGGCTCCGCACCGGGCCGGGCAGCCCGCCGCCGGAGGCGCTCTTCAACTGGGGCGAGCAGCTCGGCCGACTGCCGGCGGCGGCGCAGACCTTCGCGGAGTGGAGCCAGATCGAGCACGAGGTGGTCCTGCCGCGCACGCACCACGTGCTCTCGGCGCTCGATCGCGCGATGCGCGGCGATGCGGAGAAGCCCTGGCGAGACTTTCGCGCGCGCTACGCGCCGGCGCTCGAGCAGTTGCTCGCGGCGCTCGGGCAGCGCGCGGCGGAGCGCAGCCGCGCCTTCTCGCTGCGCCTGCACGCGGCGCTCGATCCTCACCTGCCCGCGGCGCGGCGTGCGGCCACGCTCTCCCAGAAGGCGCTCCTCGTCGTCGCGAGCCAATCCGGGGTGACGAGCGTGCTCGTGGGCATGCGCCGCCCTGCCTACGTCGCCGACGCCCGCGCGGTGCTGGGCTGGGAGCCGCTCGAGTCACCGGCTGCAGCGCTGACCGCCGCAAAGGCGCTCGTGGGCTAACCTACGGCGCATGCCGTGGATCCACGCCGTCATCACCCTCGTCTGCTGGGGCTTCTGGGCGTTTCTGCCCAAGCTCGCGGTGAAGCACCTGCCGGACGCGTTCAGCGCGCTCTTCTATCAACAGCTCGGTTCGGTGGTGTGTCTCTTGGGTTACGGCGCCACCCGCGGCTCGCTCGCGCCGAGCTTCCAACCGAAGGGCGTGCTGTTCGCGGCCCTCGCGGGCATCGCCGCGACGACGGGCATGGCGTTCTACTACCGCGCCGCGGCGCGCCTGCCCGTCAGCGTGGTGTCGGTCACCACCGCGCTCTACCCGCTCGTGTCCGTCGCGCTCGCGTTGCTCGTGCTCGGCGAGCGGCTGACGCCCCGGCAGTGGCTGGGCGCGGCGCTGGCGCTGGTGGCGGTCGCGCTGCTCGCTCCTGCGAGCTAGGCATACACCGTCGCCGCGAAGTGGTTCAACCAGTCGTGTAAGGCGCTTCGCGGTAGCCGGCTTCGCGCATGCCGCCAAGTCGGCGGATTTGCTCGGGCGCGCCAATGGCACGGGCCTGGCTTGGCTCTTGGGCGTGGTCAATCCGACATTCATCAACGGCCTCTGGGTGGTGGCGCGCAGCGCGACCATCGGCCTCCTCGCGACGGCGACGGATCTGGTCGCGCTCGGCGTGCTCGTCAGCGGCTTCGGCCTCTCGCCGCGCGTCGCCAGCGTGCCCGCGCTGGCGCTCGGCATCGCGGTTCAATTCGTGGGCAACAAGTGGTTCGCGTTCGGGGATCGCTCGCGCGACTGGCTGCGCCAGGGTGCGCAGTTCCTGGGCGTGGAGTCGCTCGGCTTCGTCGCGAACATCGTGCTCTTCGATCTCGCGGTCACGCTGACCAAGCTGCCCTACCTGCCGCTGCGCCTGCTCACCACCAACCTCGTCTACTTCGCCTTCTGCCTGCCGCTCTGGTCGTTGATCTTCCGGACCCGAACCCAGGAGTCGTCATGAACACCGTTGCCTTCGCGCTGACCGGTCTCTGCACCGCGTGGACGCTGCTCGGGACGCTCTCGGTGATCCGCGCGACCCGTGGGCAGCGCCTCCCCGAGAGCCTCGCCAGCCGGATCGAGGATCCGTTCTCCACCAGTCGTTTCGACGGGCTGGCAGCCGAGGAGCGCGCCGGACGCGCTCGCGCGCTGCCGCCCGTGAGCGTGCTCAAGCCGCTGTGCGGCAAAGACGCGGGCCTCTCCGCCAACCTGGAGAGTTTCTTCCTGCAAGATCACCCGAACCTCGAGCTGGTGTTCGGCGTGCAGAGCCCGAACGACCCGGCCATCGAGGTGGTGCGCGAGCTCGCGGCCCGCTACCCCGCGTCGAACGTGAAGCTGGTGGTTCACACGGGTGGGACCGCCATCAACCCCAAGGTGGACAACCTGCTCGGCATGTTGCCCCACGCCTCTCACGACCTGCTCCTGATCAGCGACAGCAACGTGCGCGCGCCGGCGCACTACGTCTCCGAGATGGTCGAGACCCTGCTGGCCGACCCGAAGAACGGCCTGGTCACCAACCTGTTCGCCGGCACCGGCGAGGACGGCCTGGGCTCGGCCTTGGAGAACGTGCAGCTGAACGGCTTCTGCGCCGCCGGCACCGCGCTGCCGACCTTGCTCGGCGACGCGCTGATCATCGGCAAGAGCATGCTGTTCTCGCGTCGCATGTTCGATGAGCTCGGCGGCTTCCGCCGGGTCGCGGACGTGCTCGCCGAGGACTACGTGATGGGCAAGCTGTTCCAGCACGGCGGCTACCGCGTGCGCATCGCGCCGACGGTGCTGGACAACGTGACCCGGGGCATGAGCGTGCGCGGCTTCGTGCAGCGCCAGCAGCGCTGGGCCATGCTGCGCTCGCGCCTGCGCCCGGCGGCGCAGCTGGTCGAGCCGCTGACCAGCCCGCTGGCGGTCCTGCCGCTGGCCATCTGGCTCTTGGGACCCGCCGCGGCCGTCACCTGGGCGCTGACCCTGCTCGCGCTGCGCGACGTCGGCGGCTGGGTCGCCTTGCGCGGCTACAAGCACGCCTGGCTGCCGGCGCTGCTCTCGCCGCTGCGCGAGCTGTTCATGCTGTTCGTGTGGTTCCGCGCGCCGCTCAAGCGTCACGTAGTCTGGCGCGGCCACCGGGTGCGCCTGGGCGCCGGCACGCTGGTGTTCGTGCCGGCGGAGGCCCGCGCGCGCTGACTCCCTGAGGGTTGCGCGTGCGGATCGCATGCGTCGCCAGGCCCTGGATCGCGGTTCTTCGACCGTGTAGCGTCCATGCCCATGAAGATCGAGACCGGCACCATCACGCGCCTTCGAGATGCCCTGCTCGCGAGCGGCCGTCGGCCCACCATGGTGCTGTCTCCCGCCTACGAGACGCTGACGCGCGAGGGTCTGCTCAGCCAAGAGGAGACGATGGCGCTGTCGCGCATCGATCCCCTGGCGGAGACCATGTTCCTGATGATGAGCGCGGACGGCAAGATCGAGGAGGCCGAGCGCGACGTGGTGCGCGGTGCCATCCGCGGGCTGAGCGACAACTTGCTCCGCAGCGGCACCATCAACGTGATGATCGAGAACTACCAGAAGCGCCTGGCGGAGCAGGGCCGCGACGCTCGCCTTCAGGAGATCGCCGAGGAGATCGCCGAGGAGCCCAGCGAGGCCGAGGGCGCCTTCGCGCTGGCCGCGGCGGTTGCGCTGGCGGACGAGGAGATCGCCGACGAGGAGAACGCGCTGATCAACCAGCTCGCTGAGTGGTTCGGCATCTCCGAGGAACGCGCCGGACAGATCCTCGACCAGCTCGAGGACGACGCCGCGAGCTGATCCTCCCATGAGCGACGAAGCGTCCGACGACAAACCCGTGGCGGCCGCCGACGGGGACGAGGCTGCGCCCATCCCCGATCCCTTGATCGGCGGCGCGGCGGCGGAGGCCGACGTGATCCTCCTGGAGAGCTTCGCGGCGCGGGCCGGGATCTTGGGCAAGCTGAGCCTCGCCGCCGGCGCGCTGGCACTGGTGCTGGTCCTGGTGGCGTTCACCGGACGCGTGGACGTGGGCGTCTTGCTCTACGTCGCGCCCATCGGCGCGGCGAACGTCTGGCTCGGCGTGCTCCTGGGCCGCGCGGCGCACGCCCTGTCCCAGGCCGCCAAGGCCCGCTGGTCCGACAAGAACGCGCTGGCGACCGCCGTACGCGAGCTGCACAAGGTCTTCGGCGTGCTCTTGTTGACGACCGGGTTCCTGGTCTTCCTGATGGTGCTCGCGCTGTTGATCGCGGCGGCCTTCCAGCGCGCCGCGGAGATCTGAGCGCTCAGGAAGCGTTCCTGACGCAGCGGAAGCCGAGCCCCGGCACGCGATAGGTCTTCTTCGAGCCCGCGCGCCAGGCCACCTTCAGCGCTTCTTTGCTGCGGTTCCAGCCGCCGCCGCGGAGCGCGCGCACGTAGCAGTCACCGGGGATGTTCGGGTGCGTCTGCGGGCTCGGGTCCACGACCTTCTCGCTGGGGTAGGGCAGGTAGCAGTCGTTGGTCCACTCCCAGAGGTTGCCGCCCAGATCGAAGATGTCGCCGTTCGGCCAGCTGGTCCTGCCGGCGGGATGCGCCTTCACCTTGCTGGTGCCGCCGCCGTGGCAGCCGACGTCGCCCGCCGGATCCGTCTTGGGCGAGCCACCCGGAGTGAAGTCGGCGAGCTCACAGCTCGGCTCGGCCTCACCCCAAGGGTACTTGCGGCCGTCGCCGTGGCCCGCGGCCCACTCGAACTGCGCCTCGGTGGGCAGCGCCTTGCCCTGGCTCTCGCAGTAGTGCTTGGCCTGGCCGAAGTTCACCATGTTGATCGGGTGATCGTCGCGGTGGAACTCCTCGCGGTAGTTGCTGTTCTGGTCGTTGAGCTGAGGGATGGTGCAGGTGCCCGCGGCGACGCAGCGCTTGTACGCGGCGACGGTCACCTCCGTGGCGTCCATGCAGAACGGCCTGCTCAGCACCACGACGTGCTTCTGGTCCTGGGCGCCGCGCGGTCCGCGGCCCATCTCGAAGCCGCCGGGGCCCGTGGCCGGCACGTAGACCTCGCCTTCGCCGCAGGCCGGCAGGCAGCGCCCCGCTTCGCAGCGCTCGAGGGAGTTGCAGCCGGGGGCGCAGCTCGGCGCGGCCGGCGGAGCCGGCGCCGGCGCGGCGACCGGCTTGGGCGAGGCGCTCGCCGACGGCACCGGCGAGTCGTGTCCGCCAGACCCGCACCCGGCGACGAAGAGCAGCGCGACCAGCGCGCGCTTCACTTGCGCTCCTTCTTGGGCCGCGGGCTGAGCGGCAGACAGGAGAGCTCGCCCGGCGCGCCCACGTTGGTGCCGCCGGTGGCCGCCGAGACCTGCTGCAGGTGGTGGGTGAAGGTCCGCTCTCGCGCCGGCTGCGTCTTGCCCTCGAACGGCATCGGGACGTGGCCGAGGATGTGATACGGGCAGGCCTCGGCTTCGAGGCGGCCGTCGGCGTGGAACGTGACGCGGGCCATGAAGCTGGTTCCGGTCCAAGGGTAGTCGCTGTGCATGGCGAAGACCAAGTTGCCGAGGCTGTAGAACGCGGGCTTGTCTCCGTGCCACGCCACGCCGTGGGGCACGTGGGGATGGTGACCGAAGAACGCGTCGACGCCGGCCCCCATCACCTGCGCGACGAAGGTTCGCGTCCACTGCATCGGCACGTCCTGGTACTCGCCGCCGCCGTGGTAGTGCAGAAGCACCAGGTCGTGCTCCTTCCGGGCCTTCTCGAGCGGCTCCTTCAGGAGCTTGAAGGCCGCCCAGGCGATGTGGTTTCGCCCCTCGTGCTCCTGGATGGGCCCTTGGTTCCAGATGTCGGTGACGCCGAACACGGCCACGCTCCAGCCCTTGGCGCTGAGCACCGTGGGCTCGTACATGCGCGAGGGCTCGCGGCTGGCGCCGGCGTAGCGCACGCCCGCGCGCTCCAGGTTGTCGAGGGTCTGCAAGAAGGCGCTCTTGCCGTAGTCCCAGGCGTGGTTGTTCGCGAGCGAGACCAGCTGGATGCCGGCGCGCGCCAGCACGTCGGCGCCTCCCGGCGGCCCGGTGAACACCAGGTGGTTCACCGGGTGCTGGGTCTGCCCGTTCTGTTCGCTGAGCTGGGACTCCAGGTTGACCATGCGCAGATCCGCGCTCGCGAGGAGCGGCGCGATGGCGTGGAAGGGATCGTATTTCGGATCCTTCAGGATGGCCTGCCCCGCCCCCCGGCCCAGGTTCACGTCGCCGCCCACCAGCACCACCAGGCGGTCGCTCTTCGCCGGGGCCGCCTCGGGCAGGGGCTCGGCGGCCGGCGCCGCGCTCGGCTCGGGGATGGAGATCTGCGCGTCGGCGCCCGCGGGTTTCTCCGCGCGCTCCGCGCAGCCGACGAGCCCGCCGAGCAACGCGGCGAGCGCTCCGAAGGTGACGCGCATGGGGGGAAGCCCGCGAATTCTGACAGACGCCGGGCACGGAGGCCCGTTTCTGGATCCCGCGCCGCCGCCGCGAGACAATTCGCCGGATGCGGCGCGTGGTCTTGGCTGGAGCGGCCATCGTGGTGGCATGTGCTGCCAACCACGAGCCCGGCGTGCGCTCGTCGCCCACGAGCACGAGCCCCGCGCCGGTCGAGGCGCCCGCGGCGGCGCGCGCCGGCGTGCAGGAAGCGGTTGCGGCCCCGGTGAGCACGCCGAGCCTCGCGGAGTACTTCGGCGAGGGCTACCCGAGGGCGGCGCCCCCGGCAGCCGGCAGCGCCGTCGGCTCCATCGGCTGGGGCACCTGGATTCAGCCCGCTCCGCGCTCGGGCTCGCTGCCGCTCGGCAGCATCCGCATTGGCGGCAGCTTGCCGCTGACCTCGGCGGAGCTCTTGCCGGGGAACGGTTCGTGCCCGCGCTTCGTGAGCGTGGAAGGGGGCTACGTGTGCGCTGGACCACGCGCGACCCTCGACATGCAGTCGCGCTGGATGCAGGCGGGGATCTGGACCGAGCCGGCGCCCGGGGTGATGCCGTACCAGTACGCGCTGAGCGTCGGCACGCCGCTGCTGACCAAACCGCTGCCGCCCGAGAAGATGCTGTGGCGGACCGGCGCGCGGGAGCGCCCGAAGATGAAGGGTTGGAACGCGGGCCACGACGAGCTCGCGGAACTCGAGCCGATCGCGCCTAACGGTCCCATTCCCGACTTCCTGCGCGACGGCGGGCAGGTTCCCACGCCCTGGGGCGAGCCGAAGGGCGTGTTCTTCAAGAAGTTCCCGGCGGGCAACATGCTGGCCTACACCCGCGCGTTCGAGGCCTTCGGCGAGACCTGGGTCTTGTCCACCGACATGAGCGTAGTGCCCGCCCGGGGGCTCAAGCGCTTCCGCGTCTCGGAGTTCCGCGGCGTCGAGCTCGGCTCGGACGTCGAGCTGCCCATCGCCTGGATGCGCAAGCAGGCGCGCCCGAAGTGGAGGAAGACCGAGCAGGGCTTCGAGCGCAGCGGTGAGAGCTGGCCGCTCCGGACGCACGTGGCGCTCACGGGCCGCGAAGAGAAGAGCGGCAAGCAGCGCTTCCTGGAGACCCGGGAGCCCGGCGTCTACATCGAGCGGAGCGACGCTACGCTGGTCGAGGCGCGACCGAAGCCGCCCTGGGAGGTCAAGGGCACCGGCAAGTGGATCCACGTGCGGGTGAACCGCGGCACGCTGACCCTGTACGAGGGGCCGAAGCCCGTCTTCACCACGCTGATCTCGCCCGGCAAGACCGACGCGACGCCCTACGGGCGCTACTTCGTCGAGAGCAAGCACCACTTCTCGAGCATGAGCACCGAGAGCAGCGACTTCTGGATCGCGGACGTGCCCTGGACCATCTACTTCAAGCGCCCGTACGCGATCCACGCCAGCTACTGGCACGAGAACTTCGGCGAGCGCATGAGCGGCGGCTGCATCAACCTGTCGCCCATCGACGCCAAGCGCACCTTCGACTGGGTCGCGCCCGACTTGCCCGCCGGCTGGGACACCGTGCAGGCCTACGGCATGGGCGGCGGGACCTTCGTGCTGGTCGAGGGCTGAGCCGTCAGTGCATGGTGGCGGTGAACATCAGTGAGACGACCGTGGTGTTCCAGTCCTGCTTGGTCGTCGCCGAGACGCCGCCCAGGCTGACCGTTCGCTCGTACTTGAGCGGGGCGTACATGAGCCGGAGCTCTGGTCCGATGCTCCACTGCTCGCCGACCCAGAAGTCATAGCCGCCGCCGATGCCGAACACGGCGCCGCTCGGGCGCTCTTCGTCGTCGGGGTCGTCGTCGTCGCCGTCGTCGAGCTGGCCGAAGCCGATCAGCGCCTGCAAGTATCCGCCCGAATTGGGGTCGAAGTAGTATTGGCCGAACAGGCCGATCACCGAGAACGTGAGCGTCTCGTCCGTGGTGTCCACGTCCCGCTTGTTACCGGCCGCGTCCGTCACCTCGAAGTCCGGCTCGCTGAAGCCGTGGCCCAGGAGCGCGCCGCCGAGCACGAAGCCCGGGGCGACCGTTCCCCCGATCATCGCCAAGCCGATGCCGATGCCGCTACCCTTGAGGGTGGCTTCCTCTCCGGTGTCCGGCTCCTTCACCTTGACGGCGACGTTCGCGTACGCGTAGCCGATGCCGAAGCGCAGGAAGAACCCATCGTGCTCGTGCACGCCCTCTTTCGCCGGCGGCGGCGGCGGTGGCGGCCCAGCCTGCGGCGGATAGCCGTAATAGCCGGGTGGTGGCGCGCCCTGGGGCGGCGGCGCACCCGGCTGGCCGTAGGCGCCCGGCGGGGGAGCTTGTCCGGGTGGCGGCGCGGGCGCCGGCGCGGGCGCTACCGTGGACGGTGGCGGTGGGGGCGGGGGCTCGCCAGCTGGCGGCGGCGGCGGTGGAGGAGGCGGCGGCTCCGCGCCCTGCGCGGCGGCGCCGACTGCGGCGCTCGAAGCCCCAAGAAACACCAGCGTCGCGAGCCACCTTCGCATCCCGATACCTCCGCTCGTGGAGGGTTGCGCAGATGCACCGATGCCGTCAACCGGATCAGCGCTCGGGCAAGTGCGCGAGGGCCGCCTCGACCAGCGGGTGGCTCAGGCCCGCGCGCCAGACTGCACGGATCGGGAACGACGTGCCGGGGCCTTGCTGACGTTGGGCCACCACCCCGTCGAGCACGGGGCCGCTCGGCTCGAGCCAGGGGATCACCGAGAAGCCGAGGCCGGCGCGTACGAACGCCAGGATGGCGTCCACACCGCTCGCCGAGATCGTGCGCGCGGGCACACCGATGTGGCGGCGCACCGCTTCCATCTGTACGGCGTGGTGCGGCAGCGACGGGTGGTAGCTGACGAACGCCGCGCGGCGCAGCGAGGCGAGGTCACTCCGGTGACCGGCGGGCACCACGAGGTACGAGTGACTCGTGGCCACGCGGCGCGACTCGCAGCCCGCAGGGACGCGCTCGCAGTAGTCCACGATCAGGTGGCAGTCGCCGTTCGCGAGGCGAGTGAGATCCGTCAGCGCGACGTCTTCGATGTCCACGTGGATGTCCGGGCGTGCGTCACGGAGCGCGCGCAGGAACTCGGGCAACAGCTGCCGGGTCACCAGCCCCGAGGTGTCCACGCGCAACGTGCCGCCGAAGCGTGCGCTGCGGATCGAGTCGGCGACGAGCGAGATCTGCTCGAAGAACGGCGCGCAGAACTCGAACAGGCGCTCGCCGGCGGCGGTGAGACGAACCTGGTCCTTGGCCACCCGCTCGAACAGCGAGACGCCGAGCTCCTGCTCGAGCTTCCGCACCTGCTGGTGCACCGCCGGCTGGGTGATCGGGTAGGGAAACGCCCGCGCGGCGCGGGCATAACCACGCTCCCGTGCCACGTGGAAGAAGCCCTCCAGGCGGTGGAGCTGCATCCTAGTCAATTAGCACTGCTTATCGAAACATGCAGAACTAATTCGGGCACATTGTCGGTGCCCGGGCGTAGGAACCGGGCATGAAACTGCGAAACGTCTGGGTGCTGATCGGCGCGGTGCTGGTGGTGGCGGGCTTCTGCCTGGGCTGGTTCGGGCTGCGCGGCTTCGGAGCCGGCTTCTTCGTGAACGGCTGGCAGGTGATTTCCTTCGCCAAGGACCGGGGCGCGCTCTACTACCTGCTGTACCTGCTGCCGGTGGGCGCGCTCCTCGCCGGCCTCTTGGCCTGGGTGGACCGCCGGGCCGCGGGCACGCTGGCCATGCTGGTGGGCGGCGCGTTCCTGCTCTGGGGCGGCTTCGAGGTCCTGCGCGTGCTCTACCACACGACCTTCGCCGGGCTCTGGGTCACGGCGCTCGGCGCGCTCACGCTGTTCGTGGCGGGTGTGGAGACGCGCTCCCGCGCGTAACATCGCGGGCTCATGGCAACCCTTCCCCCGCCCGAGAATCCGCTGCGCGCCGGTGTGCTCGAGGACCTGAGTGTCGATCCCTGCGTGCTGGTCATCTTCGGCGCGAGCGGTGACCTCACCGGTCGCAAGCTCGTGCCAGGCGTGTATGCGCTGGCCAAGAACCGCATGCTCCCGAGCGCATTCGCGCTGGTCGGCTTTGCGCGGCGGCCGATGAGCGACGACGATCTGCGCGAGAAGATGCGCGGCGCGGTGGACAAGTACGCCCGGCAGAAGCCCGTGGACTCGCTGGTCTGGGACGATCTCGCGCGCGGCATGCGCTACGTGCAGGGCGCGTTCGACGACCCTGCGGCGTACCAGAAGCTGAAGCTGACGCTCGAGGAGCTGGACCGCGAGCGTGGCACGCGCGGTGGCCGGACCTTCTACCTGGCGGTGCCGCCCGACGCGGTGCGCGGCATCGTGCAGAACCTGGTGAACGCGGGCCTGTGCCCGCCGCCCGGCAGCGACGGCACGCCCTACGCCCGCGTGATCGTCGAGAAGCCCTTCGGCGTGGATCTGGCGTCGGCGAAGCAGCTGAACCGCGACCTGCTCGGTCTGCTGGACGAGCGGCAGGTGTTCCGCATCGACCACTACCTGGGCAAGGAGACGGTGCAGAACCTGTTGGTCCTGCGCTTCGGCAACACCATCTTCGAGCCGCTCTGGAACCGCAACCACGTCTCGCACGTGGAGCTCACGGTGGCCGAGCACATCGGCATGGAAGGGCGCGGCAAGTTCTACGAGCAGACCGGCCTGATGCGCGACATCGTGCAGAACCACGCGCTCCAGTTGCTGTCGCTGACGGCGATGGAGGCACCCGTTGCCTGGGACGCCGACGCGGTGCGCGACGAGAAGGTCAAGGCGCTACGTGCGCTCCGGCCCATCAACAGCGTCGAGGAGGTGCGCCGCTTCGCCGTGCGTGGCCAATACGCCGCCGGCGTGGTGCGCGGCGACGCGGTGCCCGCGTATCGCGAAGAGCCCGACGTGGCCAGGGCGAGCGAGGTCGAGACCTACGTGGCCATCGAAGCGCGGGTGGACAACTGGCGCTGGGCGGACGTGCCGTTCTACTTGCGCGCGGGCAAGCGCCTGGGCAAGCGGGTCACCGAGATCGTCCTGCACTTCAAGCCGCTGCCGCACCCGCTCTTCGACACCAGCGCGCTCAGCTTGCGCCAGCCGAACTCGCTGGTCTTGCGCATCCAGCCCGACGAGGGCATCGCGCTGCGCTTCGCCACCAAGATCCCGGGGCAGGGCGTGGCGATGCGCGACGTGGCCATGGATTTCCGCTACGGAACCGCCTTCGGTCACGAGAGCCCCGAGGCCTACGAGCGCCTCCTGCTCGACGCCATGCGCGGCGACGCCACGCTGTTCACGAGGCACGACGAGGTCGAGGCGCAGTGGTCCTTCGTCGATCCCATCCTGGGCACCTGGCGCGCGAACGAGGCGCCGCTCACCAGCTACGAAGCGGGCGGCTGGGGACCCGCCGAGTCCGACGCGATGCTCGGCCGGAGCTCGCACCGCTGGAGCAAGCCGTGACCGCGCGCGTGAGCGACGCGCTGGCGCGCATCGAGAAGGAGCTCGGCGCGCTTTGGCAGCCCGACGAGTCCGGCAGCGCCAAACCCCACGCGACCACGCTGAACCTGGTGGCGCTCCACGGTCAGAGCGAGTGCCTGTTCCTGGAGACGCTGGAGGACGTGGCGGCGCGGCTCGGCGCGCGAACCTTCGTGGTCAACGTGGACGGCCGGCTCGAGCCCTGGGCGCTCGAGGGCGACGTGTCCGCGGTGTGCCGGCTGGAGCCGGGCACCACCCGCGAGGCGGTCTGCGCTGAGCGCGTGACCTTGCGCTTCGGGGCCATGGTGGGCAAGCGCGCCGCGTCGATCCTCGACTCGCTGGTCGAGTCGTCGCTGCCGACGGCCGTCTTCGCCGGTCCGGGGGCGCCGGCCTCGGTGCTGGACGCGCTGGCGAAGAGCGCCGGGGCGGTGGTGATCGACAGCGCGGAGATGGGCCTGACCCGCGCGGCCCAGCTCGCGGCGAGCTCCCGCGCTCAGCTCCACGACCTGGCGTTCATCCGCACGCGCCGCTGGCGCGAGATGCTGGCCCGCGTGTTCGACGACCCGGCGCTCCGGCCCGCCCTGGCGAGCGTGCGCTCGGTCTCGGTGCTCCACGCCGAGCGCCGCGATCACGCCGGCGCCAGCGCCGAGGCCGAGCTGCTCGTCGCCTGGCTCGCGGCGCGCCTGGGCTGGCGGCCCGCGTTCAGCGACGCCCGCGGCGAGCCCGTCGAGGTGCGCGTCGAGAGCGACGCCCGCGCAGGTGTCACGCCGGGTTGCATGATCTCGGTGGAGCTCTCTGCCGAGCTGCCGGCGGGGCCCGTGGGGGCGCGCGTCGAGCGCGACGCGGACGGCGAGCACCTGACCTGGACGGTCAACGCGCCGGGGAATCCTCCTCAGGTGCGCCGCTACGCCACGCCGCGCCGCGACGACGCCGAGCTGGTCGAGCGCGCGATCCGCAGCTTCAACGCCGATCAGCTGCTGCGCGAGACGCTCTCCCTGTTCCGCACTTGGAAGCCCAATGCCTGAGATCGTGGTCGTCGCCGACGCTGCGGAGCTGGCCGAGCGCGCCGCGGCGCTGATGCGCGAGAGCATCGACGCCGCCATCCGCGAGCGCGGAGTGGCCCGGGTGGCGCTCTCCGGCGGCTCGACTCCGGGACAGACCTATCGCTTGCTCGGCCGGAGCGGCCTCGACGTGGAGCGCTGCCGCTGGTTCTTCGTGGACGAGCGCAACGTGCCGCCCGACCACGAGCGCAGCAACTACCGCGCGGCGAAGCACGACCTGTTCGATCCGGCGGGCATCCCGAGCGCGCACGTGTTTCGCATGAGGGGTGACGCGGGCGAATACGCGGCCACGCTCGGCTGCGAGCTCGGCCCAGGCGGTCGCTTCGACCTGATCGTGGCCGGCATCGGCGACGACGGGCACACGGCCTCGCTGTTCCCGGGCACGGGCGCGGTGCGCGACGCGGCCAGCGTGGTCGCCGTCGAGCCGGGCGGCGGGCTCGAGCCGCGCGTCAGCCTGGGAACGAGCACGCTGCTCGCGGCGCGCAGGATCCTCGTCCTGGTCAGCGGCGCGGGGAAGCGCGAGGCCCTCGCCCGAGCGCTCGAGGCCGGGGACGAGGACGAGGTCCCGGCGCGGATCTACCTGGCGGCGCCGGCGGGCGTCGTGACGTTCGTCACGGACCGAGCCTCGACAGCTGCCTGAATGGAGGGTAGACGAGCCGCGTCATGCGCATCGCAGTCGTGGGCTCGGGATACGTGGGTTTGGTCGCCGGGGCGTGCTTCGCCGACGTCGGGACGGACGTGGTCTGCGTGGACGTGGACGAGGGCAAGCTGGAGAAGCTGCGTCGCGGCGAGGTCCCGTTCTTCGAGCCGCGCCTCGACGATCTGGTGAAGCGCAATCACCCCGATCGCCTGCGCTTCAGCTCGAACCTGGCGGACAGCATCGCGGGTCGCAAGGCCGTGTTCATCGCCGTGGGCACCCCGCCCAACGAGGACGGCTCCGCCGACCTGCAACACGTGCTGAAGGTCGCCGAGGACGTCGCCAAGCTGGCGACGAACGACCTGGCGCTGGTGACCAAGAGCACGGTCCCCGTGGGCACCAACAAGAAGGTGCGCGAGGTGGTGGCGAAGCACGCCAAGCACCGCATCAGCGTGGTCAGTAACCCCGAGTTTCTCAAGGAGGGCGACGCGGTCAACGACTTCCTGAAGCCGGACCGCATCGTCGTCGGCACCGACAGCGACGAGGCCTTCGACATCCTCGCTCGCCTCTACGCGCCCTTCAATCGCCAGCGCAACCGCATCCATCGCATGAGCCCGGAGAGCGCCGAGATCGTGAAGTACGCGGCCAACGCCATGCTCGCGACCAAGATCTCGTTCATGAACGAGATCGCTCGGCTCTGCGACGTGGTCGGCGCGGACGTCGAGGACGTGCGGCTCGCGGTCGGCAGCGACGAGCGCATCGGCCTTCAGTTCCTCTACCCCGGCCTCGGCTTCGGCGGCAGCTGCTTCCCCAAGGATCTGCGCGCGCTGGTGCACACCGGGCAAGAGCTCGGCGTGAAGATGGGCGTCGCCGAGGCGGCCACGGTCGCCAACGAAGCGCCGGTGCGCCTCTTGCTCGAGCACATGGAGAAGGACTTGGGCGGTCTGGCGGGCAAGGCCGTCGCGGTCTGGGGCCTGGCCTTCAAGCCGCGAACGGACGATGTGCGCGAGGCGCCAGCGCTCAAGCTGATCGAGCACCTGGTGAACAAAGGCGCCAGCGTGCGCGCCACGGATCCGCAGGCCCGCGAGACGGCGCTCGTGCGCTTGAAGGAGGCCGGCATCGCCGAGAAGGTCGCGCTCAGCGCCGACTACTACGAGATCTGCCGCGGCGCCGACGCGCTGGTGGTGGCGACGGAGTGGAACCAGTACCGGTCGCCGGACTTCGAGCGCATCCGCGAGCTGATGCGCGGCCGTCACGTGTTCGACGGCCGAAACTGCCTGGTGCCCGAGAGCGTGAAGGACGCGGGTCTCTGCTACCGCGGGATGGGGCGGCCGGCGCTGGGGTAGGGCGGAGGGCAGAATGGCGCGCAACTACCCAGAAGTAGCCCGCGCGCGGGGGCCAGAGGCGAACCCCTAGTGACAGCCCTGCTTCTTCTGTTCCCCTGGGACACAGGGCGACCACGCAGTTGATCACCGTTGAAGACTCCTGGTCGGCCACCACTGTGGCGGATGCAGCACCGTGTGCTCGGACCCGATCTCCGGCTCCGGCACCGGAACCAAGGGTTGCACCTCCGGAGCCTGCGGCGTGACCTGCAACGCAGCCACGGTCACTCAGTGCGCGACCCCGAACGGGACGGCGTGCGTGAACAAGGTCGCCGATCCGCAGCACTGCGGGAGCTGCGGCAAGAGCTGTGGCAACGGCGGCAAATGCGCTGGCAGCGCCTGCTCGACCGACGCCTGCGCGCTGGGCGCCACCACCTGCGGCCTCTCCGGTTGTGTGGACACCAACACCGCCCCCGGGCACTGCGGCGGGTGCAACAAGGGCTGCCTGGGCTCGAACAACCGCTGCGAGAACGGCGCCTGCAAGTCGGCCGGCTCGGCAGGGCTCACCGCGTGTGGCAACGCGCTCGCTGGGTTCGCCTGCGTGGACCTGAAGACCAATCCCGAGCACTGCGGCTCGTGCGGCAGCGCGTGCACCGCGGGCAAGTTGCTTCCTCTACGCTTCCGGCTGCTGGGAGTGCGGCAACGGCAACGCCATGCCGGTCTGTTGCACCGTGCTCGGCAACACCGTGTGCCTACCCGCGGGCACGACCTGCCCTTGAGCTCGAAGGCAGAGTCAGTCCGGAAGCCCAGCGCGGAGCGGCGCGAGCGCAGGCCCGGTGAGGCCACGGTCTGCCCGGGTCTGCCCGCAGTCCCGCTCGGTGTCGGGCCGGACAGAGGTCGAGAAGCGACGCGTTCTCGAAGAGTTGAGGACGGTCACGGGTACGGCGCGCGAGCAGGCGCAAATTCGCACTCGAGGTCAGGACGGGCCGGCGCTGGAGGTCGGGGCGTGGCTCTCGGGTGGCGCCAGGCGTTGGTGAAGCGCTGGCGGCGTCGGCGCAGCGGTCGAGCGCACGACGCAGAGCTCGATGACCGCGAGTGCGGCACTGCGTGCAGCTGCCTGGAGGGAGCGCCATCGGACTCGAGCTCGACGCGCAGCTTCCGGACCCACGGCGCTGCCGCTGACAAAGACCACCGAGGGCATCCCGTGCACGCCCCAGTCGCTGGGGGGCGTGCCAGCACCATTTCAGCGTACGGTGACCTGAGAGAACATGGTCCGGGGCAGGTACCCCGGCCCCGCCGCCGGCCCAGGCGCCTCGCCCTCGCGTCGAGCCGCTCTCGCCGGAGAGCGTTCGCGTGGAATTCAGCGCCCACGCTGCGTTCCGCGACAAGCTCGAGCAGGCCCGGGCGCTGCTCAGCCACACGGTGCCCAGCGGCGACCTCGCGACGATCCTCGAGCGCGCGCTGGACCTGCTCATCGAGCGGGAGACGAAGCGCCGCGCCGGCGCGGGCAAGCCCCGCAAGCGCCGCGAGACGAAGCCGGGCTCGCGGATCTCGGAGGCGCGAGCGAGGCGAAGACAGAGCACGCCACCGGCGCCACCAGCGCCGACGCCCGCGCCCGAGGGCGGCGTGTCCGAAAAGGTGCTCGGAGCGCTGGTTCGGATGGGGTTCAAGCGAGCGGACGCGCGGCGAGCCGTCGAGCAAGCGCGCCTCTGCGAGGTGGAGCCGCTGCTCGAGCCGATGCTTCGCGCGACGCTCGCCATTCTCACACCGTGAGACGGTTCGGGCACACCCCACGTCGAATGGGGTGTGCACGGATTGCCCTTGGTGGTCATTGTCAGCGGCAGCGCCGTGGGCACGCATGCGGACGAAGGAAAGGAGCTCATCCGTGCCTCGAACAGGTCGCACTCAACGCAGAGTCATCGGCATGCTCGTCAAACGCTTCGGCGACGCGCGCCTCGACGAGGTCCGCGACCCGCGCGATCCGCGTGGACGTCGCTGGGACGGTGTACTTCGTGTTCCGCGCCACGCGCTGGGTGACGTTATCGCGACAACGCCTCGCTTGGAGCAAGTTCCTCCGGCTCGGCCGGACTCTCTATTTTGGCCGCGCTGCTCGGGATGGTGGCCGGAAGCAGGAGCCTGCGCGAGGTCGAGCAGCTGACTGATGAGCTCACGCCGCCAATCCGCAATGGCGTCCGGGTCGCGAACGACAACCGCTACTTCGTCTCCAGCTTGCCACGCTCTCGTCTCACCGATGCCGAGTGGCTGCTCGTCGTACGGCGCCACTGGGGCGTCGAGACTGCCCATCAGCTTCTCGATGGCGCCTTCGCCGAGGACCATCATCCGTGGATCGAACAGACCCCGCGAGCCACGGTCGTCGTGATGGTGCTGCGGCGCATCGCATACACGCTGCTCGCGCTCTGGCGCGGGGTGACTTCGCGCAGCGACGAACAGCGTAGGCGGCCCTGGCGCGACCTGATGCGCGACATCTGGCTCTGCACAGTCAAGGCCACCGCAGAGACCCCTCGAAACTCGAGTGACCGCCGGCTCCCGCCGGCGCCTGCGTGACCCGTGCCGAGGCCTTCGCGCCGACCTGCTCTTTGACAGACTCCGCGTCGATCACTGCCCTCGGGCTCCTGCCCCCGTAGAGGCTCGATGGCACTTGCTCCTGTGCGGCCCAGTACCTCTCCACCGCCCCGTCTCGGGTCACCATTGCCCAGCCGGTGGTGGCGACGCAGGTCGACTCGGGTAGAACCGATCGAGTCTGGGTCTGCCCGAGGCGAGCTGGACCGGGCGTCCGCCGAGTGATACCTCGTCGGGGTGAACGCAAACGGGGTTCGGGCGTGCTGGGGGGTAGCTCTCGCCCTCTCGCTACTTGGCTGCGGCTCGTCGTCCTCGTCGGGTGACGACTCGGGACCGCGGGATCTGCGCGTGAAGATCCCGGCGGCGGATCCCGGCTACCTGGACGTGGTGGTGCCGGAGGTCACGGTGCCGTCCGGAGAGGAGACGCAGGTTTGCCTCTACTACACTCACGACGGACCCGACGTCGCAGTGGTGGGGCTCGACGGAATCCAGAGCGAGTTCGGTCACCACGTCGTGGTGCTGAAGCCGAAGACACCGAAGCCCAGCGGGACCGTCGAGGACTGCTCGAGCGGCACGTCGATGGGGGAGTTCAACACCTTCGTGCTGCCGGTGTCCGAGCTGCCTGCCAAGCACGCCATCCGCATGGTCTCCGGCATGAACGTGGTCATCCAGGCCCACACGCTGAACGTGGGCAACCGCGACATCTTGGTCCGCGACGTCGCGCGCCTGAAGCTGATGGCGGTGGACCAGGTCGAGCAGTGGGCCACGACGTTCGCCACCGGGAGCATCGACTTCTCCCTGCCGCCCAAGCAGACCTCGGCGGTCGAGTTCGACTGCACCGTGAACGAGGACATGGATCTGCTCTTCGTCGGCGGGCACATGCACTACCTGGGCTCCCGCTTCCAGCTCTCGTGGGGCGCCGATGCGGACTCGCTCGAGCCCTTCTATCTCGCCGACCCGTGGCTGCCCGACTACCGCGACATCCCTCCGGTCACGCTCCTGTTCAACAACCCCATGAAGCTGACCAAGGGCACGGTGATCCGCACGCTCTGCGAGTGGAAGAACCCCGAGGCCACTGTCGTGCAATTCCCCCAGGAAATGTGCGGCTCCTTCGGCTACGTGCGCGGCGCGACGGAAGCCTTCAACTGCGAGGCCACCTCGAAATGAAGCGCGTCGCCGCCGCTCTCGTGCTCTGTGCGTGCTGCGCCGCCTGCTCGTCGGACGACGACGGCGGAGCGGACCAACCCGCGCCGGGCACGGCCACGTTGAGCTTCGCCGTCACCAACGGCGTGAAGGTGAACCCGAACCTGGTGGACCCGCTGAAGGGCGACATCTACGGCGCGCTGTACCTGGCCGCGGACGTGACCCTGGTCGGTCCCAAGGAAGGCGCCGCGGACAAGGGCAGCGTCGAGCTCACGAACGTCGATCTCACGAGCGCGGCACAGAGCGCCGAGACCTGGAAGAGCGCGCCGCTCCCCCCCGCGGAGTACATGTTCCTGGGGTTCATGGACCTGGACGGCAACGGCGCCACGACCCGGGAGCCCGAGGCCGGCGATCCGGTCACGCTTCCCATCAACAAGTTCACCATCGAAGCCGGCAAGAACGTGGACGTCGCAGTGCAGTTCGACCTGGTGCTCGACTGAGCAGGCGGAGGCGCCGCGGAGCGCGGCCCCCCTCGCGAGCTGCCTCATGGTCCGCGCGCCACCAGACCACGCGCGAGCGCCACGAAGAACTCGTGCCACTGCGTGTGCCGGCCTACGGGGTCGTAAGGGTAGTATGCGAAGTCCACGTGGCCCACTTCGCGACCGCGCGACGAGAGCACCAGCATCGTGCGCGGCCCCAGCGTGCGCTCTTCCACGCCGAAGCGCAGCTTGCGAAGCGCCTCCACGACGTCGCGCAGCTCACCCGGCTCGATCTGCCGCATCATGAAGAAGTCGAGGTCCAAGGACCGCCGATGGTGCAGATACACGGCGGAGAGCGCGGTCGCTCCGCCGAACGTGACTTCGCTGGCGAGCCGCGCCCTGGCGACGGCCTCGAGCGCCCGCTCTTGTCACGGGCTGAGCTCAGGCGGCGCGCCCGCCTTCGCCCCTCTCTTCGATCCAGATTTCAAGCAACCTTCTCGTTTCGCGCGCCAGCTCGAGCTGGGGCAAGGCCCGGGCGATTGCGTCGACCGGGAAGCGGTCAAGCTCCCGCCAGAAGCCGGACTCGACCAACTCCTGCAACACTTTCCGAACGCGCTCGGGATCGTCCCGGTCCACGTCTACCCAAATGCGACCGCGATCGCAGGTAAAGACCTGGAATCGCCTGCGCCGAACTCTCACACTCGTGAGCTCAGACAGGGCAGCCGTTCGTGTCACCAGGGCGATGCGGCTCGCGATCGGCGGCGCTCGGCCAGCCCTTCAGTTCTCGCTCAGCGACATCTCGTCGATCAGCTTGGTGACCGTCAGGTTGAACTTGCCGGCCTGGCCGATCTTCCCGCTGCCCACGCCGACGACGAAGCTGCCGGTGTTGGTGAAAGCCGGGGGCTCAGCCCCGGGCGGCGGCGAGCAGCTTCTGGTGCTTGCCCTCGGAGTAGCCGAAGGCGTCCTTCAGCGCGCGCACCGCGAGGCCCTGCTTCTCGCCGATGCCGCCGTCCTTCCAGGCCACGGCGCAGGCCACCAGGTACAAGGCGTCGCGCAGCTCCTCGTCGCTGACGATGCCGGCGATCTCGGCGAAGCGGGCCTTCTGCCCCTCCTCCTCCACCGCGCCCTGCACGCGCTCGAGCATGTCCACGACCTCCTCCGCCGGGATCGCGCCGTCGGTGAGGCCGACCAGGCCCTCCACGATCTCGCCGCTCTCGGCGTCCGAGACCTTCCCGTCGGCGGCGGCGATGATGTACGCCGTCTCGGTCAGCGCGCCGACCCACATCGCCCGCGCGGCGGCGGCGGACTGCTCCGCCTGCTCGGCGGCGGCCGCCTCCTCGCTGCCCTGCTCGAGGAGCGAGCGGAAGGCCGGGATGTTCTGCACCGTGTCCTTGACGTTTCCGAGCGCGCGCTGAATGCCCATGGTGTTCCCTCGTTTCGAAGAGGGCTTCGGTTAGGCACGGCTCGGCGGGGCGTCAAGCGGGCCGCTCGCCCGCGAGCAGGGGAAGGGGTACGCTGTGCCTGCCGTGGTCAGTGCCCGCCCGATGCTACCGCCGTCTGCGCCAGAGCTGTTGAACGGCGACGCGCGCCCCTACTTCCTCTGGTGGGCGGACTGCTCCGTTGTCGAGCTCAGAGCACACCTCGGTGACGCCGACCTCGACAGCCGAGCGTATTGGCTCGGGGCTTTGCTCCGGGAGGCGAATACGCCGGACGTCTGGCTGTTCGTGACCCCCGACGAGATCCGTGCGCTCTAGCCCAGGCTGGTTCGCCACCTGGGTCGGAGCCGCTCGAGGACCGATCCCGCCATCATCGCCTGGTTGTTGCGGCAATTTCCGGTGAGCCCGATGCCGGCGATGCTCAGCCCGCTCTCGATCGAGGAGCTGACCGCGTATCGCGACGAGCTCGCCGAGCGCATGCGGCGGGTCGCGGTTCCAGACGGCGATCGAGGCCGGGAGTAGCTACAGCCGGCGGCGGTGATGGCGCGCTTTGGCGCCGGAGCTCCCCGGCGCCAGCACCCGCGGCGCGGGCCTGCCGGCCTGCTCCTTGCGGAGCACGGTCGCGCGCAGGAGCGAGATCTTCTCCCAGATTTTGTGCGAGAGCCCGGTGGTCAGCTCCTCGACCTCGTCCACGGCGGAGAGCACGACCGGATCGGCCATGCGGGCCGAGTAGAGCGCGGCGATCTTGCCGAGCAGCGCCAGCATCTCCGTCGAGTAGTCCAGGTAGCGCTGGAGCTCGAAGTCGGTCATCGTGCGCTCGGGCGACGACGCGGTGCGCGGCCCCGAGGAGAGCAGCTGCTCCGGGTCCTTGGTGAGCTGGTGCATGTCCACGATGTGCGCGAGCGCGCGCAGCTCGTGCAACTCGGCCAGCGCGCGGCGGCGCTTGATGCGGCCCTCCAGCGTGACCAGGAAGAGCATGCCGCCGCCGATGAAGAAGAGCGCCTCGAGCAGCGCGTCCAGCGTCTGGATCAGCTCCGTCCCCGCGCGGATCTGCCAGCTCAGGCGCAGAGCGGGCACCATCAGGAAGAGCACTCCGACGACCCCCGCCACCAAGAGCCACACGCCGGCGCGCAGCGAGACGTTCGGCTGAGCGAGCGCGTCGACGCGTTCACTGGCGCCGCGGGCGACGCGCACGACCTCCTGGGCGACCTTGCACAGGTTCGCGTCGGGGAAGCGCTCCTCGATGCGGCGCGCGAGCACCTCGACCGTGGTGACGATCTGCTTCGCGTCGAGGTTCCTGTACTCGGGCATGGCTAGCTGGCGCGCCCCAGCACCAGGAGGCCCAGCGGCGGCAGCGTGAGCTCCGCCGACTGCGCCCGGCCGTGGGCCGGGATGGGATCGGTCTCCAGGGACTTCCGCGTCTCCACCTCGCTGCCGCCGAAGTCGGGGTCGTCGCTGCTGAGCAGCTCGACCCAGTGCCCGGCGTCCGGGAACCCGACGCGGTAACCCGGGCGCGGCACCGGCGTCATGTTCATCACCACCACCACGTGCTCGTCGCCGCTCCGGCGCACGAAGCTGAGCACGCTGTTGTCGTGATCGGAGCAGTCGATCCACTCGAAGCTGTACGGGCTCGGGTCGTTCTCCCAGAGCGCGGGGGTCGCCAGGTAGAGACGCCCCAGCGTCTCGAGGAAATGCTGGAGCCTGCGCCGCTCCGGATCGTGGTCGAGCAGGTGCCAGTCCACGCTGGTGTCGTGGCTCCACTCGCGCTCCTGCGCGACCTCGGTGCCCATGAACAGCAGCTGCTTGCCGGGCCGCGTGACCTGGTATGCGAGCAAGAGCCGCAGGTTCGCCAGCTTCTGCCAGTGGTCGCCCGGCATCTTCGAGTAGAGCGAGCCTTTGCCGTGCACGACCTCGTCGTGGGAGATGCTGTTGATGAAGCGCTCGTGGAACTCGTAAATCATCGAGAAGGTCAGCTGATCCTGGTGGTAGCGGCGGTGCACCGGATCCTTCTCGAAGTACTTCAGCGTGTCGTGCATCCAGCCCATGTTCCACTTGAAGGTGAAGCCGAGCCCGCCCTCCCGCGCGTCGCGCGTCACCCCTGCCCAGGAGGTGCTCTCCTCGGCGATGGTGAAGGCGCCCGGGACCTCCTCCTTGATGATGTGGTTCGTGGCCTTGATGAACTCGATGGCGTCCACGTTCTCGCGTCCGCCGTATTGGTTCGGCACCCACTCCCCGTGCGGCCGGCTGTAGTCCAGGTAGAGCATGGACGCGACGGCGTCCACGCGCAGCCCGTCCACGTGCAGCTCGTCCAGCCAGTAGAGCGCGCTGGCCAGGAGGAAGTTTCGCACCTCCGCCCGGCCGAAGTTGAAGATCAGCGTGCCCCAGTCCGGGTGCTCGCCGCGCCTCGGGTCCTCGTGCTCGTACAGCGCCGTGCCGTCGAAGCGGCGCAGCGCGAAGTCGTCCTTCGGGAAGTGCGCCGGCACCCAGTCCACGATCACGCCGATGTCGTGCTGGTGGCAGTAGTCCACGAACCAGCGGAAATCGTCCGGCGTGCCGTAGCGCGCGCTGGGCGCGAAGTAGCTCGTGACCTGGTAGCCCCAGGAGCCGAAGAACGGGTGCTCCGCCACCGGCATCAGCTCCAGGTGCGTGAAGCCGAAGCGCTTGCAGTGCTCGACCAGCTTGGGCGCCGCCTCGCGGTAGCTGAGCGAGCGGTTTCCCTCCTCCGGCACGCGCATCCAAGAGCCCAGGTGCACCTCGTACACGCTCATCGGGCGGCGCGTGGGATCGTGCTTCTTGCGCTCGGTCATCCACCTGCCGTCGCGCCACTGGTGCTCGGAGCGCGTCACCAAGGACGCGGTCGCCGGCGGCAGCTCCGCCTTCTGGGCCAGGGGGTCCGCCTTGAACCGTAGGCCGCCCTCCTGGGTCTTGAGCTCGTACTTGTAGAGCGCGTTCTCTCCCACGCCCGGCACGAACAGCTCCCAGATCCCGGAGGCGCCCAGCGAGCGCATGGGCAGGAGGCGCCCGTCCCAGCCGTTGAAGTCGGCGATGATGCTCACGCGGCGCGCGTTCGGCGCCCAGACCGCGAAGGCGGTGCCCGCCTCGCCGTCGATGGTCCTGATGTTCGCGCCGAGCACCGTCCACAGGCGCCGGTGGTTGCCCTCGCCGATCAGGTGCAGGTCCACCTCGCCCAGCGTCGGCAGGAAGCGGTACGGATCGCCGCGCTCCCAGCTCTGGCCGTCGGCGAAATGGAAGCGCAACCGGTACGTGAGCGGCAGCTTCGCCCCGGGCACGAACACTGCGAAGAAGCCCTGGCCGAGGCCGACCATCGAGAGCTCGCTGCCGTCGTGGAGCAGACACTCGGCGCGCTTGCCGTCCGGGTGGAAGGCGCGGACCACCACGCCGTCGCGGCCGCCGATTCGCGCCGGGTGCGCGCCCAGGATGCGGTGCGGCTCGTGGTGCTCGCCGTGCAAGAGCCGCTCCCGGTCCTGGGCGGGGCCGCCGAGCTCCGCCATCTGATCATGCTCTTCGAGCTCGAGACTGGGTTCGGACATCGCGGCGCGCTGTTTACCACAGCCCGCGCCGCTCCTCGACGCGAGCTTTGCGGGCGGAGATCAGCGGTGTTTCGCGCCGGAATCGAGCAGCTTCAGCGCCCGAGCATCACGTCGATCCCCGCGAGCACCAGGGCGAGACGCGGTCTCGAGAGCTTTCCGACGCGCTCGTCCAGAGTGCGCCGACCGAGCGCGATGATTTGGCTGACGTTGGCGACGGAGGGCTTGGGTAACCCCGTCTCGCGCTCCGACAGCAGCACGTTTCCCGGGGCCTCGCTCCACTTCACCTGAGAGGTGAGCGGTACGCACACCACGGTGGACAGACCGCTCAGGTTGAACGCATCCCCTTGAACCACCAGGACGGGCCGGCGGAACCCCGGCCCCGAGCCGCCGGGATCACCGAGATCGGCCCACCAGACCTCACCCTGCCCGATCACCATTCCGAGCGCTCGAGGAGCTTCTTGGCAGCTTCTTGCATCAGCGCATCCGGCTCGTTCCCCAGCTCTGCGCACACCCTATCGAGCGCCTCGGTCACCGCCTCCGGTGCGCGCTTGGCCACGTATTCGCTGAGCGCCTTCGAGTAGAGCTCGCTGCGGGAGAGCTTCATGCGTTTGGCGAGGCGCTCCGCGGCGGCGAAGACTTCGTCGGGGACCGATACGGCGGTCTTCATACCCGGAGTATAACCGCGTCTGGCGTCGCCGGCATCGAGGGAATTCAGCCGCGTTTCGCGCCCCAGTTGAGCGACCACTGAACGCCCTGCCCACCGCCCATGGGGCCGTGCGGGCGGTGCTCGCGCCGCTCGCCGTGCGCGTTGTCCACGCGCCAGCGCTGGACGCCGACGGCGAAGCCGAGCTGCTGCTCCACCACCTCGCGCAGCGCCACCGCGTCGCGCGCGATGCTGGTCGCGTCCGCCGGGATCTGCCGGCTCACGGTGCACAGGAGCCGAGCTTCCCCGAGCGCGATCCTCACGCTTCGCGTCACCGGCAAGGTCGAGGCGTAGAGCTCGACGTCCAGCCCGCGCTCGCGCGTGCGCAGCAAGGCCTCGACCTGATCGGCAGCGGTCGGCGCGCCACCGAAGCGACGCCCGGACACGCGGAGCTCGCCCTCCACGGCGCTCGCCCTCACGCCCAGCGCCGCCAAGGCGTATTGGCAAGCGGCGACGTCTTCCGACCCGAGCCCGCCGGCGGAGAGCGCCGTACAGCGGCCGATCAGGCGGATGCGCCAGCCGTAGTGCAGGGTGACGTCGGCGAGCTCGCGCTCGGCGTTGCGCAGGCAGATGCTGGTGTAGGCGACGCCGCCGCAGCTGCCGATCACGGAGAGAAGCTGGTCGCGCGGCGGGGTCTCCTCGACCACCTTCGCCAGATCCACGTCCAGTCGCTCGACCACGCCCGCGCCACGGCGCTCGACGAAAGACGCCTCGACCGCCACCGCGGCGAAGTCGGGCCCGGGCTCGGCGAGCTCGATGCGCAGCAGGCCAACCGGGTCGGTGGTCTGCTCCAGGACCGCCTGCTCGGCGCGCTTCACCAGGCCGAGCAGACCGTCGTCCGCGACGCTCTCGATCTCCAGGGTCGTCATGCCGGCCGCCTCAGCTCTCGTCGTGGCTCAGTAGCACGAGGGAGTGCGGCGGCAGGGGGATGGTCGAGCCGCGCGGAACCCGGTGCGTCGGGTGGGCGGTGTTGACCACCTCGTGCCAGCGCCCGGCCTCAGGCAAGAGGGGCAGCACGAACTGCCGCGCCCGCGACGCCGCGTTCAGGAGCAACAGCAGGGTCTGCCCGCGGTTCGGCCGGCCGCGCTCGTCCACCTCGTCGGAGGCCTGGCCGTGGATCAGCATGCCCAGCACGCGGTTCTTGCCGTGGTGCCAGTCCTCGGTGGCCATCTCGCGCCCGTCCGCGCGAAGCCAGTGCACGTCCTTGAAGCCCTCGTCGGTGACGGGATCGCCGGCGAAGAAGCGGCGCCGGCGGAACACCGGGTTCGTCGCGCGGATGCGGAACACCTTGCGAAAGAAGCCGAGCAGCTCGCTCTTCGCCTGAGTCATCTCCCAGTCCACCCAGGCGAGCTCGTTGTCCTGGCAATACGTGTTGTTGTTCCCTCGCTGCGTGCGCCCGAGCTCGTCGCCGTGGGAGATCATCGGCACACCTTGGGAGAACGCCAGCGTGGCGACGAAATTCTTCAGCATCCGCTCGCGCAGCCGCTGGATCGCCGGCACCTCGGTGTCGCCTTCTTCGCCCCAGTTTCGGCTGAAGTTCTCGTTCGCGCCGTCGCGGTTCTCCTCGCCGTTCTGCTCGTTGTGCTTCTGCTCGTAGCTGACCAAATCGGCCAGCGAGAAGCCGTCGTGGCAGGTGACGAAGTTGACGCTGGCGTAGGGCCCGCGGTCGCTGCCCTGGAACACGTCGCTCGAGCCGGACAGGCGCGCCGCGAGCTCCGGCACCTGGCCCTCGTCGCCGCGCCAGAAGCGCCGCACCACGTCGCGGTAGCGCCCGTTCCACTCCGCCCAGAGCGGCGGGAAGGCGCCCAGCCGGTAGCCGCCGGGGCCCACGTCCCAGGGCTCGGCGATCAGCTTCACGCGGCACAGGACCGGGTCCTGCTGCACGGTGGCGAAGAAGCGGGCGAAGCTCTGAAACTCCGTGGGCTCTCGGGCCAGGACGGGCGCCAGGTCGAAGCGGAAGCCGTCCACGTGCATCTCCTGGACCCAGTAGCGCAGGCTGTCGAGCGTGAGCTGAAGCACGCGGGGGTGGGACAGTCGCAGCGTGTTGCCGCAGCCGGTGAAGTCCAGGTGGCGCCGCGGATCGTCGGGGCTCAAGAGGTAGTACGCACGGTTGTCGATGCCCCGGAAGCACACCGTGGGACCGCTGGAGTCGCCCTCGGCGGTGTGGTTGTAGACCACGTCGAGCAGGACCTCGATGCCGACGCGGTGGAAGGCCTTCACCATCGTCTTGAACTCGGTGACCTGCGCGCCGCGATCGCTCGAGGCGAAGCGCGAGTCCGGAGCCAGGAACCCCAGCGTGCTGTAGCCCCAGTAGTTGTCGAGCCCGAGCTCGCACAGGTGTCGCTCCGAGACGCGGTGGTGCACGGGCAAGAGCTCGACGGCGGTCACGCCGAGCTCGCTCAGGTGATCGAGGATCGGATCCGAGGCCAGGCCCAGGTACTTCCCCCGGAGGTGCGGCGGCACGTCGGGGTGACGCGCCGTCATGCCCTTGACGTGGCACTCGTAGATCACGGTGCGGCTCCACGGGGTCTGGGGCGCGCGGTCCTCTCCCCAGGTGAACGCCGTGTCCACCACCACGCTCTTCGGCACGTGCGGCGCGCTGTCCTCCCGCGAGAAGCTGTCCTCGCTCACCCCGAGGCCGTCCTCGTGGGCGAAGATGGCGCGGTGCCAGTTCAGCTTGCCCGCGATCGCCTTGGCGTAGGGGTCCACCAGCAGCTTGTGCGGGTTGAACGCCAGGCCCCGCTCCGGTGCCCAGGTCCCGTGTACCCGGTAGCCGTAGAGCTGCCCGGGCCGCACGTCGGGCAAGAAGGCGTGCCAGATTCGGTTCTGGCGTTCGCGCAGGAGCACCCGCGTCTCTTGTCCGCGCTCGTCGAACAGACACAGCTCCACCGCCTCCGCGTCGTGGGAGAAGAGCGCGAAATTGACGCCCTCGCCGTCCCAGGTGGCGCCGAGAGGATGGGGATCGCCGGGCCAGACGCGCACGCTGCCGCCGACCCTACCAGGATCAGGCCTCGGCGTCGCTCCGCACGACGCGAAGGACGTGGCCGACTTTGTCCGAGGGATCGAGGCGAACGAAGTTCCGCGTGCCGTGCCAGACGTAACGCTCGTCCGTGAGCAGGTCCACCACCTGGTAGGGCTGGTGCTGGCCCAGACCGAGCTCGTCCACCGGCACGTGGACGAAGGTCTCGTGGGCGTGGTGTGGGTCGGTGTTGACCACGACGATCAGGTCGTCGTTCGGCGCGGACTTCAGGTAGGCGAGCACGGGCTCGTACTCGGTGTGCAAGAAGCGCAGGTTGTCCAGGCGCTGAAGCGCCGGGTGCTCGCGCCGCACCCGGTTCACGCGGGCCACGTCCGCGCGGATGTTGCCGGGGGCGTGCCAGTCGCGGACCTTGATCTCGTACTTCTCCGAGTCCAGGTACTCCTCGCTGCCGCGCCGGACCGGGGAGCTCTCGCACAGCTCGTAGCCGCTGTAGATGCCGTAGGTCGGGCTCAACGTCGCCGCGAGCAGGAGTCGGATGCGGAACGCCGCGCGCCCGCCGTCCTGCAAGTACTCGTGCAAGATGTCCGGCGTGTTGGCGAAGAAGTTGGGCCGGTAATACTCGGCCATCTCGCCGAGCGCGAGCTCGGACAGGTACTCCTTCAGCTCCCACGCCGTGTTCTTCCAGGTGAAGTAGGTGTAGCTCTGCGTGAAGCCGAGCTTGGCCAGGCCCTGCATGCGCTTCGGTCGCGTGAATGCCTCCGCCAGGAAGATCACCTCCGGGTGGCGCCGGTTCACGTCGCGGATCAGCCACTCCCAGAACGCGAAGGGTTTGGTGTGCGGGTTGTCCACGCGGAACACCTTCACGCCCTTGTCCACCCAGAACAGCACCAGATCGCGGCACGCGGTCCAGAGCGCGTGCCGCTCGGCGCACCAGAAGTTCAGCGGGTAGATGTCCTCGTATTTCTTGGGCGGGTTCTCGGCGTAGCGCAGCGTGCCGTCGGGGCGAACGAAGAACCACTCCGGGTGCTCGTGGATCCACGGGTGATCCGGCGAGCACTGGAGCGCGAAGTCGAGGGCGATCTCCAGTCCGTGCTCCCGCGCTCTCCCAACCAGGTGCACGAAGTCCGCGAGCGTTCCGAGCTCCGGGTGCACCGCGTCGTGCCCACCCGTCCGGTCGCCGATGGCCCAAGGGCTGCCCACGTCGCCGGGCTGACACGTTTTGGCGTTGTTGCGCCCCTTTCGGTGCGTGTGCCCAATCGGGTGGATCGGCGGCAAATACAGCACGTCGAAGCCGAGCGCCGCCAGGTCCGGCAGGCGCCGCTCCAGATCCGCGAACGTGCCGTGCTTGCCGGGCACTCGCCCCTGCGAGCGCGGGAACAGCTCGTACCACGAGCCGAAGCGCGCGAGCTCGCGATCCACCACCAGCTCCCGCGCCTCGTGGCGGGTGACGTGCTCGGGATCGAGGGGCCCGGTCATGGCTTCCTCCAGCTTCTTGCTGAAGGCCACCGCCAGCCGCGCGTCGCTGGTCGCCTCGGTGTCGCCCAGCGCCTTGGCGGCGTGCCTGAGCTCCATCGGCGCCTCTTCGCCGAGCCAAGCGAGCCGCCGGTGCACGAGCTGCTCCCCTTCGAGCAGCTCGCTCGACACGTCCTGCCCCGCATCCAGGCGCTTCTTCAGATCTTCCCGCCAGGTGCGGAAAGGATCGGGCCAGGCCTCGACGCTGTACTCCCAGCGGCCGATCCTGTCGGGAACGAAGCGACCGTGCCAGCGATCCTCGTCGAAGTTGTAGTCGAGGGGATCCTCTCGCCAGAGCTGCTCGCCGGGGCCGCGGCTCAGGAGCTGCGCGCCGATCAGCTCGTGGCCGTCCTTGTAGATGTTGGCGCTCACGCGCACCGCGTCGCCGACCACGCGTTTGACCGGATGACGCCCGCCGTCGAGCTCGGGGCTGAGGCGCTCGATGACGACTCGGGGCAGGTGGGGCGGCGGGCGCGTGCTCGACATGCTGGCTCCGAGGCACCTTCCGGCGCGTCCGCGAACGCGTCAAGAGCGTGCGCCACCTCGGGCTCGAACAGCAGGCGTTCGTCGCCCAGGCGAGCGCTGGCTCTCCACAGCTTGGGACGCAGGCGGCTTGCGACCGGTGAGCGCCGCGTGCAGGAGCGCGCCGGGAAGAGGGGCGCCGTGCCGAGAACGGGGGGCGTCAGGCGGCCAGCATGCGCTGGGCCTTGCGCATGAACAGCGGCGAGAGGGCCGCTTGTACCAGGGTGAGCGCGCAGGCCCAGGAGAGCGTGGTCGCGGCGATGGCACCAGCCTGCTGCTCGGGGTTGCCGGAGGCGTAGCCGGCCAGGAGCTGTAGCGCGATCAGATCGCGCGTGCCCACGCCCTGCGGCGTGATCGGCAGGGCGGTGACCAGCATCACGATCGGGATGTAGGCGAGGGCGTCCGTGAACGGGATGTACACGCCGAAGAACATGAACGGCACCCAGGTGCCGACGAACAGCACGCCGATGTGCGGGAGGCGGAAGGCGAGCGCGAGCAGGTGCCCGCGCACGCCCGTCTCGACCAGCGCCAGCGTGGTCTGGCGCGTCCGCATGAGCGCGGGCTTGATCGCGATCACCAGCATGTAGCCGACGCCGGCGGCGCCGATGACCGCCGTGGTCGGCGCGAGCCAGGTGACGCGGCCGTGGTTGAACGGCAGCGCGGCGGCGCCGATCAGGAACACGCAGCCGAAGGTCGTGGCGTAGACCAAGAGCGTGGCGCCGGCGACGCGCCAGAGCGACGCCTTGTAGACCTTGGCCATGAAGTAGGTGAGCCAGGCCTGTCCGACGTGGTGGTTGAGCAGGCTCGGCAGGTAGGACGCGGCGCGGATCACGAACAGCTCGCCGTAGCGCACCGGGCAAACCAGGCGGTTATACACGTGCACCGTCGCGAGCACGTCGGCCGCGAGCAAGGCAGCGTTGAACGCGAGCGTGAACAGAAAGAAGAGCACGTAGTGCGTGTTCGAGACCGCGTGCCAAAAGGCGCGAAAGTCGAGGCGCAGGAGCACGAACGCCAGGAGGGCGAGGGCGGTGGCGAACGGTAGGATGCGCCGCCAGAGCGGCAGCTCCACCGACGCCGGAGCGGCTTCGCCGGGCCGGCTCACGAACGCTCCCGGAGCTCCTCGGGCGCCTCGTCGCTGCTGCGCGTCCAGGCGACCCAGCGCCGGACGCCCTCCTCCAGGCTGAGCTTGGGCGCGTAGCCGAACGCCTTGCCGGCCTTGGAGACGTCGGCGCAGGTGACCGGCACCTCGCTCGCGCCGAGCTTGCCGAGCGTGACCTGGGCGGGCACGCCGAGCTCCGCCGAGAGCAGCTCGATCAGCCGGCGCACGCGCACCGGCTCGCTGCGACCCAGGTTGAAGGTGTCGAGCCCGCGCGTGCGCCGTACCCAATCGAGCGCGCCGACGACTCCGTCCACGATGTCGTCCACGTAGGTGAAGTCGCGGGCGGTCTCCTCGCCGTGCAGCCGAATGGGGTGGCCGCGGAGCAGGTCCCGGGTGAACGACGCCATCGCCATGTCGGGGCGACCGCGTGGGCCGTACACGGTGAAGAAGCGTGCGATCGCCACCGGCAGCTGGTGCAGGTGGTGGTAAGCGTGCACCATCAGCTCCGCGCCGCGCTTGCTGGCGGCGTAGGGCGAGAGGGGCGCGGTCGCCGGGTCGTCCTCGCGAAAGGGCGGGACCGCGCCGCCGCCGTACACGCTGGAGGTGGAGGCGAACACGACGGGCACGCAGCCCCGTGCGCGGCAGGCCTCCAGCACGAACAGGCCGCCGACCTCGTTGACCTCGACGTAGGACAGCGGATCCTCGACGCTGGCTCGCACGCCGGCCTTGGCCGCGAGGTGCACCACGGCGTCGGGCTTTGCCCGGTCGAAGGCTGCCTCGAGGGCCGCCCGGTCCCGGACGTCCCCTTCGATCAGCTGGTAGCTCGGGTTTCGGAGCGCTCCGGCCACGTTCCGGCGCTTCTGAGCCGGGTCGTAGTAGGGGTCGAAATTGTCGAAGCAAGTGACGGAAAACCCCAGCGAGAGCAGGCGATCGGCGACGTGAGAGCCGATGAAGCCGGCGGCTCCGGTGACCAGCGCGCTGTCTGCCATGCGACGGGGGCAAGCCTTGCACGAGGGCGGGACGGGCCGCCAGGTGCTTCTCGCTCGGGGCAGCCTCCGCTACCGTGGCTCTCTCATGCGACGACTCGGGCCGCCGCTCCTGCTCTCATTCGTGTTCTCGCTCTTGGTCGCGGCACCGGCGCGCGCTCAGGTGGTCGAACCTTGGGCGGACGACGACGGCATCGCCGGTCCGACGCGCCACGAGTTCGGCGACTACGGCCTGCAAGTGGGCGCCGAGTACCGCGCGAACTGGCTGTACGTGAACCCGGTGGACCTGAACGGAGTCAAGCACCGGCGCGCGAGCTGGGTGGAGCACCGCCTGCGCCTCGACGCCACCGTGGACTATGACGAGAAGGTCCGCCTGGTGATGAGCTTCGACGGGCTGGACGGCACGCTCTGGGGCGACAACGGCACCTTCGGCCAGAGCCCCTCGCCCAACAGCGGCACGCGCGTCGCCGCGACCAACCCCAACAACGCCAAGCCCGGCGTCGGCTACGTGGGTGGCGACGAGCTCGACCCCGACAGCTACGGCTACGTGCTAGTGCCCAGCGACAGCTTCAAGCTGCGGCGGGCGTACGGCGAGGTGGTGACACCGGTGGGCCTGTTGCGCATCGGGCGGCAGCCGACCACGGAGGGCATGTCGATCCTGGTCGCCGACGGCGACGGCCGCACGAACCGCTTCGGCTACTCCAACGCCGGCGACACCACGGACCGCGTCCTCTTCGTGACCAAGCCGCTCGAGGGCTTCAAGGACGAGAGCGAGCGCGACACCAGTCGGGATCGCGGCCTCTTCACCGGGGCCTTCTACGACCGCGGCGCGTCCAAGGACATCCGGCTGTTCGGCGACGACCTGCACGGCGCGGGAATGGTGGTGCGCTGGCTGGATCCCGACCCGATCAAGCGCACCCACCTGGAGTTCCAGGGCACCTACGCGCACCGCTGGGAGCGCTTCTACGACACCAACGTCAACATCGTGAACCTCAAGGCCGTCGGTCGCCTGGACCGTCTGACGGCGGGCCTCGAGGGCGTGGGTATCTTCGGGCGCACGCGCGAGGTGAGCGAGGCGCTCTCGCTGATCAACAACGACCCGATCGTGCGGCAGAAGGTCGAGCAGTTCGGCGCGCGGGCCGTGTTGCGCTGGGACGAGCCGAGCTGGACCGCGTACCTGGAGGGCGATCTGGCCACCGGCGACCGCAATCCCAACCCGGGTACCGCGCTCACGCAGCTGGTCTTCGCCGAGGACAACAACGTCGGCTTGCTCATGTTCGAGCGCATCCTGCACTTCGAGTCGGCGCGCTCCAGCGCGGCGGGCGTGGTGCTCTTGGAGCGCATCGGCGCCGACACCTTCCCGGCCGAGCGCGTGGACACCGAGGGCTCCTTCACCAACGCAGTGGCGGTGTTCCCGCAGTTCGACCTGCGACCGCACAAGAACGTCCTCTTGCGCAGCGGCCTGCTTTTGGCCTGGGCGCCGTCCGGCACGGTGGACCCCACGGAGAGCCTGAAGGCGCGCGACGGCGCCAGCATCCAGGACGATCTGGTGAACTTCAACGGCGGCAAGCCGGGGAACTTCTACGGCGCCGAGCTCGACGGGCGCTTCCAGTGGAAATACCTGGACCACTTCCTGTTCGATCTGGAGGGCGCCATCCTGTTCCCTGGCGACGCCTTCCACGACGAGAACGGCCAAGCCGTGCGCAGCGTGCTAATCCAAGGTCGCACGACCTTCGTGTTCTAACCTCGACTTGGGCAGTCTTGCCATGATCAGATCGCGATCATCAGGAGTGGCGAAAACCAACGGAAACTGCCGGCGAGGCCGGCGGATGCCTCCTAGTCCGTGGGACGAGTCGCGATTGTCTTGGAGGCCACGCTCCGCTGGAAACCTCGAAGAAACGCTCGCGCAGCGGGTTCTTCGCGGCCTGAAGAGTGCACCACAACACGAATCGAGAGCAGGAAAACGCGAGATGCCTTCCCGACGTACCGTCTTCCTCGCCGCGCTCTTCTCCCTCGGTCTGGCCGCCTGCCAGGAGTTCGATCCGCCGCCGAAGCCCAAGGTCGACGGGCTCGACAACGGCGTGATGACCACCGCGCCGGACGCCCCGTTCGTGGTGAAGTTCTCCGAGCCGTTCGTGAAGAGCTCGCTCAAGCTGAAGCTCGTCAAGGCGGTGATGGACCCGGAGGAGAACCTGCTCGACGAGCAGTCGCCGCCGGACTTCGAGGGCTTCAGGGAGAACACGCTGGTCGCCTACGACGGAGCTTCGCCCGAGCCGGATCTCGAGCCAGAGCCGGAGGGGCCGACCTACGGCGCCAAGTTCGAGCTCGCGGACACGACCCTGACCATCGACCCGCAGCAGGCCTTCGCGGTGTCCTCGCCCTACCTGCTCCTGATCGAGCCCGGGCTCGAGGACATGGAGGGTCACAAGACGAAGACGCGCATCCGGTTGCCGTTCACCTTCCAGCTCCAGGGTGGGGGCAACACCCTCTTGCCGACCGGCTACTACTACTTCGTCCTGAACGTGGAGTACCTGGCCGTGCAGATCCAGGTCTACACCTACCTGGAGATCGATCCGGAGACGGGCGTGTGGCGCGCCCACTTCACCAACGCGAATCGCCTGCCGCAGCTCAACAGCCGGCCGGGTTGTCCCTCGAACTGCGGCGGAGAGACACCCATCTGCGCGCTGCTCGACACTCCGCACTGCGCGAAGCCCAGCGAGAAGCAGACCAAGCTCGAGCAATACGTGGACTTCTTGCCGGAGTCGGAGCCGCCGAACGGCTACTTCTTCATCGCCGACGGCTTCGCCAAGGACGAGGCCAACGCGACCACCGCCTTCGGCACTGCGCCGTTCTTGATCCACGTGACCGTGGGCACCGGAGGCATCGTCGTGGACGCGGAGAACACGCGCATCTCCGGGGTGTTCCGGCAGCACGACGACCAGCGCTGGCGCGCCACCGGCAGCCTCAGCGTCGAGACCGTCAAGCTGAACGGCCAGGGCAAGGATCCGACCAAGGGGACCTTCGAAGCGATGTCCCTCTTCCCCGCGGAGGTGGACGCGGTGGAGAGCTTCGGCATCCCCATCCCGACCGATCTCGGCAAGTGACGCGGGCTTCGCCGCGCTACTTGCACTGACCCGTTCGACGAGCGCTGTCAGGGCCAGGTCGGGCCGCACCGCGTGGCGTCCAGTCGAAGCTCAGCGCACAGTCACTCGAAGCTCGAAGGCCTCGCCCGCCCGCTCGAGCCGCGCCACCAGGCGATCCTTCTCGCGGGCGGCGCCGAGCGCGCGCATGAGCGCTTCCAGGTCGAGCGCCGGGGTCTCGTCGATGGCGAGCACGCGGTCGCCGGTCTCGACGCCGAGGCGCTCGAGCAACGAGTCCGTGCGCACCTCGCCCAGCTCGAAGCCGATCACCTCTTCGTCGCGGCGCACCGGCTCGATCTTCAGGCCCGCGAGCAAGCTGCCGGCCTGCGCGTAGATCGCCGGCACGAGCCCCCGGTCCACCGCGTAGCTGGTCTCGCCGAGCTTCTCGATGCCGTTCACCAGCTCGCCGCTCAGCCGCCAGGGTTGCTCTTCGCGGCGCTCGTCCGGCAGGCCGCGGCGGCGCTTCTTCGCCGGCAGGTCCTCGGCCTCGTTGGCTTCGCGCGCGCCGAAGTGCATGGCGGCGGCGCAGCGCCCGCCGGCACCGGTGAGCCAGACGCGGTCCCACTCGATCTTCGCCACGCGGTAGTCGCCGATGCGCTCGCCGACGCGGCGGATCACCGCGCGCTCGCCGGCCGCGGGCGAGAGCGAGGCGAAGGCCCAGCTCGGATCGTCGGAGTCGGTGATGAGCCGCACCTCCACGCCCGAGCACGAGCCGCGCGGGGCGGGTGTCTTCGCGCGTTTGGGCGGCGACTTCGGGTCGTTCGCGAGCGGGAGGTTCGTCGCGGCGAGCGCGTCCGCCGGCGGGGCGCTCGGTGCGGCGCTCGGCTTCGGCGCTGCCAGCGCCGCTTCGCCGCGTTCGGCCAGCGCTCCCGCGAGCGGACCGAGGCCGCGGGGCTCCGCGGGCGCGCTGCTGGGCGCTGCGGCCTCCGCGGGCGCCGGCTTCGGCTCGCGCGCCAGGTACAGACCTCCGGCGATCACCGGGATCAGACCGAGCGCGAGCGTGCGAACGATGGCGTCGCGATCCATCGTGACGGACGGCGTAGCGAGCGGCGTGCCAGCGTGAAAATGGCGGGATTTGCGTGGGCCAGACCCTTCGCGCGTGAAGATTTGGCAGCTCGCGGGGCCGCGGCTCCCCGGCGACTGCCAATTTGTCAGCCGGCGCGGTAGAAGCGGGCCGGTGATTCCGCCGGGGGAGCTCGTCCAGTTCGTCGCCGAGCTGCTCGCGATGATGCTGGTGGTGCTGGGCATCGTGCGCCTCTGGCGCTGGTGGTGCAGCGACGAGCGCAAGGTGAAGAAGCTGCTGGGTGCGGCTCGCCAGGTGCGCATCGCCGACGCGGAGGAGGGCGCGCTGGTGAAGGTCGTCGGCAAGGTCGGGAGCGCGGGCAAGCTGCTCGCCGGCCCCGCCACGGGGGAGCCGTGCTTGATCTGGAAGCTCGCCGTGGAGAGCGTGGGCATGCGCGAGCAGCGCCGTCAGGTCACCACCCGGAGCGACGCGACCGACTTCTGGATCGAGGACGAGTCGGGCCGCGCCTTGGTGAAGCCGCTCACACCCGAGCTGCGGCTGGCGGTTCACGAGCTCAGATTCCGGGGCGTCGGCGAGATGCCGGCGGCGGTGGCCGAGATCCTCGCTCAACACGAGAGCGCTGCGCAGGGTCGTGACCTGTTTCGCGTGAGCAGCAACGATCTGGTGTGCCAGGAAGGCCTGGTCACCGAAGGCGAGACCATCGCCGTGCTCGGCCGAGCGCACTGGGTGGACGACGCGGAGGGCGCCGGCTACCGCGAGCGCGGGCGGCGGCTGGTGCTCGAAGACCACCCGCCGCTGGTGCTGCGCATCAGCGACGACCCCGAGCTGCTCGACTGAGGTCAGCTCGCGTCCGCGCAGCAGCGGAAGCCCGTCGAGTAGTCGTGGTAGTCGAACGGGTGGCCGCCGGTGCGGTACTCGCAGCCCTCGCCGTTCTGGAAGGTGTCCATGAAGAACCCGCCGAAGAACGTTCCCTCCGGGTCGTTCACCCATTCGTGCTGGTTGCCGACCATGTCGTAGACGCCGTAGTCGTTCGTGCACTTCGCGTAGGCGCCGGTGGGCGCGGTGGTGTTGGGCAGCTCGAGCAGGCGCTTGTCGTTCATGAAGCGCGGGTGCCACATCAGCTTCTCGTCCGTCGGGTCGAGGGGGTCCTTCTTCCAGAGGATCGGCACCGGGTGGTGATCGAGCACCTTGAAGCGATCGTTGCAGACGTTCGGGCGGCGCTCGTCGCCGTATGGGTAGCGCGTGAGCTTCGGCCCGCGACACGCGCGCACCCACTCGTCGATCTCGCACAGCCGCTTGCCGGCGTTGGCGCAGGCGCGCGCGGCCTGTGTGCCGCTGATGTAGCCCTGGGCGCGCACGCCCTGCTTGCTCTGGGCGCGGACCTCCTTCTCCAGGCCGTCCACGTTCTGGTTGAACGGGTGCGGTGCGGTCTGGCCGTCGGCCTTCACCCGCAGCACCGATGCCTCCCAGCGGTCGATGCAATACGGGCCCTGGTAGCGCAGCACGAGCGCCATGCCCTCCGGACAGGTGGGCTCGCGCTCGGGCGCTTGCGGTGCCGCCACCACGGCAGGCTCCGGCGGGGGCTCCGGCTGCTTCTCCGCCGCGCGCGCCGGCTCGCTCGCGACCTGCTTCAGAGCCGGGCGCGGCTGTGCGGGCGGCGCGGCGAGGGGGGCCGCGCACGCGGAGGCGACCAGGCCCAGCGCGACTAGACGAGCGGTTCCCATCGCTCCTTCACGTCGATGCCGCGGGCGCGCACGGCGCTCACGAAGGCCTCCAGCGGGACCGCCAGCTCACCCGGCAGAACGCCGCGCTTCTGCACCGCGCCGGCGCCGAGCATGTAGGCGACGACCGCGGCGGGGTACGAGGTGGTGCGCGCCATGGCGCTGTGCCCCGTCTTCGGATCGTGGCGGTCGATCACCTCGAACACCAGGCGCTGGTTCTTGCCGCCCTTCTTGCCCTCGATGCTCACGCGGACCAGCGCCACGTCGGTGTCGTGATCGTCGCGCAGCGACCGATCGATCAGCTTCTCGGTGAGCTCGCGCGGTACGACGCCGTCCACCGGCGTCTCCGAGAGCAGGCCGATGGCGTGCATGCCGGCGAAGGCCGCCAGGTGCCCCGGGTAGCGGATGGTCTTGTAGTCCAGGTTACGCACCTTGTGCTTGAGCGTGCGCGGCAGCGTGGACGAGCCGCCGGATGTGTTGAAGGCCTCCAGCGTGCCGAAGGGGTACGGAAACTCGATGGGCTCCGGCTCGGTCAAGGAGGGAACGCGCACGATCTTGCCGTCGCGCAGCGCCTCTGCCGGCTCCAGGTACTCGTTGGTCAGGCCGCGCACGGCGAACAGCATCTTGTAGTTGAGCGGCGGCTTGGGGTGCGCGGGCAGACCGCCGACGCGGATCTTCACGTTGTCCACCGCGTCCAAGCGGTCGACGCCCCAGGCCGCGAACAGGCAGGCCATGCCCGGCGCGAGCCCGCAGTCCGGCACGATGGTCACGCCCTGGCGCTTCGCGTCTTCGTCCAGCGCTAGCTGCCGCTCCACCACGAACAGGTTCCCACCCAGGTCGCACATGTGGCAGCGCGCGTCGATGGCAGCCCGGGTGAGCAACTCGTTGTAGCGGTAGTCCGAGCTCGACAGCATCACGTCGAAGCCCCCGAGCAGGCGCCTGAGGCCGCTCTCGTCCGCCAGGTCGTAGCGCTCCGCCTCGATCTTGGTCTTGCTCTCCGGCGCCGTCTCGGTGAGCAGCTTCGCCAGCTCGCGCTCTGCCGCCTTGAGCGCCTCGGTGTCTCGATCGACCAAGCGCACGACGTCCACGCCCGGCTGGCGCGCGAGGTCCCACGCCGCCGCGCGGCCCATCCTGCCTGCTCCCAGCACCATCGCCCGCATGGCGTGCGGGTTTAGCGCCGCGCGGCGCGTATTGCTACTGCTTCACGGACACACGGTCACGTTCGGGCTGTTCTGGCAGTCGTAGTCCGAGCAGTCCACGTAGCCGTCGCCGTCGTTGTCCTTCTTGTCGCTGCACATCGCGTCGGTGGTCTCTGGCCCCGGGGTGCCCTTGCAGATGGTCACGCTCGGGTTCTTGCTGCAGGAAAAGTCGAGGCAATCGACGTAGCCGTCGCCGTCGTTGTCCTTGTTGTCGCTGCAGGTCGCGTTGCTGTCCTCGGTGGTTGCCGTGGTGCCGCCTGCGCCACCGCTGCCGCCGCTGCCGCTGGTTCCACCGCTGCCGCTGGTGCCGCCGCTGCCGCTGGTGCCGCCGCTGCCGCTGGTTCCGCCGCCCCCGCTGGCTCCGCCGCCGCCACTGGTTCCGCCGCTGCCGCTGGCTCCGCCGCTGCCGCTCCCGCCGCCGTCGCCTGCACTGCCGCCCGCGCCCGCGCTGCCGCCTGCGCCCGCCCCGCCTCCGGCTCCGCCGTTGCCGCCGCCGCAGAATCCGCCCTGCTCGTACGCGATCAGCGCGCTCTTGCACGCCGTCTCCGGATCGCTGCTCTTCTGGTAGGCGTCGAGCGCGACCTGGCACTGCTCCTGGAAGCTCGCGTCGCCGCCCGCGCAGCATGCGCCGAGATCCGAACAGGCGCTGCCCGACCCACCGCCGCTCCCACCCCCACCCCCGACCCCGCTCGAGCCGCACATGCCGGCGGCGGTGTAGCCCTGGATGGCAGTCGCGCAGGCCTGCGCGCCGTTCTGCGCGCTGGCGAGCTGCGTGGCCTGGTCGTGACACTTCTGGTTTGCGGTGGCGTCGGCGATGTCGTCGCAGCACGAGTGCAGCGCGTCGCACTCGCCCAACGTCGCGCCGCCGCTCGAGCCCGCGGAGCTTCCGCACGCGGCAGCCAAGATGGCGGGGACGATGAGGCCGAGCTTCGGACCGAGGCGAGACATGGGCCGAGTTCCTACGTCGAGAGGGGGCGTTTCTTCCCAGACGGAGGGGCCTCGCGCAACCGCGCCGGGAGCGCATTTGCGCTCTCGACGCGGGCCCGCACCTGCGCGGCCGATTTCAGGGCTGCCGTGCAGATCTGAAATGGGCGGCCCGGAGAAGGTTCCGCTACGACACAATTTCAGACACTTGGCGCCGGATTGGCCCGGCACGCGGCCTGCAACGTGCGGGGTATGCCGCGGGCGCGACTTCGGGTCATGGAGGTCTTTGCACAAGACGGACGAACCCCCGACGATCGCGGCAAGGTGCTGACGCTCGAGTCTCGTCCGCACTCCAGCCGGGCGCCGATTCGACGGGACGGCAGCCAGGTCACGCCGCGCCTGCTCTTGGCGGAGGCGGATCGCGCGGCGCGCGGGCTGCTCCTACCCTGGCTGGGTGACCTGGGCGCGGAGATCGTGGAGGCCCGCGACGGCGACTCGCTGGAGCAGACTCTGCTCGCTGGGCCACGCTTTCATCTGGTGATCGCCAGTGCGCGGCTGCCGGAGCCGAGCGCGCTGCAGGTGCTGGCGCGCGTGCGCCGTCAGGGTGTGACCACGCCGTTCATCGTGGTGACGTCCGTGCACGGCAACATGCTGCGCATCTTCATGAGCGACTCCGAGGGCACGGTGCTGTCGAGCCGGATGGTGGACGGCCACAACCTGGCCTCGCTCATCACCGGCATGATCGACAACCCGCGCTAGCCTGCGTCCGGCTTCAGCGGCGCAGGGGGTGTCGGCAACGCCGGGGGCTTGTTTTCCTCAGGCGGCTTCGGCTCGGGGGGCTTCGGCGCGGGCTCCTCGGTGCCCGTCTTGCCCCAGTCGCGATCGGTCGAGGCGTCCGCCGGGCCCTTCTTCTCCTTGTCCGGCTTGTCTTCCGACGAGACGGGCTTCGCGACCGAGGCGTCCGCGCTCGCTGCCGTGCTCGCTTCCGCTGCTGCGTCCGCGCTCTCGGTGTCGGCAGCGTCGGACTCGTGCTCCGGCTCGCGCTCTTTCTTGACCGGCCTCGGCTCGCTCTCGGCGCTCGCCGAGGGTGGCGTGGCCGCGACGCCCGCCTCCGCCGATGGCTCCGTCTCCGGCGTGGTGCTTCCCAGCACGTCTGGGCCGCCCAGGACCAGGAACCCCGCCACCGCGCCCACCGCCAGCGCCAGGCCACCGACGCCCACCAGGAGCGCCGTGCGGCTCGAGCTCTGCGGCACGCTCGACTGCGTGGTGCCGAACTGGCGCACGGTCAGCGACGGCCTCTTGGCGCTCGGCACCGCGAGCTCGTCGTCGTCCTTGGGCGCGTCCACGATGGTCTTCGCGGTGCCGCTCGACTCGGCGTCGCGGTCGCTGCGCACGACAACGCTCTTGGGCGGCGCGGTCATCTCGTCGTCGGAGATCGTGGCCAGGGTCTCCCGCGCCTCGAGCCCCACCACCTCGCGCAGGCCGTCCGCCAGCTCGCGCGCCGTCTGGTAGCGCAGCTCCGGATCGCGGTTGCAGGCCTTGGCGAACCAGTCGTCGAACCTGGGTGGGACCTCGGCGATCTGGCTCGGCACGGGCATGTCCCGCACGCAGATCTGCAGCACCAGGTCACCGAGCCCGTCGCTCTCGAAAGGGCGCTTGCCCGTCACGCACTCGTAGGCGATGACGCCCAAGGACCAGAGGTCCGAGCGCGGGTCGATGGTCTTGTTGCCCTGGGCCTGCTCGGGGCTCATGTAGAACGGCGTCCCGAGCAGCGAGCCCGTACGCGTGCGCGTGCCCTTGGGACCGAGCTGGGCCTTGTCCACCTTGGCGACGCCGAAGTCGAGCACCTTGGCGATCTCCGCGTCCTCGTTCTTCACGATGAACACGTTCTCGGGCTTGAGGTCGCGGTGGATGATGCCCGCCTCGTGCGCGCGGGCCACGGCGCGAGCCACCTGTGTGATGACGCGCGTGGTGTCGAGCGCGGTCATCGTGCCGAGGCGCGCCAGCCGCTGCTGCAGCGTCTCGCCCTCCAGAAGCTCCATCGCGATGTACGGGACGCCGTCGTCGATGCCGTAGTCGAGGGTCTGCACCACGTGCGGGCTGCGCAGCGCCGCGGCGGAGCGGGCCTCGCGGATGAAGCGGTCGTGGGCCTCTTCGTCCTTGGACAGGTCGCGGTCGAGGACCTTGACCGCGACCGGCGCGCACAAGACCAGGTGCTCGGCGCGCCACACGGTCCCCATGCCACCCTCCCCCAGCTTCTCCTCGAGCCGGTAGCGTCCGGCCAGAACGAGGCCTCTCTCGGGGACTTTGGGTGCCATGCCTTGCCGACCCGTCACGATAGCGCTCGGACGGCGCGAGGGCAGCTTTTTATCCCGGGCCTTTTTGTGATTACCGAGGGTTAGAAGCGAGTGGCGAGCTCCGCGATGGCCTCCGGCGTCGCCGCGTCCTTCCGCAAGAGCGGCAGCTCGACCTGCGCGCCGCCGAGCGCGCGCAGGCGCGAGAGGCTCTGCGCCTGCACGCGCTCACGGATCGAGCGACGGATGCCGCAGGCGATCGCTTCGTCGCCGGGCCGGCTGCGATCGAGCGTCAGGTCCGACAGCAGTAGTGCTCGCTCGGCCTCGCTGAACATGGACTCGATGACGCCGTTGATGACCAGCGTCGCGACGGGCAGGAAGAGCTCCTTCTCGAGCGCGTCGTAGAGCTCCAGCGTCTCGTTCGTCGGCATGTCCTCCGGCAGCGTCACCACCACCACGCCGCTCTGCTTCTCGTCCTGGAACATCTTCCAGGCACGCTCCGCGTCGCGGCGCAGCACACCGGGCGGCACCACGTCCACGATCACCTTGGGCACCCGCAGCATGTCCAGGCCGTGGCCGGTCGCCGGCGCGTCGAACAGCACCACGTCGAAGCGCGGCCGACCGTCCGCGCTCTCCTCGATGGCGTGGAACCAGGCCTTGCCCAGCATGGCCCACTCGTGCAAGCCCGGCACGCCCGCGAAGAACTGGCGGACGTACTTGTTGTCGAAGACGGCGCCGAACACCACCTCGCTCTTCAGGACCATGCCACCGTATTCGCGCAGCGCGACCTGGGGCACGAGCTTCACCGCGAAGAGCCGCTCCCTGAGCTGCCGCACCTCCGAGGTCAGGGGGGCGGAGCCCAGGAGCAGGCTGATGCGCTCCTTGGCGTCGCAGGCCGTGACCAGGACGCGTTTACCCCGCGCCGCCATGGCTACTGCCAGGGCGGCGGTCACCGTCGATTTGCCGACACCCCCTTTGCCGGTGACGAACAAGAAGCGACGCTGGTCGAGGGGCGTCATCTGCGCTACTCGGAACGAGCTGCCATACCATGCTTCGCGTCGAACCTTGCCCCGTTTCCGCACTCTGGCCCCTGGCGCTCGCGCTTTGGGCCTGCACTCCGGCGCCCAGCGCCGATCCCGCTGCGTCGGCCGCCAGCGCCACAGCGCCGGCACCCGCCACGGCGAGCGCCGCCTGGGGGGAAGGAGAGAAGTTCGGCCACGGAGGGTTCCCCGTCGCGAGCGGACCGCGCCTGGCCATCGTCGCGGGACAAGGCGTGGGGGCGATTCGCCTCGGCGCGTCCGTCGCCACCGTGGAGCGGCTGATGGAGGCGCCCTGCGACGAGAAGACGCAGAGTCTGTGCCGTTACGTCGCCCGCGCGGTCGAGTTCGAGCTGAACGATCAGGGCAAGGTGAAGCGCATCCGCGCGCACCGGCAAGGCCGCAAGGCAGGCGGCAAGGTCTACGGCTTGTTCAACGGAGCCATCCCCCCGGACCTGATGTTCGGCATGATCCCCGCGGCCATCCAGCAGTATTTGGGTCCGCCGGAGAAGGTCATCGAGAACAACGAAGGGGCCGCGCCGGAGGCCTTCGCGCAGCACGTCTACAAGGGCCTCGTGCTCGAGTGGGACAAGCTGCCGAACGGCCGCACGGCGCTCGGCGGGGCGCGGATCCCGGACTAGACTCGACTTGGGCAGTCTTGCCACGATCAGATCACGATCATCAGGAGTGGCGAGAACCCACGGGAACTGCCGGCGAACGCGCTTCGCGATACCCGGAGGGGTGGGCCGGCGGGTGCTTCCTCGTCCCGCGGGATGAGTCGCGACTTTCTCGCAGGTCACGCTTCGGGGTTTGACCTCGACGAAACGGACACGCGGCAGGTCTTTCACGGCGTGAGAGTGCGCAAGTCGAGACTAGAGCCCGCTCAAGGCTGCCGCACGCGGCGGCGCTCCGCCACCATGTGCTGCGTGATGCTGCGTTGAGCCTCGGCGGTCTCGACCAGCGTCCAAACGTCGTGCTCCGGCCGCGACGCCGCTTGCTCCAGCAGGATGTCGGCGGCGCGCTCCGGCAAGATCGCGTCGAAGTGCCGGCCCGGCAGCTCCACCACCGCGGAGCGCACGCAGAGGCCCTCCAGCGTCGCGAGCATGTTCTCGATCACGCGGCGGAAGGTCTTCTCGCCGAACGCGGAGCGGGGGCCGCAGCCGAAGAACACCAGCTTGTCGAAGGGCAGCTTCGGCTTGCCGGGGACGAGCAGCACCTCACCCAACGCACCGGTGGCGTAGCCGCTCCGGAGCAGCTCCGAGACGCGGCCGGCCAGGCGCCAGTCCACCAGCCCGGCCACGCCGTGCGGCGGGCGCTCGTCCTCGGTCAGGGTGCCGAGCAAGACCTCCGTCGCGGCCAGATCCAGGCGCCTGAGGTCTCGGGTGACGAAGCGCAGGTCCATCGCTCGCTCAACCGGCGGCGTCCGCGTCCTTGCGCCCCAGATCGTTGGCGATGCGCTCGAGCACGCCGTTCACGAACGCTCCGCTGTCTTCGGTGCCGTAGCGCTTCGCAAGCTCCACGGCCTCGTCGATGATCACGGCCCGCGGCGTCTCGGGCTGGGTGCGGAGCTCCCAGGCGCCCATGCGCAAAAGGTTCCGGTCCACCCGCGTCATGCGCTCCAGTCGCCAGTTGGTGCTGGCGGCGCGGATCAGCGCGTCCGTCGCCTCCTTGTCGGAGCACACGCCGCGCACGATCTCGTTGGCGTAGTCCCGACCCTCGGCGTCACCGGGCATCTCGCGCCAGAAGTCGAAGATGGCCTGATCGGCCTGTGCGCCGCTCATCTCCATGCCGAAGAGCAGCTGCAAGGCCGCTTCGCGTGCTCCGCTGCGTGCGCCCATGGTGGCTAGAGCCCGGCGTCGGCGAGGGCCTTGCCGAGGCTCACCATCTCGATGGCGGCCATCGCGGCGTCGTAGCCCTTGTTGCCCATCTTGGTGCCGGCGCGCTCGATGGCCTGCTCGATGCTGTCCGTGGTGAGCACGCCGAACACCACCGGCACGCCGCTCTCTGCGGAGGCAGCGGCCACGCCCTTGGCGGCTTCGGCGGCGACGTAGTCGAAGTGCGGCGTACCGCCGCGGATCACCGCGCCCAGGGCGATCACAGCGTCGAGCTTGCCGCTCTTGCAGAGGCGCGAGCAGACCAGCGGCAGCTCCCAGCTGCCTGGCACCCGCACCAGCGTGACGTGATCGGACGGGACGCCGTGACGCGCGAAGGCGTCCAGCGCGCCGGCCACCAGCCGGTCCACGATGAAGTCGTTGAAGCGCGACGCGACGATGCCGAAGCGCGCCTTGCCCGGCGGGATCAGCGTGCCTTCGATGAGCTTGGGTGAGTCGGACATCGGAGGACCTACGATAGCTGGCTCGGGCGGTTCTTCACCAGCGGCACGCTCTCTACCACCTCGAGGCCGTAGCCGTGGATGCCGGCGATCTTGCGCGGATTGTTGGTCAAGAGCCGGATCTGGCTCACGCCCAGCTCGCGCAGCACCTGCGCGCCCAGGCCGTATTCGCGCAGCGTGCCGCCGTGGGCGCGGCTGTCCAGCGGGGCCGGTGAGGCCAGCGGCGAGCTCTTGGTGCGGCGAGCGATCGACTCGAGCTCGGCGCTCAGATCCCCGCTCGGCGGCAGGTACACGATCACGCCGCGGCCTTCGGCCTCGATGGCGTCCACGGCCTCGAAGAGGTTGCGCCCGCCCTCGCTCGCCGGCGAGGCGAACACGTCACCGAGCGTGGAGCCGGAGTGCATGCGACACAGGATGGCCCCCGGTCGAGACAGGTCGCCCTTCACCAAGGCCATCAACTGGCGATCTTCCACGGTCGCCTCGTAGACGATGGCTCGCCAGGCGGTGTCGGTCCTGTCCAGGACGATGTCCGCCTCCTCGGCGCGCTCGACCAACCTCTCGGCCTGCAGCCGGTAGCGGATCAGATCCGCGATGGTCAGGATCACGAGCCCGTGTCTCTCGGCGAAGCGCTCGAGATCCGGCATCCGCGCCATGGTGCCGTCGTCGTTCATGATCTCGCAGATCACGCCGGCCGGAGTGAGTCCCGCGAGCCGCGCCAGGTCCACCGAGCCTTCGGTCTGTCCGGCGCGCACCAGGACGCCGCCGCGCCGCGCGCGCAGCGGGAACACGTGGCCGGGCGTCACCAGGTCGTCCGGCTTCGCGTCGGGGGCGATGGCGACCTTCACGGTGTGGGCGCGGTCCGCCGCGCTGATGCCGGTGGTCACGCCCTCTCGCGCCTCCACGCTGACGGTGAACGCCGTGCCGAGCGGCGGTCCGGCGCGCCCCTTGGGCGGCTGCATCATCGGCAGCTCCAGCCGCTCCACCTGGCCTTCGGTCAAGGTCAGGCAGATCAAGCCGCGGCCGTGGATGGCCATGAAGTTGATGGCCTCCGGCGTGACCTGATCGGCGGCCATGGTCAGATCGCCTTCGTTCTCGCGATCTTCGTCGTCTACCAAGATCACCATCTTGCCGGCGCGGATGTCGTCCAACGCGCGGCGCACGCGGGTGAGCGGCTCGGGCTCGATGTCCAGGGGGCGGGGGGCAGCGCGGTGAGGCATGACTCGACTCAGGATCGGATGAAGCCGGCGCGCTCCAGCACGTCGCGCAGGCGAGCGTCGGGATCGGCGCTGGAGGCGTCCAGGTAGCGGAGCACGTAGCGCGCGACCAAGTCGACCTCCATGTTCAGCTCAACGCCGGCGGCCAGACGCCCGAGGTTCGTCACCTCGCGGGTGTGCGGGATCAACATCACGTCGAAGGCGTCGCCCTGGAGACCGTTGACCGTGAGCGAAGTCCCGTCCAGCGTGACCGAGCCTTTCGGCGCGACGAAGCGCGCGAGCTCCGCTGGCGGCTCCACCCACACGCGCCAGGCTTCGCCCACGCTCTCCACGGAGCGTACCTTGGCCACGCCGTCCACGTGCCCGCTCACCAGGTGCCCGCCGAGCCGGTCGCCGACCCTGAGCGAACGCTCCAGGTTCACGCGGGCGCCCAACGGCAGCCGACCGAGGGTGGTCTTCTCCGCCGTCTCGAGCGACACGTCGGCGGAGAATCCGCGCTCGTCGTGCGCGATCACCGTCAGACAGGCGCCGCTCACGGCGATGGAGTCACCGAGCTCGAGCGGGCCGAGCGTGCAGGCGACTTCCAGGCGAAAGCCCGGCCCCCGGCGCTCCCGCGCGCGGAGCTCGCCCGTGGTCTCGACCAAGCCGGTGAACATGCCGCCGTCCATAGCACCTCGGCCGAGCCGACCGTGATCTATAGTCGGGGAGTGCCCCGCCGCTCCCTGGCCCTCGCGCTCGCCGTCGCCGCTTGTGGCCCGAGCGTGAGCGCCATCTACGAGGGGAACATCCGCTTCGAGCACTGCTACCGGCTCGACCTGGACGAGAAGGTCGCGCCCGGGCACCGCATCACGTGCTGGAAGGAGTGGAGCCAGCGCTACACGTATGGACAGACCCGCGATCGCCTGGAGTACGCGCGCCGGCGCATCGCCACGCTGGCGACCGGTGACAGCTCTCGGCCCGAGCTCGACCTGAGCGTGCACGACGGCGGGACCGGTGCGACGGAGGCGCCGGTGCCGACCAGCTTGCACGCGCCACCGCCGCCGCTGGTCTCCACCGCGACGGCGGGCAAGGATGCGGGCGCGCCTGACGGCGCCGTCGCGAACAAACCGGACGCTTCGCCCGCGGAGCCGCCGGGCGCCGACTGCGCCGCGGACTGCCGCTCGTCCTGGAGAGAGTGTCGAGAAGCCTGCAATCCGGACGCGGGAACCAAGCGCGGGAGCTGCAAGACCTGCGACGCGGACTACGGCAGGTGCGTTCAGCGTTGCTACAGGTGAGCCCCAATTAGTTGACGCGGCACGACGACCGGGGCTAGGCAGTTTCGACAATCCAAAGGCCACGATGACGGTGCAGCATCCTCTGCTCGGACCCGGCGTGAGCGCCCTCAGCACACCACTTCCGCGCGTGCTCCGGCCGCAGCGGGCCGTCCCTTCGGACGCCGTGCGGCCCACCCGCGCCGAGATCAACCTGGCGAACCTGCGCCACAACCTGCGCGTCTTGCAGCGGGTGGCGGGCGGCGCCCAGGTCTGGGGCGTGCTCAAGGCCGACGGCTACGGCCACGGCGCCAAGGCCGTCGCGCGCACGCTGGAGCGGGCCGGCGCCACGGGCCTGTGCGTCGCGCTCCTGGAGGAGGGCATCGAGCTGCGCGAGGCGGGGATCCGCGTGCCCATCCTGGTCATGGGTGGCTATTACGGCCGCGCCTGGGGCGAGCTCCTGCGCCACGAGCTGACGCCGGTGGTGTTCGAGGCCGGGCACATCGAGGAGCTGGCGGACGAGGTCCGCTACTCGTCGAGCGAGCCCATCAACGTCCACGTCAAGATCGACACGGGCATGGGCCGCCTGGGCGTGATGCCGAAGGACGCCGGAAGGCTCGGGGCCGCGCTCCTGCGTCACCCGGAGGTCCAGCTCGAGGGGCTGATGACCCACTTCGCCTGCGCCGACACCGGTGAGGGCATCGACGAGCAGCTCGACCGTTTCGACGCGGCGACGGCCAGCTTGCGCGCGATGGGCCTCTCGCCCCGCTTGCGCCACGCCGCCAACAGCGCCGCGGCCCTCGCGAGCCCTCGCGCTCGCCTCGACCTGGTGCGTCCGGGCATCGCCCTGTTCGGCGTCTCGCCCAGCGACGGCCTGTCCACGGAGCTTCGCCCCGTGATGCGCATCCAGAGCGAGATCATCGCGCTGCGCGATCTCGCGCCGGGCATGAGCGCGGGCTACGGCGCCACCTGGCGTGCGACGCGGCCGAGCCGCATCGCCACCGTGCCCATGGGCTACGCCGACGGCCTGTCCCGCGGGCTGTCCAACAACGGCTTCGCGCTGGTGCGCGGCAAGCGCGCGCCCATCGTCGGTGTGGTCAGCATGGACATGACCATGATCGACGTGACGGACATCGACGGCGCGCGGATGGGCGACGAGACGGTGCTGCTCGGCGCGCAGAAGGGCCCGCTGGGCAGCGACGCAATCACCGCCGAAGAAATCGCCAAGCACCTCGGCAGCATTCCCTGGGAAGTGCTGACGGCGGTGTCGCGGCGCGTGCCGCGCTTCTACCGCGAGCCTTGAGCGCCGGTTGCGTTCCTTCGCGACCACCGTTAGCCTTGGCTGAGTGAGGGTGAAGCTCGCTCTCGGGTCGGTGCTCCTGGGGCTGCTCGCGTTCGGGGGCTGCTCTTCGAGCACGACGAACCCGAGCGAGCAGTCGGGTGGCAGCGCCGGGGCACCGAGCGGCGGGAGCGCGGGTGACGCTTCTTCCACGGGCGGCACGGCGGGCGCACCGGGCGGCGGCGCGCCGGGTGGAGGCGGAGCACCCGGCGGCAGCGGCGGCGGGCCGAGCGGCGGCGGCGGTAGCGGCGCGAGCGGCGGAAGCGGCGGCAGCTGCGGCGCCGAGCTCTGCAACAACAAGGACGACGACTGCGACGGGCAGGTCGACGAGGGGCTCACGCAGTCGTGCAGCACGAGCTGCGGCAGCGGCACCCAGACCTGCGCTGCGGGCAGCTGGGGCGCGTGCAGCGCCCAGCAGCCGACCAGCTGCATGAACTACGCGACCTGCAAGCAAGAGCCGCAGTGCTCCTGCCCCTCGGCACCGGCCGAGACCTGCAACCTGAAGGACGACAACTGCGACAACAACTGCGACGACTTCGCCGGATGTCGCAACGGAGTCCACCGCTCGAGCAAGGCCGGCGAGCACTTCTACACCACGAGCCTGACCGAGGCGGCCTGCTGCGGCTTCACCGTCGAGCTCCAGAACTTCTTCTACGTGTACAAGGCAACCACCACGGGGCTGGTGGCCTTCCATCGCTGTCTGCTCGCGAACGGAAAGCACTTCTACACCCAGGCCAGCAACTGCGAGGGGGCCGCGGGCGCGCTGAACGAAGGTGTGCTCGGCTACGTCGCGACCAGCGCCACTTGCGGCGCGGTCCCGCTCTATCGGCTCAGCCACCCGAGCAGCAGCCACTTCTACACCACGAGCCTCGCCGAGAAGAACAACGCCGTCAGCGCCTTCGGCTACATCGACGAAGGCATCGCCGGGTACGTCTGGTCCACCTCGTGAGCCGCCGCCAGAACCCGTACTCCCGCGCCGACGCGCGCACGCTGGCCGCCAAGGCGCAGGGTTATCCCGCCCGCAGCGTGTTCAAGCTGGAGGAGATCGACCGCCGGGTGCGCCTGTTCGGCCCCGGCAAGCACGTGCTGGATCTGGGGGCGGCGCCAGGCAGCTGGAGCCTGTACGCGGCGCAGAAGGTCGGCCCCAAGGGACGTGTGCTCGCGGTGGACCTTCAGGAGATCCGCCAGGCCTTTCCCGAGCAGGTGACGGTGATCCGCGGCGACGCGCTCGACCTGACGAACGAGGCCCTCTCGACCTTCGCGCCCTACGACGTCGTGTTGAGCGACATGGCGCCGAGCACGAGCGGCAGCAAGGTGCGCGACCAGACCCTTTCCTTCGAGCTCTTCATGCGCGCGCTCGAAGTGGCGGCGGCGCTGGGCAAGCCCGGTGGCGCGTTCGTCGGCAAGCTGTTCATGAGCGCCGACTTCCAGGCGGCCAAGCAGGCCGTGAAGGCGCGCTACGCCAAGGAGCAGACGATTCGCCCGGCGGGGACCCGTTCGGTGAGCTCGGAGGTGTTCCTGGTCGGGGTCGGGCTGAACCGGGCCTGAGCGTCCGGAAGGATTCCACCCGGAGTCCGGACTGTCGCCGAACCCACGGCGGATCCTTGGGGTTTCCCGCCATTTCCGGGCGCATGTGCGCCGGCACGCGCCTTGCTCCCCAGAGCACCATGCGTGTCCTGGCTCCCTCGCTCGCGTTCCTGCTCTCGGTCGTCGCACTGGGCTGTGCCACGGATACCTCGCCGCCCCCGATCACCGGCGACCTGGGCGACACCTCGGGAACGCTCAAGGTAGGCTGTACGCTCTCCCGCGACGGCATCCTCGCCAGCGTGCAGGGTGGGCGCAAGACGGCCATCGAGCGCGGGTTCGCTTGGTACGACGCCCAGGTGCCCTACAGCCAGAGCCAGCAGTACGGCGGGTACCGCACGGACTGCTCGGGCTTCGTCTCGATGTGCTGGGAGCTCGGCACGTCGTACACGACGGCGAGCTTCGTCGAGGATGGCGCCGAGTGGTCGAGCCTCGGCTCCTTCGACGAGCTCGTGCCCGCCGACGCCATGGTCTACCGCAGCGGAAAGTCCGGCCACATCGTGATGTTCGTGGGCTGGAACGACGCGGCCAAGACCGAGGCCTGCGTGCTCGAGCAGGCGAGCACCGCGGACGACATGCAGTTCCGTGCGCGCACCGTCGACTCGCTCGTCTCCGGCGGCTACCACGCCATCCGCGCCAGCAAGTTCGGCGCCGCGCCGACCGGCAAGTCGGACGCCCCGCAGTGCTACTGCGACGCTGACTGCGCTTCGTACGGCGACTGCTGCGCGGCCTGTTCGGGTGGCAGCGGCGCGGGCGGGAGCAGCGGGGGCGGCAGCGGCGGGGCGGGCGGTGGTGGCGGGGCGAGCGGTGGTGGCAGCGGCGGCGGCGAGCAGTGCTACTGCGACTCGTCTTGCAGCTACTACAACGACTGCTGCGCGGCCTGCGGGGGCGGCAGTGGCAGCGGGGGCAGCGGGGGCGGTAGCGCGGGCAGCGCGGGCAGCGCGGGCAGCGCGGGCAGCGCGGGCAGCGCGGGCAGCGGGGGCGAGCAGTGCTACTGCGACGCCTGGTGCTGGTTCTACGGTGATTGCTGCGCGTCTTGTTGAGCCTCGCTGGTGCGAGACTCTCCCACCTCACTTGCTGCGAGACTTCACCTGCGCGCGGGAGCCGTGCGACAGTTTCGCATGGCGACTCGCGCGCGCGTCATCTCGGCCTGGGCCCGGGCAGCGGTCATCACGCTGGTGCTGGCGACGTTCGGCAGCTGCACCAACAGCCCCGGCGTCGATGCGTCCAACCCCACGACCTGCGGAGCGGGAACGGTCGCGTGCGGTAGCGTCTGCACCAACACCAGCGTGGACGCGCAGAACTGCGGCGCCTGCGGCAAGGTGTGCAACGCGGGAGAGGTGTGCCAGGCGGGAGCTTGCTCGTCGAGCTGCCTCGGCAACCAGCTCGTCTGTGGCGGGACCTGCACCGACACCGACAACGATCCGAAGAATTGCGGTGCTTGCGGCAACGCCTGCGCGGCTCTGGAGGTCTGCGCGTCCGCAAAGTGCGGAGCGAACTGCTCCTTCGGGACCACCAACTGCAACGGCATCTGCGTGGACACCAGCGCCGATCCGGGCAACTGTGGTGCTTGCGGCAACATCTGCTTCGCCGGCGAGCTCTGCGCCGCTGGCAAGTGCAACGCTACCTGCGGGGCCGGCTTCGCCGAATGCGGCGGCAAGTGCGTCGACACCGGCGTGGATCCGGAGAACTGCGGCGCCTGCGGCAAGCTCTGCGCGACCAACAACGGCGAGGTCTGCTCGCTGGGGCAGTGCGCCCTGTCCTGCCTGGGCGGGACCACCAACTGCAGCGGCAAGTGCGTCGACACGAACGTCGACGCCTCGCACTGCGGCGCGTGCGGCAACGCCTGCGCCACCGGCCAGGTGTGCGCCAGCGGCAGCTGCGCGCTCCAGTGCTCCGGCGGGACCGCCAACTGCAGCGGCAAGTGCGTCGACACCCAGATCGACCCGCTGCACTGCGGCGCCTGCGGCAACTCCTGTCCGGCCTCGCAGAGCTGCCAGAACGGGCAGTGCACGCTGGTCTGCTCCGGCGGCCTGACCAAGTGCGGGACGCAGTGCGTCGAGCTCTCGACCAGCGTGGTGCACTGCGGCGCGTGCAACAAGCCATGTCCGAGCGGCAACGCCTGCGTCAACGGCGCCTGTCAGCTGGTCTGCTCGGGCGGCACGACGAATTGCTCGGGGCAGTGCGTGGCGCTGAGCACCGACCCGCTGCACTGCGGCGCCTGCGGCAACGCGTGCGCGGCGGGGCAGACCTGCGCGAACGGCGCCTGCACCGTGGTCTGCAGCGGCGGGCTCACCAAGTGCAACAACCAATGTTACAACTTGAACACCGATCCGGCGCACTGCGGCACCTGCACCACGGCCTGTGCTTCGGGTCAGGTGTGCCAGAACGGCGCCTGCACCACGGTCTGCGGCAGTGGGCTCACGAACTGCAGCAACCAGTGCGTGAACCTGCAGACGAACCCGAGCCACTGCGGCGCCTGCACCACCGTGTGCAGCAGCGCGCAGACCTGCGTCAGCGGCTCCTGCGTCAACACCTGCAACCCGACCCAGAACCTGGCCCTCACGGCCACCGCGGCGAGCAGCGGTGGCGGCTCGGGCACCACCGGCCCCGACAACATGAACGACGGCTATGACGAGTCCCAGTGCTCGGCGCAGGGCTGGCACTGGGTCTCCGCGACGAGCAGCCCAGGCACGGCCTGGGTCGAGCTGACCTGGCCGAGTGCGGTCACGGTCGGCCGCATCAAGATCGACACCACCGCCTGTTCTGCTTCGAGCTGCAGCTCGGTCACCGGTCGCACCGCCGCCGGGGGCACGATCCAGTGGTGGAACGGCTCGTCCTGGGTCACGAACGGCACGGTGGCGGGCAAGACCAACGACTGGGAGTACACCTTCACCGCGCCGGTTTCGACCACCAAGGTCCGCATCTACGGCCTGCACGCGGCATCCTGCAGCCAGGCGTCGAACCCCAAGGTGTTCGAGTTTCAAGCGTTCGGCTGCTGAGCTCCACCCGCCCCTCGACTCTCGCCGGGTGATACGACAGCAACGACCCGGACGACGTGGTGAGCTTCGTCGGTGACACGTCGCTGACGGACTGCTCCGCGCAGTAGCGCCGGCGTTCGCCCGAGCGTGGCGCACCGCACCTCCAGTGCTACGCTGCTCGCACATGAGGGGTGCCCTGGCGGTCGCGGCGGCCTTGGCCCTGGGCTGTAGCCACACCGACCGAATCCGCCCGGTGGACGTCCCTCGGCTCGCGCGCCTCGAGACCGACGACAGCGTGCGCGTGGCCGGGCTCGACGGGGAAACGATCGAGGTCGTCCGCTACAAGGAGGTGCGCCTGCACCCCAAGAGCGGTCACGGCGGATACGTCCTGCGCCGTCCGATTCGCGTGCACCGCTTCGAGGGCGAGACGTGGCTCAGGTCCGGCAACCACGCGCCCATCCCGTTCGAACCGGAGCAATACGCGAGCGCCGAGCTCGAGCACAGCAATCGCACGGAGACGGCCTGGATCGCCGTCGGAGCCGGGCTGGCGGGGGCCTTGGCGGCGTTCTTGTTGTTCCCACCGATGGCTGTGCACTGACCTCAGTAGCCCGTCCTGCGAATCGCGTGGTAGGCGCTCGAGACCGTCCGGTAGCCCTTCACGCATCCGGCCGAGCAGCCCTTGCACTCGTAGGCGTACATCGAGCCCCAGGGGTCGCCCTTGCCGAACAGGAAGATGTGGCCCGCGCCGCCGCTGCGATAGACCATCGCGTCGCCCGCCTTCAGCGAGCCCTGCGGGACCGTGCTCCACTGGCTCCCGTCTTCGTCGAAATCCGCGGTCGAGTAGGGATGCGAGTCCTTGGTGAGATCGATGTTGCTCGACGGGACCTGCCAGATCTTCGCGACGTAGCCGGAGCAATCGCCGCCGTAGCTGCCGCTGTGCGAGCAGTTCGGGCAGCTGCCCGAGCAGGACCCGGCGTTGCTCGCGCTCGGGCCCTCCGGCAGGAACCGACCGTGGCCCCACCAGTAAGAGAAGCCGATACCGCTCTCGGCGCGCAGCATCGCTTCTTCGCCGGGCGTCTTCGTACCGCCACCGCTGGCGCCGCCGCCGCCGCTCGCCCCGCCGCTCGCCCCGCCGCCCGTGCCGCCACTCGGCATGCCGCCCGTCCCGCCGCTCCCGCCCGTACTGCAAGGACCGCAGTCGCCCGGGCACTCGCACGCGCTCTCGCCGGAATCGCAATACCCGTCTCCGCAAGTCGGCCCCGGGATCCCGCCCGCGCCTGCCGCGCCCGCGGCTCCGGCTGCGCCCGCCGCGCCACCGCTGGCGGGTGGCGGGTCCGGAGTGAGCTCACCTTCACCGTCCGGCGCCCCGGCTGCGCCCGCCTCTCCCATCGGCCCACCCTGCTCGGGAACCTCGGTGGCGGCGCACGCGCTCATCAGCACGCCCGAGAGCGCCAAGAGGATCAGCCCGCTCCGTCCCATTTGGCCCCCCGGTAGCAGGAACCGATCCAGCCGCGTTTCGTCGGGGTTTTCTGGGCACCCCCGGGCGGAATGAACGCTCCCGTCTGGAACCGTCCGGACGGCTCCGGATGCGCGTCGTCGACGAAGACGGCAACGCGAGAGTTTTCGTGGACAATTGCCGCGTGGATGAGGACGCCAGCCAACTGACGGAGCTGCTCGAAGGTCGGCTCGACGAAGCCGACGCCGAGGCGCTCGAGACGCGGCTGGAGCGGCGGCCGGCGCTGCGCCGCAAGCTGGCCGACTTGGCGGTCCAGGCGGAGCCCACGCAGCCCGGTCGCACCCTGCGCATTCGACCGGGCCCCGAGCGTCCCGAACCGCCTCGGCTGGAGGGCGTCGACGTGGGCGCCACGCTCGGCCAAGGCGGCATGGCCGTCGTGCGACTCGGCCGGCAGCTCAAGCTCGATCGCGCCGTCGCGGTGAAGACGCTGAGAGGAGACCGCCGCTCGGAGTCGGACGTCGCTCGGCTCCTCCGTGAGGCGCGCGTGACCGGGCGCCTGGAGCACCCCAACATCGTGCCGGTGCACGACATCGTGCGCGGTGCGGATGGCGTGCCTCAGGTCGTGCTGAAGCTGATCGAAGGGCACACCTGGACCGAGCTGATGCGCGACCCGGAACGCGTGCGCGCGCTGTTCGGAGCGACGGATCTGTTGGAGTGGAACCTCGACGTGTTGATGGCGGTGGCCCGTGCGCTCTCCTATGCCCACAGCCGCGGCGTGATCCATCGCGACGTCAAGCCCGGGAACGTCATGCTCGGCTCCTTCGGTGAGGTGTATCTGCTCGACTGGGGCATCGCGCGCGATCTGGACGATCCCGACGGCGCGGAGGAGGACGCTCACGACCTGATGGGCACGACCGGCTACATGGCGCCGGAGCAGCTCTTGGGACGCGACTCACGCCTGGGGCCGTGGACGGACACCTACTTGCTCGGCGCCACCCTGTACCATGTGTTGACCGGTCACCCCCCTCACGCCGGCGTCTCGCTGGAGGCGCGGGTCATCGACGCGGCGACGGATGCGACGCGCTTGCCCGCGCTTCCCGAAGACGTCCCCGTCGAGCTCCGGCGCATCACCGAGCGCGCCCTCGAGCCGGACATCGGCAAGCGCACCGCGCACCCGGAAGACGTACGCCTGGCCCTGGCGACCTTCACCCAACACCGGGGCGCCCTGCGGCTCGTCGAGCGCGGCCACAAGGAACGCGCGCTCGCCGCCAGCGCGGAAGAGCGCGGAGACGAGACGGGCGCAGAGCGTGCCTGCGTCGCGGCGGAGCTCGCCTATCGCGCGGCGCTCGAAGAGTGGGCCGAGTGCGACGAAGCCGTTCGAGGCCTGCGTGAGCTGGCCATTCTGCGCGTCGAGCGCGCACTGTCGCGGGAGGATGCGCATGCTGCAGGCCGCATCGCGGAGGCGCAGCAAGGACTGCCGGAAGAGCTGCTGGAGCGCGTCGCCCGAGCCCGAGCGCGGGCCGTCGCAGAAGAAGCGCGGCTGCGCCGAATCGTGACCGACGCGGATCGGGGTCTCGGGCACAAGATGCGAGGGCTCCTCGGCGCCGTGTTCGGGCTGGTGTGGGTCGGGTTCTGGTGCGTGGTCGCCTTCGTCCCGCCCGCCACCGTGACACCCCTGGTCGGGTTCACCTTGGGCTTCACGGCGATCGGCGTCGTGGTGGTGGCCACCCGTGGAAGGCAGCTGCTCGAGAACCGCATCAACCGTACCAGCATGTCGGTCATCGTGACCGGGATGGCGGCTACTGTCGTCTGGTGCGTGGGCGCCAGCTGGCTCGGCCTCGACATGCGCTCCGTCCTGATCGGCTTCCTGCTGGTGTCGGCGACCTTCGCCAGCGGCATGGCCACCTTGATGGACCCTTGGGGCACGTTCACCGCCCTCGGCTTCGCCGCGGCGTTCCTCGCGGCGTGCTACCGGCCGAGCTGGACGCCGTACGCGGTCGTCGCCGGCAATGCCGTGCTCCTGGTCAACCAGGTCGTGTTGAACATCGCGCGTGCACGCCGCGGGTTCGAGACGCTGCCGCGGGTGCACGGCCGAACCGGCGCGAACGCGCCGGATTGAGCGGACCCGCGCCTCCGACGGAGACGCGCGCATCCCGCCCCGGCGTCACGAGCCTAGCCGAACAGCTTCCCGACCACGCCCTTGATGGCGTCGGCTGCGCCGTCCACGTTCTGTCCGGTCAGCGCCGCCAGCGCGGGTCCGCGGATTGGCTCCGGGAGCTTCTCGCCGATGAAGTCTCGGACGACCTCGGCCACCTTCGTGGCCTGCGCCTCACTCGAGTCCGCCTTGTTCACCAACTGCTGAATCAGCTCTTTCATGGACGAACCTCGCTTCTCGAACTCGGCTAACGCCACCCCGCCCGGAGCGCACGCCGCGCACGGGGCAGAGGAGCCATCACTCACCGAGGTGATGCCGTCGCTGACGATCACGAGCCGGGCGCGCGAAGGTTCGAGTCGTTCGGCGCCCGCGTCGAAGCGACGACGACCGCGAGCGCCAGGGTTGGGGTAGAATGGCGGCGGCATGGGTCGGAGCAGCGTTCGCATCGCTCTCTTGGCGTCGATGACAGCCGTCGCGTGCGCGGCGGACGAGTCGTCCGGCCCGAGCCACGCCGGGGGAGGAGGAGCCGGCGGCGTCGGCGGAGGCTTGGTGACCGGCGGCTCCTGGGCGAGCGGTGGCTCGAGTGGCGGGGGCGCGGGGGCGGCCGGCACGGGAGGAGGCGCTTGCGTGCCGAAGAGTTGCGCCGAGGCGAACCTGTCGTGCGGTAAAGCGCCCGACGACGGCTGCGGGAACCCCCTCGACTGCGGCCCGTGTTGCAGCAACACCTGTACCAAGCTCGTGGATGACGATCTCACCGACGGCAATACGGACGCCGCGCAGGAGGGCGGCGCGTTCGTGGCCGGCGGCTGGCAGACCGTGGCGCTCGAAAACCGCCTGGTCTACGACTTGGGCAAGCCCGTCCCCTGCGGTCGCTTCGAGATCGTCGCCAAGAACCTGGACCCGACCAAGCAGGTGGTCGACAAGAACGGCAAGCAGTGCCCCTACGATGGATGTCAGGGCGAAGGCGGCACCGCTCCGGGCAAATGGTGCGAGTGCGACGCCATGCCCATCGGGCTGTTCGAGAGCCCCCATGGCAGCATGCACAAGGCCGCAGCCGCCTGCGAGTCGTGGGCCCACCTGCGCGTCTACGGCTACTTGCCCGACGTTCCGGGCTTCTGGGATGCCGCCAAGCTCGACTCGCACGTCAAGCTGAAAGCCGGCGCGCTGGGCTACGGCGGCGGCTTCGACAAGCAATCGCCCGCGGTGTTCGGCTGGGATCTCGACGCCGTGATGACGTTCAAGGCGCACTGGGAGAGCAACTCGTTCCAGCTCGAGGTGCTCAAAGGCGCGCAGTCGCTCTGGAACGTGACCGAGCCGTTGCTCTGGCCCGGTGAGCCAGGCTTCGAGGCCAACCCCGCGAAGTGCAGCGGTCCCAAGCACGCCGCGCCGTTCCGTTACCTCTTCGTCGGTCGCGATCACTTCGTGTATCCGGCAGCGCCCGTCGGCGCGATCTACCAGCGGGTCACGGTGTACGACTGCAGCGCGAGCTGATGCCGCGCGGCGCGCTTCGAGCGTGGTCGCCGCCAGCGCGGGGATCTGCCCTCACTTCTTCGCGCGCACCAGCTTCACCCAGTTGTTCCGGCGTCCTTCGTCGAACCAGACGATGTCCCGGGACACCGGCCAGAACGTGTAGGTGAAGTCCGAAGGCTCCACCTTCTTGCCCTCGTACCCTCTGGCGTTGGATTCGACGCGCCAGAGGCCCGTGACGACGAATTGCTTCTGGTCGTTCACCCGCGCTTCCTTGGTCTCGGAAGTGATGGTGTGGTCGGGCCAGTTCGGGTCGGCGTGCACGCGGTGGCTGGTGACGACCAGCTTCCTGCCCTCGAGCTTCACGAACGTGCGGAAGTTCTTGCCCGCGCTGGCGTCCTCTGCCCAGTCGCCCTGAATGAGCGGCGCGAAGTCCGCGTCCTTCACGTCCAGCATCATGCCTTCGAACGAAGCGGGCGCGTAGGCGACGTGCTTCTGCTCGAGGTACGCAACGAAGGCCACGAAGATCTGGTGATACAGGTGATGATCCAGCTCGTGCATGTTGGGGATCACGAGTCGGTCGTGAGCGAAGGCGATCTTCGACACGAGCGCGTCGAGGGCGATCTGGCGAATGCAGGCGTCTGCGTGACGGAGCCACGGGACCAGATCGAGGAGTGCGGCGTCGTTCGGGATCGGAACCTTGTCCGCGGTGGCGCGGAGTAGCGTGTAGGTCGCGTGCCCGTGCTTCGGGCAGACCATCGTCACCCCGTTCCCTTCGGAGAGCGTCGCGGGCGCGGGCAGCTTCTCCTCGTAGCGCTGGAACAGCTCGTCGATCTTGGTCGGAGGCTTCTTCGTCGTGGGAAGCGGAGCGCTGCTCGCAACCGGGACCGGGGACGCGGGCGGCGCACTCGTAGCTGGGACGTTCTGGTCCGTCGAACGGCAGCTCACCAAGAGGAGCAATCCGAGCAAAGAAGTGCGCATCAGGCGAGGATACACCCGGGTTTCTACCGCCCAAGTGCCGGGGCGTTTAGGCGGTAATGCTCCCCGTCGGCGCTCCGCCGCCCTTGCTCCAGTTTGCGCCGGTCGCGGCGCCTGGGGTCAAGCTGAACCACTTCGCGTTCGTGGGCTGACAGCTGAAGCTGATGGCGATCGGGAAGGCCTGAGCCGTACGCCACTGTCAGTGCAGCCCCGCGCCCGGCCACGACCTCCGGCGGCGTCATGTCGCTGCTCGCGCTCACGCGGCTAGGGGGACGCGTTCGTCCGAAGTGGCAACGCCATCGCTTCGGCGAGACGTTGGCATGCCGAACCTTGACTGACACGCGCGGAGGCTGGCCCTCGCCCGCGAAGTCCTCTCACCCGCGGCGCCACGCTCAATAACAGCTGAAGACCACCACCGTGAGGTAGCCGGCGACCGCGTGGATCTTCGCGTGCGCGGCGTCCTTGCCGACCCAGAAGATGCTCTGCGGAGCGCAATTCAGCGTCGGGTGAGCGACGCTTGCTTCATAGTCGCCCGGCTCGACCTCGAAGATGATGCCACCCTGAGTGTTCGACGTCGTCGTGAGAGTCGGGTCAGGGAGGTGCGACGTGTTGAAGTACACCGGGCCCTCCACACCCGCGCTCGGCGTGAGAGATGCCGTCGCGTTGCCGAGGCTTCCCCCCCCACCCGGCTGCACGTGCATACCGATGAGTGCCTTGCTGCTCAGCGGACCGGTGAATTTGGCGGCCTGCGCGTAAGCCTGCATCGCCAGGTCGCTCGAGCAGGCGCAGGTGCGGCAGGGCTACGAGCGAGACCGGCGGGGGCATGGAAGCGTTTCCTAACCTACATGGCCGCAGGACATGGAATCGGCTCAACGCGCGTAACCAGCTGAATGTATGTCCGTTTCTGCGGTGTCATTCCGGGAGACGGGCGCTCGTCCGAGCAGAAGGAGCTGCTCCCAGGCGGCAGACGTCGAGCGCTGGCCGGAGCAGGTCGCGAGACCCTTGCTCGGCGTCGTGAGGCTCCAGTGTCCCCGGGTGCGGTCGCTCACGCGGCCAGCACGCGCACTGCGGGGAAGAAGGCCTGGAGCCGCAGGAAGTCGCCCACGTCGGACGTGTACACGATGTCGCCGCGCTGCGCGGCCGACGCCATCACGACCGCGTCGGCGAGAGTCGCGCCGCGGACGGCCGCTAGTGCCTCGCCCGCGGCCAAAGCGAGAGTTTCCTGCATGGGCTCGATCGTGACCATGCGCCGAATCAGGTCACGCAGGTCGCTACGACCTCTCCACCATTCCGCCAGGACGACGACCGGGACCGTGATCGGGACAGCGTCTCGGGTCGCGACGTCGATGACCTTGCGCATCCGCTGTCGCCTCCTCTCCAGAGCGAGCAGCGCACCGGTGTCCAGCGTCAGCCCCACCATTGTCTTCGGATCTCGGCCGCCTCGGCGTCGGTCGCGAGCTCGTCGGCGTCGAGCTTTGACAGGAACTCACGTCGCGCTTCGATCTGGGCGACTGTCGCCAGCGCCTCCGTCACGATGGCAGAAACGCTCTTCTTCTTGCGCTTGGCGCGGGACCGGACCCACTTGGCCTGCTCGGCGCCGATGGACAGACTCAGCTTCTCGGTCGCGGCCATGACTACTCCTAGTAGGAACAGAATCCTACCTTGGGTAGTAGCAAACGGATCCACCGTGTCAACCCTGGCACGCGCTGTGGCTGCGGGGCTGCAAGCTCGGGGTCGAGGTCCGCCGGCAGGTGGTGCTCGGCGATCACATCGTCGACTTCCTGGTGCCCTCGGCGAAACTGATCATCGAGGTCGATGGCGCATACCACCAGCGGCGACGCGCAGCGGACTCGCGGCGCGAGCGGAAGCTCGGCCGCCTCGGCTACCGCGTGCTCCGGCTCGACGCGGAGCTCGTGCTCTCTGCGCTGCCGGCCGCGCTCCAGCAATAGAGGGACGCGCTCGTGGGCTGAGGCGCGCGGTCGCTCCTCTGCCTCTGAGACAAGAACTTCTTCTTCTTTCGTGGCATCGTGGCGTCGTGGCGTCGTGGCGCAACTCTGTCAGAACGCGTTGATCCCCGTGAACGCCATGCCCAGCACCAAAGTGTGCACCTCGTGCGTGCCTTCGTAGGTGTAGACGCTCTCCAGGTTCAGCATGTGGCGGATGGCGGGGTACTCGAGCAGGATGCCGTTGCCGCCCAGGATGCCGCGGCAGGCGCGGGCGGTCTCGAGCGCCACGCGCACGTTGTTGCGCTTGCAGAGCGAGACCTGATCGGGGCGGAGCTTGCCGTGCTTCTCCTTCAGCCGGGCGAAGTGCAGGGCCAGGATGTCCCCCTTGATGATCTCGCTGCCCATCTCGGCGAACTGCTCCTGGATCAGCTGCTTCGACGCGATGGGCACGCCGAACTGCACGCGGGTGCGGGCGTAGCTCACCGTCGAGTCGAAGCAGGCCTTGGCGGCGCCCAGGGCGCCCCAGGCGATGCCGAAGCGAGCCTGGGTCAGGCAGCCGAGCGGCGCCTTGAGGCCCTGGCCGTTCGGCAGCATGTTCGCCTCCGGCACGCGGCACTCGTCCAGCACGATTTCGCCCGTCTCGCTGGCGCGCAGGCTCATCTTGCCGTGGATCTTCGGGGTCTCGAAGCCCTTCGCGCCGCGCTCGACGATGAAGCCGCGGATCGACTCGGGACCGCCGTCCTCCACCTTCGCCCACACGATCGCGAGGTGCGCAAGGGGCGAGTTGGTGATCCACATCTTGGTGCCGCTGAGCACCCACTCGTTGCCGTCTTTGCGCGCGCGCGTGGTCATCGAGCCCGGGTCGGAGCCGCTGTCCGGCTCGGTCAGCCCGAAGCAGCCGATCAGCTCGGCCTTGGCCATCTTCGGTAAGTACTTCTGTTTCTGGTCCTCGCTGCCGTAGGCCCAGATCGAGTACATGGCGAGGGAGCCCTGGACGCTGACGAAGCTGCGCAGGCCGCTGTCGCCGTACTCGAGCTCCTGCAGGATGAGCCCGTATTGCACCGGGCTCATGCCCGCGCAGCCGTAGCCCTTCAGGCCGGCACCGAGCAGGCCCATCTCGGCTATCTCGGGGATCAGATCGGTGGGGAACTGCTCCTCCTCGAAGAGCTGGCCGGCCCGCGGCAGGTAGCGCTCGCGCACGAAGCGGCGCACGGCGTCGCGCACCATGATCTCGTCCTCGGTCAGGTGGGCGTCGAGGGCACTCAGCTGGTCCAGTGTCACGGGGTCGGTGGCCATGCGCGGCGGTCTATCACGGCGGATGGGCGAGGGGAGCCTCGAGCATGGACCCGCAGGAAACTGGGCCAAACCCGCACAGGACCGCTAGCGACGGCGGAAGAGCCATGGCCCTCGCCACCCGCTTCGCCCGACTCTCGGTGGCCCTGCTCGGCCTCTCCTTCGCCAGCTGCGAGGTGGAGAGCGTGCTCGGAGCTCGAAGCGCCCTCTCGAGGCAGATGCCGCGGGCCCGGCGCTTCGTGCAGGTCGCCGCCTCGCGGGTTCCCGAGCGACCATTGCCGGAGGCGGCGCCCACGCCGGGAGGCGACCCGAACGGCGAGACCCAGCCGGCGAGCTTCGAGACCGGCGACGTGCTCGCCGAGCCCGCCGAGGCGGAGGAGGGCGGGAGCGAGGCCGCCGCGCCCGGACCCGAGGCAAGCGTGGACGCCGAGCTCGCCCTCGCCGCCACGAGCAAAGAGACCTTCGTCTACGCGTCGCCGAGCTGGCGCGCGAAGAAGATAGGGTACCTGCGCGGCGGAGCGATCGTGAAGCGCTCGCCCGAGCCGGTGGGCGACGGCGGCTGCGCGGGTGGCTGGTACCGCATCGCGCCTCAGGGCTTCGTGTGCGTGGGCAAGAACGCGACCCTCGACGTCAATCACCCGCTGGTGACGGCCTCGGCGCGGCGCCCGGATCGCCACGCCGCGCTGCCCTACGCCTACGGCATGTCGGCGTTCCCGACGCCACCGTTCTACACCAAGGTCCCGAGCCCGAAGGAGCAGGGTCTGGTCGAGCAGGACCTGGTGCACCACGCGCGAAGGAAGCCCGATCCGGCTTGGGACGACGTGCCATTCGAGCCCATCCCCGACCTGATCGCCGGCGGCCGGCAGGTGATGAGCTGGAACGGCGTGCGCCACTCGTCTGGCAGCTTGTACCTGGGGCGCGCCGTGCCCAAGAGCGGCTTCGCGTTCCTCGACTTCTTCGAGCACGAGGGGCGCCGCTTCGGTCTCAGCGTGGATCTCGACGTGGTCCCGCTCGACCGCATGCGTCGGGTCGCGCCGAGTGCGTTCCACGGCCTCTCCCTCGACGCCGAGACCACTCTGCCGGTGGTGTTCGTCATGACCAAAGGGGCGCAGCTCTACTCCGGCGATCCGCGCTCGACGGGGCTCGTGCCCGTGCGCCCGCTCGGGTACCGCGAGGCGCTGGCGGTCACGCCCTTGCGCGTTCGGAGGAACGGAGTCGGCTACGCCCAGACCAAGAGCGGCGAGTGGCTCCGAGAGGACCACCTGGTGCGCGTCGAGCCGATGCGGAATCGGCCAGGCTGGGCAACCGACGGCCGCACCTGGGTCGACGTGTCGATTCTGAAGCAAGTCCTGGTGGCCTACGAGGGCCAGAAGCCCGTGTACGTGACGCTGGTCTCGACCGGGGCCGACGGCCTCGGCGACCCCAAGGAGACTCATTCCACGGTGCGCGGGCAGTTTCTGATTCACACCAAGCACGTGACCGCCACCATGAGCGGCGACGAGCTCGGAGACGAGTTCGATTTGCGCGACGTGCCGTACGTGCAGTACTTCCAGGCCGGCTACGCGTTCCACGCGGCGTACTGGCACGACTCGTTCGGTCGCCCGCGCAGCCACGGCTGCGTGAACCTGTCGCCCCTCGACGCGCGCTGGCTGTTTCACTGGACCGATCCGCCGGTTCCGCAGGGCTGGCACGGCGCGATGAGCCTGCGCCAAGGCACGCTGGTCCACATTCACCCCTGACGCGACACTCGCCGCCGTCCGAGCCGCGCGCTCAGCGATCGATCCGGAGCGCGTATTCGTGCAGCGACACCGCCCCGGCGGTCAGCCGCGCGAAGACGTGCTCCATCGGCCAGGCCTCGCGACCGGAGGGGAGCACCAGGCGATAGCTCGTGGGTCCCAGCTCCAGGCTGTCCCGCTTCGACCAGTCGGCGCCGGTCTCCCGCCTGAGCACCTCGCCCAGGTAGGCGCCGAGCAGCACCGTGGCGCGGCGCGCCCAGCGCGTGTCTGCGTGAAGGGGCGCGCGCTTTGGCGCGATTCTCTCGACGTGCTCGTCCAGCGCGTTCAGGCTGGCCATCGAGCCGTCCAGCCCGCTTCCGGTGCGCTCGGCGCACAAGACCGAGATCACCGAACGCTCGAGCGCGACGGCGTAGTGAGGGAGGCGCGAAGGCGCCGGCCACTGCGCCGGATCCCAGGGGCAGAGCGGCGTCACTGCGGGGAGGTGTGGCAACACGGTCTTGTCGCTCGCCACCGCTTCCGCGCGGCTCGCCGCTGCCGACAAGTCCCCTCTTCCGGCGAGCGCGGCGAGCACCAGCGCGAAGGGGCGAAAGGCGCCCTGCTCGCCGGTGACCTCGCGGGACGCGGGGTCGTCGAGAGTGCCTGACCAGCGGGCGCGGTAGCAGAGTCGCAGCGATTCGCCGACGTAGGCTCCGATCAACGTCGCCAGCGGGTGGTCGATGGCGACCTCGGCTGCACCGCGCGACAGCAGCGCGAACAGGTCGGCGATGCGCAGCAGGCTCCAGGGCGTCTGATCGAACGGCGCGAGGTCGCGGGAAATCGGAGCCACGGTGAGAAAGCTGGCAGCCACTGCGGCCAGTGCCGGCGGCTCGTGCCGCGTCGCGGCCGAGACTTGCGAGAGCGTGTCGGCCCCGAGCTGGGCGAAGGTCTCGAATGCTTGTCTCCAGTGGCCCTGTACGACCGCCATCTCGAGCGGGCCCCACAAGCTCGACGCCTCCGTGTCCGGGCTGGCCGCCGGGGCGTAGATGCTCTCGGGCTTGGTGACGAGCTCGAACAGCTCCTCGCCGTGGGCCTCGAGGCTCGCCCCGAGGGCGGCCGCCTCGGCCGGGCTCTTGTCCCGGAGCAAGGCGCTCGCGCGCTTCACGTCGTCGGGCCGACCGAGCCTCGCTGCGGCCATGGCCAGCGCTGCGTAGGCGTCTGCGCTCGGCTCGAGAGCGATGGCGCGTTCGGCGAGCCGAAGCGCGCGCAGCGCGTCGCCGGAGTGCGCCTCGACGCAGGCTCGCAGGCCGAGCAGCAGACCCTCGTGCGGACCGCCGTCGCCCACCAGCTCCCGGAGCGCCAGCGAGGCGTACGACACCAGCTCCGGATCCGCGCTGCGCCGAGCGCGGCGCAGGGCCGCCCAGGCGTAGGTCAGGCGGATCGTCGGCTGGATCGGATCTTCCTCGTGGGCCCGAGCAGCCTGTTCGAGCCCGAAATCGACCTCGCCCAGCTCGAGCGCCAGGCGGGCCACGCCGGCGCGGATGGTCGGCTCGAGGAGTGGCGCAGCGCCCAGGCGTCGCGCGACCTCGACGGCTTCCGCGCCTCGCCCGGCTCGGGCAAGAGCGCGGGCTTTGAGCAAAGCGTGGTCCGGCTCCGCCGGATCGCCGCGCGTCGCGAGCACGTTCAGCGCTTCGTCAGCTCTGCCCGCGTCGAGAAGCCCCGCCACCTCGAACAAGCTGGCGCGCTCGGCCGGCGCTGGGGGTTCGGTACCGATGATGGGCTCGGTGTACTGCCGGCGGGCTGCCGGCGAGCTCGAGCCCGCCGGCCGTCCCGGGCCCGTGCTCTTCTTGCGCAGCGAGACCGCCTCGGAGGCGCTGGGCGTCGACGAGTATCGGGCGCCGGCGATGGGCTCTGAGTCCCGCGCGCGCACGGGCGCACGCTCGGTCAGCTGCAGGCTCTCCTCCCGCGGTCCAGCTGGTGGCGCCGCTGGCCTCGCCGGCGTCCGTCGGGCGGGCGCTGCCTCCGCCGCGAAGCCCGGCGGGGGTGCCCCGGCTATCTCCAGGTCCGGGATCGACCCCGGGCGGGCCGCCTTGGCCTCGTGAGCGACGTCAGGCACGCGTCCCGCCCGGGGGATCTCCGGGGTACCGAGTCGCGGGCGCTCGGGGAGATGACGAGACCCGAAGGCGATCTCGATCTCGGGTCCCGGCGGCTGACTGCCGAGCGATGCGGGCGGCGGCCGCGAGCTCCGCGGCACCGGCGCCTGCTTGACCAAGGTCCCGGCCTTTGCCTGCGCGAGCAGCGCTTCCGCCTCCGGGAAGTCGTGCGTCTCGTTCAGGACGCGCACCAGACGCTCGATCAGGCTCTCCTCGTCCAGCGTGCCGCGCAGGTAGAGCAGTCGAGAAGCGAGGTAGGTCGTGGCGTGACGGAAGAAGTAGTTGTCCCCGAGCTGGGCGAGCAGGTGCTGCGCTTCGTCGAGCTCGCCCGAGTCGAGCTTGCGGTCGATGACCGCGAGCCGAGGATGATCCAGCGGGCTCCTGCTCATCGACCGGGAAGTCTAGAGCACATCGTGGAACCTCGCGAGCGCCCGCTCGCTCACAGGCTCTTCGCGCAGCGGAAGCCGATGGCGGGGTGGCGGCGCTCCGGCTCGGCGGCGAAGCGGAAGCTCGGGTGCAGCCATTCCTCGCGGGCGCCGTTCCAGGACCCGCCTCGGATCACCTTCTTCTCGCCGCTCGACGGACCGGTCGGGTTCTTCTGCTCTGCGGCCGTGTAGCTTCCCTCGAAGTCGGCCACCCACTCCCAGACGTTTCCCACCACGTCCTTCGGGCCGAAGCGCGAGTCCCCCTTCGGGAACTTGCCGACGGGTGACGTGGCCGAGAATCCGTCGCTCTCGCTCTCGAACAGCACCAGCACGCCCACGCCCGCCTTCTTCGACCAGGTCACGCAGTCCAGATCGCAGGCGTTCAGGTGCGCCACCGTGGGCTTGTCGTCACCCCAGGGGAACACGCGACCGTCGGGGCCCCGCGTCGCGTACTCCCACTCGGCCTCGGTCGGCAGCCGCTTGTCGTTCTTGCGACAAAAGGTGTCGGCATCGCGCCACGAGATGCAGTTCATCGGGTGCTGCTCGCGCCCGCTCGCGTCGATGTTGCAGAGCGGGAGGAAGGCCTTCTCTTCGTGGGGCTTCATCTTGACGTAGCCGACCTCCGGCTTGAGCCGCCGGCAGGCGCCCGTCTGGCTGCACTTCTGGTAGTCCGCGACCGTGACTTCGGTCGAGTCCATGCAGAAGCCGTCTAGGGAGACGTTGTGGGCGGGCTTCTGGTTGTCCTCGGCCGCCTTGTCGTCCGAGCCCATGTAGAACTGCCCGGCGGGGATCTTGAACATGGCTCCGGGGCAGCTGTCGGACTTCGCCGGGGCCGTGACCGGCGCGCTCGCGACCGGCGCGCCGAGCTCCGCACTGACCGTGGGGGTCGCGGCGGGGCGAGTGGGCTTGTCGGAGTCCGGGCGGAGCGCGAAGAAGGCGACGCCGCCCAGCGCGGCCAGGGCGACCACGCCGGCGGCGATCATCCCGGTCTTGCTCTTGGCTGCGCCCGGCGCCGACGGCGCCGGCGTGAGCGTGGAGGGATCCACGGTGACCGCGGAGTGGGCCCGGTTCAACGCGGGCTCGGTCTTGGCGGGTTGGATTGGCGTGATGGCGGAGCGCAGGGAGTCCGGCATCGCCATGGTCGCTCCCAGGGCCTCGGCGCTGGCGGCTCGGCTGCCACTGGCTGCGGCCTCCAGCGCCGCCCAGAACTCGGAGGCGCGGGAGTAGCGCGCCGTAGGTTGCACGGAGAGCGCCTTGGCGAGGACGGCCTCCACCTCGTCGCTCACCACCGCACCCAGCGTGCGCGGCGTCGGGCGCTTCTCGGGGTGACCGGCCGAAAACGCAAGCTGTACCAGATCCTCGCCGTCGAGCGCTGGTTTGCCCACCAGCATCTCCACCGCGACCAGCGCCAGCGCGAACACGTCCGTCCAGGGTCCGGTGGCGCCGTAGCTCCGGCTGAACTGCTCGGGAGCGCCGTACTGCGGGGTGAACGAGGTGATGTTCGTGCCGGTCTTGGCCAACGCCGCTTTCATCTGCGTGTTGTCGGTGATCATCTTGGCCACGCCGAAGTCGAGGATCTTCACCGTGACCGAGCCCTGGCGCGGATCGTCGCCGAGCACGAAGATGTTCGGTGGCTTCACGTCGCGGTGTGCGATGCCTCGACCGTGCGCCGCAGCGACCGGGCCGAGCAGGCGCAACACCTCCTGCAACGAGAAGCGCGGGTGTCCGGCCTTGACCTCCGAGACGATGACGTCCTCGAGCGAGCGGCCTTCGAGCCACTCCAGCACCATGAAGGGCATCCAGCGGCCCTCCGGCGTGGTGTAGGTGCCGACGTCGCGAGCTTGCACGATCGCCGCCGTCTGGCTCGAGAGCTCGGTCAGGAGCGCGCCTTCGTTGATGAAGTCCTGCTGCATCGCCTCGCGCTGATCGACGGCCACGCTGGACAGCTCGCTGAAGAACTTGATCGCGACGGGCTTCTTCCAGATCGTGTGCTCCGCTCGGTAGACGACGGCGAAGCCGCCTTCGCCCACGGCGCGCTCGATCTTGTATTTGTCGGCGACGATTTCGCCGGCGATGCCCAAGGGGTCGCGTACCGTCATCTAGGCTTCCTCCGCTTCGAGCGATCCGAGCAGCGCTCCGCGCGCGGCCAAGTCTGCGAGCAGCCGGGCCATCCCGTCCAGTACCGAAGCGTCCACGGCGTGTCCCGCTTCGGCGCATGCGGCCTCGATGGCGGCGCCCAGGGGCTCCCCCGCCAGCAGGCGCTCGAGGACCAGGCCGGCGAGGGGGCTCGTCTCCAGGTAGCGCACCTCGTGCTCCGGGCTCCGGTAGACCAGGAGCGCGGTCGGCTGGGCGAGCGGCGGGGTGCGATCGTCGACGTCGTCGCTCAGCCGATGGACCGCGTGGTCGTAGCGCATCAGCCGGATGGCCTCGATGAAGCGGACGGGCGCGCCGAGCGCGAGCTCCCCGGGCTCCGCCCCGGGCGGGCGCGCGAGCTCGGAGGCGACCGCGATCTGCACCGCCTCGTGGCGCGCGAGATCCATCGCCCAAGCAGGGACGCGGGCGTCGGTGGGCCAGAACGGCGCGCAGAACTCCAGCAGCTCCGTCGTGACGTCGCGCAGGTAGCGGGAGCGCGGGGCCTGCTCCGCGAGATAGCGATCGAAGTACTCGTCGAACACCGGCCCGAGGCGCGCCATGCTGCGCGGGATGGCAGACTCCACCGCTTCGCGCAGCGTGCCCCTGACGAGCTTCCGGTAGACGAGCAGGCGCTCGGCGCCGTCGTCCAGGATCGCGTGCGCGTCCGCTTCGTCGACGCCGTTCCGGTCGAGCCACGCGCGGAGCGCGCCGCGGTCGTCCGGCGCGAAGCCCGGGCCGAACACCAGGTCCGCCATGGCCAGCTCAAGCGCTTCGGGCAAGCGGTGCCTCCTTCTTCGACATTGCTCGGTCGTACGCGGCCGAGAGCCGGCTCACCTCGTCCAAGAGCTCCGCGAGCTCTGGCACTTGGTTGTCGCGCTCGAGCAGCACCGGCACGGGTCCAACCCGCTCCAGCGTCCACGTGAGGAGCTCGATCACCGGATCGACCACCGGCGCGCCGTGGGTGTCGAGGATCAGGCCCGACTCCGTGCGCGTGTGCCCAGCGACGTGGATCTGGCGCACGCGCTCGAGCGGCAACGCCGCGATGAACTCCCGCGGGTCGAAGCCGTGGTTCTGCGCGTTGACCCAGACGTTGTTGACGTCGAGGAGCAGGCCCGCGTCGGCGCGCTCGAGCACCTCGCTGATGAAGTCGGCCTCCGGCAGCTCCCGCCGCCCGGGGTGGGCGTACCAGGTGATGTTCTCGACGAGCATCGGCAGGTCGAGGAAGTCTCGCGTCTGGCGCAGGCGCTCGGCGGCGCGCCGTGCGTTGGCGCTGCTCTGCTTGAGCGGGATGAGCTCGTGCATGAGGCGCGGTCCGGCGCTCGACAGGCAGAGGTGGTCGCTGTGCCACGGCGTGCCGAGGCGGCGCGTCTCGGCGCGGAGCTCCGTCAGGTAGTCGTCGCCGGGTGGCTCGCTCGCGCCCACCGACAGCGTGAGCCCGTGGGTCACGATGGGGTAGCGCTCGGCGATGCTCGCGAGCGCGGCGGGGTAGTAGCCCCCGCGGCGCATGTAGTTCTCGGGGCAGACCTCGAAGAACGCGACGTCGAGCGCGGGCCCGTCGAGGACCTCCTCGAGGAACTCCCAGCGCAGGCCGAGGCCCACACCGGTCAGCCTCCGCTCCGCGCCCGGCACGTCGCTCCTAGGGGTCAGCCGCAAGTGCCGGCGCCGCAACCCGCCTTGGCTCCGGCGGCCTTCTTGGTGGCGGGGGCCTTCTTCTTGGCCGCGGGCTTGGGGGCCGGCGCCGCGGTCGTGGTAGCCGCGGGTGCGGCGGGCGCCGCTTCGGTCGGGGCCGTCTCCTCTCCCGCCGGCTTTTCCGTGGCGACGCTCTCCCCGGCCGCAGGCTCGGCGGTCGCTTCCGACGCGGCCTCTTCGGGCGCGGACTCCGTCGCCGCAGGGACCTCCTTCGCCTCGACGGGGGACTCGGCGGGCGGGCTCGAGCCGCCGCAGGCGACGGCTCCGAGCGCGGCGAGGGTGGCTGCGATGTGGGTGAACGAGAGCTTGTGCGACATTTCCTCTGGACTCCTTGACGGGGCGAAAGATAGCGGCTTTTGGCCTGGCCGGCCCGGCTTTTGTCCGGTTCCGGGACAGTTTGCCCCGCTGACCCAAGTACTTACGCACCAGCGGGCGTGGGGTTTCGGCTCAGGGCTTCACGAGGGCGGCGGTGGCGGACAGCGTCACTCGGGCGTTGGCGCCGACCTTGGTGCCGATGAGCTTCATGCCCTGCGCCTGAAACACTCCGGCGGAATCCCGCGGCTTGATGTCGTGCGCGGCCAGCGTGACCACCACCGGACGCCGAGTCGTGAGCGCGATCCGCTCCGGCAGCGCGTCGGCGGTCGGGCGGGCGCCGTAGTCGAAGGCGACACGGATCGGGACCTCTACGTCGACGCGCACGCGATGCAAGAGCAGGTGGCCTTTCGCGGTCAGGGTCACGCTGCGGCGCTCCGCGCGCCGCTCCGCCCCCGCGTCGTCTTCGGGCAGCGCTGCCGGTTCCTCCGCGTCGGGCTCGGCCCGCTCCCGCCGCCCAGCATGAGCGCTCGGGCTGCTCGCGTCGGTCAGCGAGGTGATGGTGAAGACCGCCCAGCGCAGGCGCTCGCGGTCAGCCTCGGGGCGGGTCGCGCCGACGTCGAGCCAGTTCTGCGCATCCTGGCTACGCTCGTCGCTGCGGCCTGCGTCGCCATCCCCCTTGATCTCGATGCTGGCTACGTCCACCGCGAGCGTGCCGCGGCTCGCCGTCAGATCCGACAGGTTCACCGTGAGCTCGCCACGGCAGACGCGGAACGTACCGCGTGGCGTAGCTTCTTTGGCCTTGAGCTCGACCTTGGCTTCGCAGCGCTCGCTCACCACGTACTTCGCCGAGATCGCGGCGGCCGCGTCCGGCGGGTTCGCGAGCCAGGGCTCCTTGCGCTCCACGGGCGGGGGCTCTGGCTTCGAGCACGCGCCGAGCGCCAGCACGAGCCAGCCGAGCGCGCGTGCTCTCATCGCCACACTCCGACGCTCAGGCCCCAGCTGAAGTAGTGGCGCGCTCCGTCGAGCGCAGCCGCAAGTCGCCACTCCGTGTCTTCGTCGAAGATCCCGAACGCGGTCCATGGGAACAGCTTCTGGTCGAAGCCCAGGGTCCCGTGCAAGCGCGCTTTGGCTCCCCGCGACTCGAAGCGCGTGGGCTCGCCGTAGCTGCCCGCGCGGAGCTTCAGCCAGTGCGGGACGACCTCGGTTTCGACTCCCAGGCGAGGCGTGTACGTCGCCTTCCGCCCCGAGCGCTGCACCCTGCGCTCGATGAAGGACTCGACGCCCACGCTGTTTCTGACCGGACCGGTGATCAGGAGCGAGGTCGAGATCAGGACGTAGAACCGCTCCATCGCCTTGGCTCGCTGCCGCAGCCGCTCGCGCAACGTCCTGAGCGCCCGCTCGCGGTGCAACTCGTCCAGGCCCGCGTCGCTGGCGCTCTCCGCTTCCAAGGCCGCTTGGCGCGCGGCGGAGGGACGCTCGGCGGCGAGCGCCCGCTTCCGTCGCGCTCGCTCCAGCTCCTTCCAGCGCAGGTAGCGATCCAGCCGCGCCAGGGCCTCGTCGGGGTCGACCCAGCGCGGGTTGAGCGGGCGCGGCCCGAGCTGCAAGGCGAGCCCCACGTCGATGTCCCAGGGCAGCGTCACCTCGTTCGGCAGGTACAGGTCGATGCCGTTGCGGCTGACGACGCGGTCGCCGGCGGCGTCCTTCGGGACGTCCGCGCTGAGCTCGTTGGTGATCACCGCGGACCGGACGGCGACGCCGATTCGGTACGGATCTCCGTTCGGGCGGTACATCGTGCCGAGCTCCGCCGCCGCGCCTTCGATGTGGAACAGCTGCTTGGGCTCACCGGGCTCCGGAGCCTGGTTCTCGACCAGGAGCCCGGTGCCGCGGCTGCCCAGGCCGAGCAGGAACTGTCCGTCGAACCAGGAACGGGCGACCTGCAAGCGAACGCCGCCGAAGCGAGCGTTCAGGCCCAGGCTCTGCCCGTCCGCCGAGGCGACCTCGAACGTCGTGTAGTGAATCGACGCGCCCACACCCCAGCGACCGAGCTGGAGGTTTGCGGCGAGATCCAGGAACAAGGCGTCCGACTGCGACGCCGACACGCTGGTGCGGTCGCCGCTGTTGAACAGATCGTTGCCGCTGACGGCCGCGGGGAAGGTCAGCCCGAAGCCGAGGTCGTAGTCCGTGTGGTCGAAGGAGTGGACTGGGCGCATCGCCGGCGCCACGGGGTTCTGTGCGTTGCCGTCGACGCCCTCCGCGATGGCGACGTAGGCACCTGCCAGGCCGAGCACCCGCGTTCCGGCCAGCACGACGCCCTGGGTGAGATCGACTCGGTAGTCGCTGGTGGCAATCGTCGAGCCCTCCGGCCCGAGCGGACCCGCAGCCTGCGCAGTGGCTGCGGCGGTCAGCAGGGCGGCGAGAGCGCCGGCAGTTCCCAGGCGGCGGACGAGCACGGGGGCAGGATACTGCGCCCGAGCAGGAAGCGTGCAATAACGACCGGCGTCATGCAGCTCGCCGGAGCGGTCATCGGGGGGGACTTCCGGGTGGAGCGGGAGCTCGCCCGCGGGGGCATGGGAGGGGTGTGGCTGGCGGAGCAGATCAGCACCGGCCAGAAGCGCGCACTGAAGATCATGCACCCGACGCTGATCGCGCAGGCGCGCATGCGCGAGCGCTTCGAGCAAGAGGCCCGGGTCGGCGCGCGCATCCCCAGCGAGCACGTCGTCGAGGTGATCGCCGCCGGGGTGGACTCGGCCCTCGGCATTCCGTGGCTCGCCATGGAGCTCCTGCACGGCGAAGACCTGGGTCAGCTCTGCGCGCGCCGGGGCACGCTCGGGGCGCAGGAGATCGTGCCGATCTTTCGCCAGCTGTGCCACGCGCTCGCGGCGGCACACTCCGTGGGCATCGTGCACCGCGACGTGAAGCCCGAGAACATCTTCCTCGCCGAGGTTCACAGCGCAGAGACGACCCGCCAGCTGAAGGTCCTCGACTTCGGCATTGCCAAGCTGGCGGCCGAGGCCAAGGAGAGCGGGACCGGGCAGGTCGGAACGCCGCTCTGGATGGCGCCGGAGCAGAGCGATCCTCGCGCCCAGATCACTCCTGCCGCCGACGTCTGGGCGCTGGGGCTCATCGCGTTCCGGTTGCTCACCGGACGGCACTACTGGCACGCGGCGAACGAGCCGGGCGCCGCGCTGAGCGCGCTGTTCCGCGAGACGCTGATGGACGTGTTGGTCCCGGCGTCGGAGCGAGCGCGGGAATACGGTGTCGAGCACCTGCTCCCGCCGGGCTTCGACGCTTGGTTCGCCCGTACCGTGGCGCGGGAGCCGGGCCAGCGCTTTCCCGAAGCGCACGCTGCGTTCGTTGCCTTCGAAGCGATGCTGAACGGAACGCTGCCGAGCCTGCCGGTGCCGACTCCGGCCCTCGCCAGCGGGTCGATGCCGGGGATCTCCGCGTCCCACCCGGTGAGCGCCTCGGCGCTGCCGCCGCGGCGTGCCTCGAAGGCCCCGCTCTTGATCTTGCTCGGGGCCGGATTGCTCTTGGTGGGCGGGGTTGCCATCGTCGCCGTCGGGGCGGGCGCGTGGCTCTACACCAGCGAGAGCCCCAGCGAGAGCTCCGCGGCCCAGGCGGGCGCAGCGACTCCCGCCGACCCGGCGCCGACGGGGGCGACCGCGAGCCCTGCGGAGCCCACTCTGGGGACCTCGTCGGCGTCGAACGCGAAGTCGCCGCGCTCGACGACCGCGACGAAGACGACCCCTGTCGTTGGCGACAAGGTCCCCGCGGCCGAGCCCTCGCCAACCCCGACCGAGGCTCCGGCCCCCGCGCCCACCCCCGCGCCGAGCGCCGCATCGAGCGGCGAGCTCAAGCCCATCGACGTCGCCGCCGTGCAGAAGAAGGTCAGCTCGGCGGCCGCCGCCGCGGCAGTCGCGTGCGCCCCGAACAAGACGCCCGGCGCGGCCAGCGAGACCTACACCGGCTCGTGTGGCTTTCGCCCCGACGGTTCGGGCACCGGCAGCATGTCCGGCTCGGGTGGAGCGCAGGCCTGCGTACAAGGCAAGATGCTCTCGATCCGCATCGGGAAATACGCCCACCCGCAAGAGTGGCACGTCGAAACGTTCCCCTGGACCGTCACGGTCAAGTGACCCCGGCGTGGGGTCGCGCGTGATAGAACCGGCGCATGCTCGGGCCGAGGTGGACGCTCCTGGTTCTGGTGTCGCTGACCGCGGGGTGCTCGGATGGCGAGGAGGTAGAGAAGAGCGGCGAGAGCATCTTCGTCGCTCCCGCTTCTCTCGACGAGCTCGCCGAAGAGACCTTCTTCGATCACCCTTGGCCCAGCGATCTGCGCAAGGAGAGCGACGGCACGGTCCGCTTCACGGGCTACCCGAACCCGCGCAAGAAGCCCATTCTGAAGGGCTACATCGAGTCGATGAAGGGCGTGCTCACGGGCTTCTCGCCGGCCGCGCCGGGGTTTCTGCGCTTCACGACGCCGCTCGCCCCGAGCTCGCTGCCCACGCCTCGAGCGTCGCTCGGCGACGACGCGGTCGTGCAGCTGATCGACGTCGACCCGGACTCGCCCGAGCGCGGAGCGCGCCAGCGCGTCGCGAGCTTCTTCCGCGCCGAGGAGGGCGCTTACTGGCAGCCGAACACCCTGGCCTTCATGCCGGCGTTGGGCTTCCCGTTGCGCCCGGGCACGCGCTACGCGCTGGTGGTCACCGAACGCGTGCGGGCGGCCGACGGCGGTCGCATCGAGCCCTCGCCGGACCTCCGAGCCGTGCTCGGCCATGACGACGCGAGCGGCCCGGCAGCGCTCGCCAAGTCGGCGCTGTCGGGCGCCCTCTCCGAGCTCGAGCAGGCCGGCGTCGCGAAGAGCTCGATCGTCCACTTGGCGGTGTTCACCACCGACGATCCGGTGGCCGAGACGGCGAAGATCCGCGACTTCGTCGTGGCGAGCTACCCGGAGCCGAAGATCCTGGATGGCACGCTGAAGAAGGCGGAGGAAGCCGGCTTCTACGACACCTACGAAGGACGCTACGGGCCCACGCCGAACTTTCAGCAGGGCAAGATCCCGTATGCCAAGTACGGCGACGGCGGCGCCCTCGCGTTCGACGCGGCGGGCGAGCCCGCGGTGCAGGACGACTTCGACCTGCGGTTCGCCCTCACCGTGCCCAAGGCAGCGGCCTGCCCGATGCCGGCGAGCGGCTACCCCATCGTGCTCTACGCTCACGGCACTGGCGGCAACTACCGGAGCTTCATCGGTCCCAAGGACGAAGGCACCGCGCTCGCGAAGCGCTGCATCGCGACCATGGGCATCGACCAGATCTTCCACGGCGACCGTCCCGGCGCCTCCGCCGGCACGCCGGAGCTCTTGTTTTTCAACGTCGAGAATCCGGTGGCCGCGCGCGCCAACGGCCCACAGTCCGCCATCGACGTGGTGCAGCAGGCGCGCCTGTTCACCAAGAGCAAGATCACCATTCCGGCGTCGATCAGCGGCGGCTCGGAGATCCGCTTCGACCCCGACAAGGTCGCGTTCATGGGCCACTCGCAGGGCGGGCTGAACGGTCCGCTGTTCCTGGCGGTGGACGACCAGACGCGCGGCGGCATGTTGAGCGGCTCCGGCAGCATGATCAGCATCGCGCTGCTCGAGAAGACCAAGCCCGTGGACGTCGCGGGTCTGGTCAAGACCGTGTTCCTCGGTCTGCTCGGCGACGAGACCGACGAGCTCAACCTGTTCCATCCGGCGATGTCGCTGGCGCAGAGCATCGTGGACCCCACCGACCCCATCCACTACGTGCCGATGCTCGTGCGGCGCCCGCGCGCGGGTTTTCTGCCGAAGCCGATGATGATGACCGAGGGCGTGAACGCCGATGGGTCCGGGGACAGCTACTCCCCGCCGCACGGCATCGAGGTGCAGGCCGTGGCCCTGGGCCTGCCGCCGCAGACGCCGGTCATCCACGAGATTGCAGAGCTGGCCTGGGCCGATCTCGAGCCGGTGACCATTCCGCCCCAGGGGCTGAGCGGAAACCTGGCTGGCGGAGCCGCCAGCGGCGTGCTCGCGCAGTGGACGGCCGACGACGCGAGCGACGGGCACTTCGTCATCTACGACATCCCCGCGGCCATGAACCAGGCGGCTGGCTTCCTCGAGAACCTGATGGCGGACCGAAAGGGCCTGGTCCCGGCACCCTGACGCCGCTTGACTTTGCGCCGGTCGTTTGGGATATTCGGCCGGCGGGCCGGACAAGGCCCCCTGGAGGGTGGCGAGATGAAGCTGGGGCTGGTGTTTTCTGGGGTTCTTCTTGGGTTGGTTGCGGTCGTTGCCTGCGGTGGCGACGACGGCGGCGGGTCCGGGAGCGGTGGCAGCAGCAGCGGCGGCGCCAGCTCCGGCGGCGGCGCTGGAGCGTCGGGCGCTGCGGGTAGCTCGAGCGGCGGAGCATCGAGCGGCGGAGCGTCGAGCGGCGGAGCGTCGAGCGGCGGGGCAGCGGGAACGTCGAGCGGTGGGGCGTCGAGCGGCGGCGCGGCGGGCGCGGGCAGCGATCTCGCCGAGTGCAAGGCCAAGGCGGCGACCAACCCCGATCCGGCTTGCGCCAACTGCGCCTGCGACAGCTGCCTCACCGAGCTCAAGGCGTGCGAGGCCGACGCGACCTGCGTGGGGCTCCGGAACTGCGCCCAGAAGAACAACTGCTGCGACGAGATCTGCGTGCTCTTGAAGTGCGGCACGGAGCTTCAGGCAGCGGGCGGCGTGAACGGTCCGGGCACGACCAAGGCCAGCGCCGTGAAGGACTGTACCGTCAAGAACACCTGCAACTGCTGCAAGTAGGCGGGTCGCTCGACCCGCGTGAGCCCGCGCGAGACGGATATCGTCGCGAGACTGCCCGGGCGAGGCTGTGTGTGTCCATGTAGGTCGAGCGCGCGAGCGATCGGCCGGCCGATCTGCACTTTCGATCGCGAGCGGGATCGACAAGAGAGGTTTTTTTTGATCTAAGGCAAGCCCGAGTAAGAACGAAGACTCGGACCCAGTGCAGGCGCATCAACTCGATCAGGCGGCGGGGGCCGTACCGGCGGCGTACGGAGAGAAATTCGGAGTCAAGCTTCGGCTGTCGTCGGAGCGCTTGTTGGTCGAAGGCGCCGACGGGCGCTGGCGGGAGAGGGAGCACGCGGTGCTCTGCCTCTGCTTCGACTACGGCGGCGTCGAGGTGCGGCCCCAGCACGACGACGCCTGGGAGCAGGCCGAGAGCGCCGAGCCGGAGATCGAGCGCGATCTGCGCGCCGAGCGCGCCGTGCAAGCGCGCATCGAGCGCTACGGTGCCGTGGAGATCGACCACCTGGAGAGCGTCGTCGCTCCCCACGGCGTGCGCGCCGACTACCTGATCAACGTCGACGACAACGTGCACGCCATCTGCTCCTTCTCCGGGCTCGCCGTCGAGGAGCTCCGGGCGCTGGGCTGGCAGGTCGAGATCGCCCCCGATTTTCAGTTCCAGGTGGTGGGAAGCGCGGAGCGCTGGGTCGCGCGGCTGGGTGACGTCCGCGAGAAGGCGGAGTGGTTCCAGCTGGAGCTCGGGCTCGAAGTGGACGGCGAGGTCATCGACCTGGTCCCCGCGCTGATCAAGCTGCTGGAGGAGGCGCCGAAGGGCGCGCGCCTGTCGTCGCTGTCGCGTCAGGTCGCGCGCTGCCGCGCGCTGCCCGTGGCCAAGGGGCGCTTCGTGGCCATTCCCTGGGAACGCCTCGAGCCCATCCTGGCGGTCCTGGCGGAGCTCTACGACGGTCAGGGGCGCAAGCTGCGCCTGCACGAGACCAACCTGGCCGCGGTGGGAAGGCTGACCGAAGCTCTGGAGGGCCAAGGGCGAGTCCTCAGCTGGACCGGTCGCTCCGACGCGGTGGAGCGCGGCCAGAAGCTCGGGCGCACGCCGGCCGGTGCGGCCCGGCCTGCGGTGCTCCACGCCGAGCTCCGGCCCTACCAGGCGGACGGGCTGACCTGGCTCTGCCATCTGCGCGATCACGGCGTGGGTGGCGTCTTGGCCGACGACATGGGCCTCGGCAAGACGCTCCAGACCATCGCGCTACTCGCCATCGAGAAGGAGCAGCGGCGTATGGACCTGCCGGCGCTGGTGGTCGTCCCGACCAGCCTGATCGAGGGCTGGCGCCGGCAGATCCGGCAGTTCGCGCCGCACCTCCGGGTGCTGGTGCTCCACGGCGGCAAGCGCCACGCGGCGTTCGGGAAGCTCTCCGGCAGCGACGTGGTCCTCACCACCTACTCGGTGCTGACCCGCGACTTGTCGCGCTTCCGTGAGCACGAGTACCACTACGTGATCCTGGACGAGGCCCAGGCCATCAAGAACGCGCGCAGCCAGGCCAGTCAGTCGGCGCGCACGCTGCGCGCGCGGCACCGCTTGGCACTGACCGGCACGCCGGTGGAGAACAACCTGGACGAGCTCTGGAGCCTGTTCGAGTTCGTGATGCCCGGCCTGCTCGGAAGCGCGCAGCGCTTTCGCAGCGGCTTCCGCTACCCCATCGAACGCGAGGGCAACGAGACCCGCCTGCACGCCTTGCGCTCGCGCGTCTCGCCCTTCGTGCTGCGCCGGCTGAAGGAGACGGTGGCTCGGGACCTGCCGCCGAAGACCGAGCTGGTGCGCCACGTGAGCTTCGAGGAGGACCAGCGCGATCTCTACGAGAGCATCCGCGTCGCTGCTCACGCCGAGGTGCGGTCGGCGATCCGCCGGCAGGGCTTCGAGGCGTCGAGCCTGATGATCCTGGACGCGCTGACCAAGCTCCGCCAGGTGTGCTGCGATCCTCGTCTGGTCCAGGTGGACGCCGCCCGGGACGTGAAGACCAGCGCCAAGGCCGCGGCCTTCTACTCGCTCCTGGCGGGAGAGCTCGGGCGCGGGCGCCGGGTGCTCGTCTTCTCGCAGTTCGCCCGCATGCTCGCGCTCCTGTCCCAAGGTCTCACCGAGCGCGGCATCCGCCACGTCACCCTCACCGGCGCCTCCCAGGAGCGACACAAGCTCGTGGACTCGTTCCAGAGCGGCGAGGCGGACGTGTTCCTGATCAGCTTGAAGGCCGGCGGCACGGGGCTGACCCTGACGCGGGCCGACACCGTCATCCACTACGACCCTTGGTGGAACGCCGCGGCGCAGATGCAGGCCACGGACCGCGCACACCGCATCGGACAGACCCAACCGGTGTTCGTGCACAACCTGGTCGTCGCAGGCAGCGTCGAGGAGCGCATGCTCGAGCTCCAACAGCGGAAGCGCAATCTGGCCGACACGCTGCTCGGCAGCGAGGTCGGCACGCTGCGCCTTCTGCCCGACGACGTGGAGAGCCTGCTCGCGCCGATGGGCGAAGACGGTTGAACTAGAGGGTGTCCCTAATTCGCGCTCCGCTGGCGGCAGCAAGCGCCACGCGACGCTTCCGTTCGGTCGAAGCGGCCGGCGCCGGCCCACCCCGTCGGGTATCGCGAAGCGCGTCCGGCCGGTCTTCGCACTCACGCCTCACTTTCGGATCGAGATCTGATCATGACCAGACTGTTCAAGTGATTCCGGGGCTCGGCTGGCCGCCGAGCGGCGCGAATCGAGCCGCTCAGTCGCACACCGAACTAGGGACACCCCCTAGACCGCTCAGCCGAAGGCGGCCTTCACCTCGGGCTTCATCAGCACGATCATCGCCCAGATGCCGAAGGGCATCATCGCCATGCAGCACAGGTAGGTGGTGCAGGGCAGGATGGCGAGCACCGCGCTGGTCACCGCGAAGGCGTAGTTCTTCATGGCTTTCATGCGCAGGGCGCCGACGAAGCACACGATCGACGCGACCGCCCAGAACGCGTACATCGCCGCGCCGATCCCCATCCCCAGCGCCGCGCCCGGATCTCCGCTACCACCTTGCAGGAAGGTGATGCCGCCGGCGAACAGCACCATCACGGTGGCGAAGACGTAGAACAGCGCGCACAGGCCCGAGACGATCATCAGGCCGATGGCCGGGCCATTGACCTGGCCCTGGGCCAGCGCGCGGGCGTCTTGGACGGCGACACCGGGCAGCGGAGGCAGGAAGCCACCGGGCGGACCCGGGGGAGGTGTGAAGCCGGGGGGAGGCGCGTGCATCGGGGAAGCTTATAGTCCGCCCTTCGGGACGCCGGAGCGTCCTCTGGGTTGGGCCGGCGCACTCCCCCCCGCCGGGCGGGATGGTCACGCCCGGCGTTTCCCGATGCAGGCGCCGCCTCAGCCGATGGTGAGGCACTTGTTGTTGCTGCAGACCTGTCCGCTCGGGCAGGTGCCGCAGCTGAGCGAGCCGCCGCAGCCGTCGGGGTAGAAGCCGCACTGCGCCCCGGCCTTGAGGCAGGTCGTCGGCACGCAGGTGCCGCCGGGGCAAGCCTCGCACTGCAAGACGCCGCCGCAGCCGTCGCCCTGCGGGCCGCAGCGACCGCCGCAGTCGAGCGGCGTGCAGGTCACGCCGCCGTCGCAAGGACCGCAGTCGATGGTCCCGCCGCAGCCGTCGCCCGACAGCCCGCAGCTCACGCCCATGTCGGCGCAGGTCTTCTTCTGGCAGCCGCTGCCGCCGCACTTGCCGAACACGCCGCCGCCGCCGCAGCTCGCCGGGGCGGTGCAGGTGCCGCAGCTCAGCGTGCCGCCGCAGCCGTCGGCCCAGAGCCCGCAGTTGTAGCCCAGCGCCGTGCAGTTCGTGGGCGTGCAGCTGCCCGCTCCGCACACGCCGGGAGTGCCGGCGCCGCCGCAGGTCTGCGGCGAGGTGCAGGTGCCGCAGTTCAGCGTGTTGCCGCAGCCGTCCGACCAGAGGCCGCAGTTCTTGCCCAGCGCCGCACAGGTCGTGGGCGTGCAGCTCGAGGTCGCGCACTTGCCGCCGGTGCCGCAAACCTGGCCGGACGGACAAGTCCCGCAGCTGGCGATCACGCCGCCGCAGCCGTTGGGCGCCGGCCCGCACTGGATGCCCTGGTCGGCGCAGGTGAGCTGGCTGCAGGTGGGGGGCGGCTGCTTCTCGTCGCAGACAGCCGACGACAGGTCGAAGAACATGTACTCCAGCGCGAGCTCCTGCGGGCTCATCGTGGTGGACTTGCACTCACTCGGGAACGCCGTGCCCTTGTCACCCGACGACACGTGAATGTCGCTGAAGATGAAGCGCCCACACTGGTTGGCCGTCGAGGCCCCGACCGGAGTGTTGAAGGTGATGTACTCCGTCGCGTAGGGCACCTGCGTGAGGGTGGGATAGAGCTTGGTGTTCTGGACGTAGATCCACTCCGTCACCCGCGACTGGTCGAAGCTCTTCACGCTGTTCTTGGCGTCGTTGATGGTCAGATCGCCGAAGGTCGTCGAGGCGCCCACCGTCTGGAGCCAGGTCGCGAGGGCGTTTCCTTTGGGGAAGCTGGTGATGATCTTGCCCTGGACGACGAGCCCGTTCTGCTGGTTGAGGAGGCCGGGTGAGGGGTAGATCCAGCTGGCCAGCGAGCTCCAGGCGCCCGTGCCCGTGCCGTTGGTGTTCGCGCTGACCCAGTAGTGGTGATAGTGCGAGGCGAACACGCGGCCGCCCACGTTCAAGTAGTCGTACATCGCCTTGAGCGCGCTGGCAGGCTTGGTCACCGTGTAGGTGTCGCCCTCGCAGGCCAGGAGCGTGACGTCGTAGGCCTGCAGCGCCGAGAGGCTGCCCCAGAGCGTCATCGAGCTCGGGAAGTTTGCGCCGCCGTAGGCCGCGTCGTACTTGCCCGCGGACTGGTTGGGCCCGGTGGCGGGTTGGCCACGGAAGAGGTTCACGCGGCCCGTGCCGCCGGGGTTGGTGAACTCCGTGTCCGAGATGCCGATCTTGCGGAGCAGGCACTCGAGCGAGTCGAAGCCGCCGGTGGTCAGCGCGATCTTGGGGATGTCGCCCTCGCTCTTGTTGCGGGGCAGTCGGGTGAGCGCCGCGGCGACCGCGGTGTTCGTGCACTGCGTCGTCGTGACCTTGATCTGACGCCGCCACTTGCCGATCTGGATCACCACCGGGATGTCCGCGCCGACCGGCATGTTGTCGAGCTTGAACTTGCCGGTGGCGTCCGTGAGCGTCGTCACCAGCGGCAGGCCCGACAGGGCGGAGCCGCACTTGTCGCAGGTGGCGCCGGCCGTGAAGGCCGCGGGAGTGCCGTTCGGGACGTAGACGTAGACGTTGGGCAGGGGACGCAGCCCGGCCGGATCGTAGACCGTGCCACTGATGCTGGTGGTGCCGCTCGGGCAGCTCACCTGCTTGCACTGGAGATTGATGCAGGTCGAGCCGGAGCCGCACTTGTTGGGCCCGCCGCCGCCGCAGAACTGCCCCGACGGGCAGCCGCCGCAGTTGGCGGTCAAACCGCCGCAGCCGTCGGACTGCTGGCCGCAGGTCCCGGAGGGGAAGCTCGCGCAGGTGAGCGCAGTGCAGGCGGAGGCGCCGGCGCAGACGTTGGGCGTGCCGCCGCAACCGCAGCACTGGCCGGAGGGGCAGGTGCCGCAGCTCGCGGTCAGGCCGCCGCAGCCGTCGCTGACGGGCCCGCAGTTCGCGCCGTAGTCCGCGCAGGTCTTCTTCACGCAGGCCGGAGGTGCTCCGCCGCACACGCTGGGGCTGCCGCCGCAGCCGCAGCAGTTGGGCGAGGCGCAGCTGCCGCACTGGACGATGCCTCCGCAGCCGTCGCTGACGGGCCCGCAGTTCGCGCCCCAGTCGGCGCACGTCTTCTTCACGCACGGCGGCACGCTGCTGCCGCACACGTTGGGCTTGCCGCCGCCGCCGCAGATGTCGCCGGCCTTGGTGCAGGTTCCGCACTGCGTGAGGCCGCCGCAGCCATCCGCCACCGGCCCGCAGTCGTAGCCCATCTGCGCGCAGGTCTTGGCCGTGCAGGCCGTCCCGCCGCAGACGTTCGGTACGCCGCCGCCGCCGCAGGTCTGCGGCGCCGTGCAGGTCCCGCAGTCCATCAACCCACCGCAGCCGTCACCCTGCTGGCCGCAGAAGGCGTTGAGCTCCGCGCAGGTCTTCTTGGTGCAGGGGTCGCTGCCGCACTTGCTGGGACCGCCGCCGCCGCAATATTCGGGGGCCAAACAGCCGCCACAGTCGATGATCGCGCCGCAGCCGTCCGCCTGCTGGCCGCAGTCCACGCCGAGGTCGGCGCAGGTCTTCGGGATGCAGGTCGAAGCGTCGAAGTTGAAGCCGGAGTCGCCCGCCGTGCCGTCGGGGCCGGCGTCGCCGGCGGCGCCGCCCGTGCCGTCCTCACCCGCGTCTTCACTCCCGGCGCATGCCGCTGCTCCGAAGCCCAGGCACACCAACAGCAACACCAATCCACGCAGGAAACCGCGCATGAGACCGCATTCCTTCCGGGCGATGACCCGCCGCCCGAGCCTCAGTCCCTAGCTCACGGTGTCTCAGTCTGCAACACAGCCAGGGGTTCTCCCCCGACTCCGGCAGGCGTAGGGTCCGCCAGCTCTTCGGAGGTGAATCGATGTCGTTCAGGAATTCCGTAGTTTGCTCGACGCTGCTCCTCACCGCCCTGGCCTGCGACAACGCGCCCAGCGTCTCTGCGCCGGCGACGGCCGAGGCACCGAAGACCCTGGAGGCGCCAAAGCTCGCGCCGACAGCCAGCGCATCCGCCGCCCCCGCCGAGAGCGCCGCGCCGGAGCGCAAGCCGCGGCGCGACCGCGCAGGGCTCGCGGGGGCGATGTACGCGGCCGCCGCCGAGCTCGATCTGCCCGCGGACAAGAAGGCCGCCCTCGACAAGCTCTACGACGGTCTCGGCGGCGGAGGTCCCGCGGCTCCGGAGGCACGCAAGGCCCTGAACGCCGCGATGACCGAGGGCGTGAAGGCGGGCAAGGTGGAGCTGGCCAAGCTCGAGCCCTCTCTCTCCGAGCTGGACAAGGCGGCGGCCGCGCGCAAGGACGCCGAGGTCAAGGCCCTGGACGCCCTCCACAAGGAGCTCGACGCCGCCCAGCGCAAGGCGCTGGTCGAGGGCGTGAAGAAGCGTCAAGCGGAGCGCGAGGCTCGCTTCAAGGACCGCGGCAAGCCGGAGCCGGACAAGGCGAAGGACGAGGAGCGCGCCAAGCGCCGGCTCGAGCGCCTCTCGGGAGAGCTCGGCCTGGACGCGGACCAACAGAAGAGGGTCGAACCGATCCTCGCCAAGCACGACATGGGCCGCGAGGGCGGGAAGGCGGACGGGGCGCGCGAAGAGATGCAGAAGCGCATGGACGCGCTCTTGACGGCGTTCGAGAAGGACACCTTCAGCGCGGCCAAGCTCGACTTCGGCGCCGATGCCAAGCGCCACCGCGAGATGGCGAAGAAGCAAGCGGAGTACCTGAACGCGTTGCTCGGCGTGATCAAGCCGGAGCAACGCGACAAGCTCGCGGCGACGCTGGCGGACCGGCCCAGAGGTCCGCGCGGTCGCGGTCTGCGAGGACCACGCCCGGATCGCCCGATGGGCGGTCCGCCTCCGGCCGTCGACGACCCCGCCGACGAGCTCGAGGACGACTGAGCGCTACTCGTCGCCCGGCCCTTCGTCCACGTGCGCCTCGCTCGACAGCACCTTCCAGGTGGTCGGCTCGGCGTTCTGACCGATGTCGGCGTGCCAGTGGTTGCGGTGCGCCGAGTTGTAGTTCGGCGTGAGGATGGTGCCGAACACGTGCTTGGCCGACAGCTCGCAGGCCAGCGTGTAGAGCTCTTTGCTGATGCCCGTCTGCGCCGCGAGTCCCTGGGTGCAGGTCTGAGACGCCGTAGCCCACTCGACCCAGTGGGCGGGGTTGTTGATGTCGTAGACCTGCCCCGAGTCCTTGTAGAGGTAGCGGATGTCCACGGCGCGCCCCCAGGAGTGGTTCGAGTAGCCGTTCCAGGGCGCCACGGAGCAGTCCGGCTCCGGGTCGTTCGGCCCGCGACAGAAGTTCTCCTCGGACCAGTAGCAGCAGCAGCGGTAGCAATACGAGCCCAGCGTGCCGATCTTGTGGATGCCGTGCGCCTTCAGCACCTCGGCCATCTCCCACAGGTGGAGCACGAAGTTGCACGCCATCGGATCGGTCGCGACCTGATCGGTGTTGGTCTTCGCGATCAGCACTCCGTTGAGCGGCCCCGTCAGCTTGACCGCGTCCACAACCCCCTTGGCCGTGGTGGTGGTGTAGCCGACGCCGCGCTGGTCGAGCTCCTGCATGCAGGTGAGGTTGCTGCTGCCGCCGCTGCCGCCTGCGCCGCCACCGGCGCCGCCGCCGCCTGCGGTGCCGCCGCTCGCGCCCGAGCCCGCTGCCCCGGCGCTGCCACCGCTCGAACCGGCAGCTCCGCCGCTGCCGCCGGGGCCTCCGTCGCTGCCGGCCGCTCCTCCAGAGCCGCTCGTGCCGCCGCCCGAGGCGTCGTCGCCGCAGCCGGCGAGGAGGAGCGCCGAGAAGCCCAGGGTCGCTGCGATGAGGCGCATTCCAGCGGAATACACGCGCTCTCGGCGCCCCGTCAACGCTCGGTCAGAGTCAGCCGGACTGCGCCCGCCTGGACCCACAGAAAACCGCCAAGACGCCGCGCCAAGTTCGCCAAGTCGGAGACTCCTCGGCTCTCGAGTCTCTGGATCTAATTCAGATCTCTTCCTGGCGAACTTGGCGTTCTCCTGGCGTCGTGGCGGCTCTCTCCCGATCTGCGGTGAGACTGAGCTCGCGCCAGGACTGACTAGAACCCGCTCGACTTCGGCGCCGGCTCGTTGCTCTTCGCGTAGCCCTTCGCCAGCACGTAGGCCTCGAACGCCGCCGAGTCCTGACGCAGCACTTCGAGGAGAGCGCTCACGGCGTCGATGGCCGCGGCTGCCGCGGGCCCCTTCAAGTTCGCGGTGCGTCCCTTGGCGTCGTAGAGCTGCGCGGTGACGAAGTGGAAGATGTCTTGCTTCGCAGCCCAGGGCAGCTCGCTCGGCGGGATGACGCCGGCGAACGCCGCCTCGACCGCGGCCACGTGGCTCGGGCGCTTCTCGCGCAGGTACCCGGTCGCGAGCTGCTTCAGCGCCGCCATGTCGGCGTACTCCTGCATGTCGTTGCCGTGGTTGAGCACGTCCGCGTAGGACGGATCGCCGGGGCGGAGCTGCTTGCCGACCACGACCTGACCGGCGACGGGCTTGCCCGCCGCGTCGGTCGCGCCCGGGCGGGCGAGGGCGCGGACCACCAGCCCGTAGAACTGCACGTTGGTCATGTTGTAGCCCCAGCTGAGCGTCGGCCAACCGAAGGCGACGCCGCGGTAGTCCTCGATGGCCATGACCGCGAACCAGTCGGTGAGCGCCGAGCGCCCCACGCCCGAGAGCTGCCCCGCCCGCGCGGCGTCGGACTTCGCGAGCATCTCCATCATGCTGCGCGTGTAGACCGCGTCGTCGCTCGCCGGCATCGCGCCCAGGTCGAGCAGCTGCCGGCCGAAGGTGCTCGCCAGCGGGCCGTGGGTCGGCGTCTTCATCGCCACCAGGCCGATGCGCTCGGCGCGGCTGGGCCGATCGGTGATGAAGTAGATGGTCGAGTCGTTGCCGATCGGGATGCGGATCGAGCGGCCCGCGCCCGTGGAGAAGTACATGGCGAACGTGGACAGCGCGAGCCCGGCCAGGCTCTCGTCCTTGAGGTTGGCCTTCACGGCGTCCACGAACTTCTTCTCCTTGATCAAGCGCCGCGGCGTGGTCTTCACGTTGTCGAGCGCGTAGGCGATGGAGAGGAAGTTGTAGCTGCGCTGGCCCGCAGTATCGCCCTTGATGTACTTCCACTGGAAGGAGCCGCTCTTGTAGAGCTCGCAGCTCTTGAGGAAGCTCGCCACCTTCCAGCCGGTGAAGGTCGTGTAGGACTCGCGGTCCTGCTGCGCCAGCGGAACGAGCTGCTCCACCAAGAACGAGCGATAGGGTCGATCGCCGGGCAGTGAGAGCGTGATCGGAGCCTTCTCGCGGGTGTCGCGGCTGAGCTCCACGGAGTGCCCGTCGACGCTGCCCTCGAGCTGGTCGTCCATCACGCTGTAGCCGTTCGCCAGGACGGACAGCGAGACCGGCGGAGTGGCGGCGCTCAGGGTGTCGGCGCTGCGAACGAGGGAGTGGCTCGTGCCGGCCTGGGTCAGGCGAATGCCCACGGCGGGCCAGGACTCGATCACGCTGGGCTCTTGCGCCTGGACGCCGTCGACGCTCGCGAGCCAGAGGCCGTTCAAGTCGTCGTCGTAGACGGAGAGGTCGGCCTGACCTTGGGCGGCCTGCTCCTCCGGCGCGCCCGGGCCCTCGGTCGCCACGGCGCAGGCGGTGGCCAGCGCGAGCAGCGGGATCATGACGAAGCTCGGTGTTTTCACAGCGCGCTCCTACGCGGCGCGCGGACGTTTCTTCCCGCTCGGGCTGGACGCAAGTGCGCTCCCGCATCGACGGCGGCTTTGCGCGCCTGGCTGCCCCGACCATACTCCGGCGCCGCCATGAGCCATCAGTCGGAGTTCCGTTGCCTGGCAGGGTGTGACGGCGCGTGGCCCGTCACGCAGGCCATCTACCGCTGCCCCAAGTGCCACGGCCTGCTCGAGGTCGTCCACGACTTGGAGGCGCTCCGCGCCCGGAGCGCATCGGAGTGGAAGCAGCTGTTCGACGACCGCTACATGCGCAGCCAATGGCCCTACGGCTCGGGCGTCTGGGGCAAGCGCGAGTGGGTGATGCCCGAGGTGCCCGACGAGCTGATCGTCAGCATGTACGAGGGCGGCAGCAACCTGTTCTGGGCCGAGCGCTACGGCAAGCAGCTCGGCCTGGACGAGCTCTGGGTGAAGCTCTGCGGGAACAGCCACAGCGGCAGCTTCAAGGATCTCGGGATGACCGTGCTGGTGAGCGTCGTGCGCTGGGCCATGCGCGAGGGGCTGAAGGTGAAGGCCGTCGCCTGCGCGTCGACCGGCGACACCAGCGCGGCGCTCGCCGCTTACGGCGCCGCCGCCGGGCTTCCCGTCGTCGTGCTCTTGCCGCGCGGCAAGATCTCGACGGGGCAGCTGGTGCAGCCGCTGGCGCACGGCGCGCTGGTGCTCGGCCTGGACACCGACTTCGACGGCTGCATGGCCATCGTGCAGCAGTTGGCCGAGGAAGGTGTTGTCTACCTCGCCAACAGCATGAACGCGCTGCGCATCGAGGGGCAGAAGACCGTGGCCATCGAGGTCGTTCAGCAGCTCGACTGGGAGGTCCCCGACTGGATCGTGCTGCCGAGCGGTAACCTCGGCAACGCCAGCGCGCTCCACGCCGGCTTCGCCATGATGAAGGAGCTGGGGCTCATCACGCGCTTCCCGCGCCTGGTGATGGCGCAGGCCGAGAACGCCAACCCGCTCTACCGCGCCGTGCGCGCCGGTTTGACCGAGGTGCCGCCCATCAAGGCAGAGGCCACCCAGGCGACGGCGATCCAGATCGGGAACCCGGTGAGCGCGCCGCGAGCCCTACGCGCCCTGGCGGCCATGAACGGCCTGGTCGAGCAGGCGAGCGAGCAGGAGCTGGCGGACGCCGCCGCGCGCGCGGACCGCACCGGGATGTACACCTGCCCGCACACGGCCGTGGCGCTCGCGGTCATCGAGAAGCTCGTCGCCCGCGGCGAGATCGCGCGCGGGGAGCGCGTGGTCTGCGTCTCCACCGCGAACGGGCTCAAGTTCACCGAGTTCAAGGTGCGCTACCACGAGGGCCAGATCCCCGGAGTGGAGAGCTCGCTGGCGAACCCGCCGGTGATGCTGCCGCCGGAGTACGGCAAGGTGATGGACGCGATCGCCGCCCGGTTTGGCTGAGGGCCTAGTCTCGGAGCCAGTGGCAGGTGTAGCCGCCGGGGTTCTTCTCCAGGTAGTCCTGGTGGTAGCCCTCCGCCGGAGTGAACGGGCCTGCCTCGACGATCTCGGTGACCACCGGGGACTTCCACTTGCCGCTCGCGTCCACCCGCGCCTTGACCGCCTCGGCGATCTTGCGCTGCTCCGGCGACGACACGAAGATTGCAGAGCGGTACTGCGTGCCGACGTCGTTGCCCTGGCGGTTCTTCGTGGTCGGGTCGTGCATGCGGAAGAACCACTTCTCGAGCAGCTCCGCGTAGCTGAGCTTGCTCGGGTCGAAGACGATGCGCACCGACTCGGCGTGTCCCGTCGAACCGGTCTTCACGGCCTCGTAGGTGGGGCTCGTCGTGGTGCCTCCGGCGTAGCCGACCTCGGTCTCGAGCACCCCCGGGATCTTGCGCAGGATGTCCTCCATGCCCCAGAAGCACCCGCCGGCGAGCACGGCCGTCTCGCGCGCGGTGGCGGGCGTCTTGCCGCCGGACTCTGCGGGGGCGTTCGTGGCTCCGCGCTCGGGATCGGTGGTTTGCTTGGACATGCAGCCTCCCAGCACGCATAACGCCGCGATCGCGGCGAAGAAAGGGTGCCGACGCATGCCGGGTTCTACGACCCGCACCGGGATCGGGTTTCAGAACACGAAACGGGCCGCTGCGCCGCCGCCGTTCGGCGTGGCGTAGGGGGCGACGTTGAAGCGAGCCTTCTTGGGCAGGCTCTTCTTGGACGTCTTTTCCTTCTCGGGGGCGGAGTCGCCGCTGGTCAGGAGCACGATGCCGGTGACGCCCAGCGTGATGGCGACGCCGAAGGCCATGTCGGCGATCAAAGCGTTGCGCTCCACGCTGTCTGCGTTGTCGGTGGTCGGCTCGTCGTCGAAGTCGCTCTTCGCGCCTAGCGCCTTGACGCCGAAGAAAGCACCGACACCAGTGGCCACGCCGGCGATGCCGAGGGTGATGTAGGCGGGGAGCTTGCTCTTCGCTTGTGCCGGGGCCGCCGGCTCGCCTTGCTCGGTGGGCTCCGCCGGGGCCGGTGTCTCCGCGGGCACCGGGGCCGGCGCCGCCTCGAGGTCGCTGGCCTTCAGCTCGATGTTCTGATCGACGCGCTTGCCGGCGGTCACGTCCACCTTCAGCTCCTGCTTCTCGTAGCCAGGGTTGGTGATGGTGATGGTGTGCGAGCCCGGAGGCAGCTTGATCACCATCGGCGTCTCGCCAGGCTGCGCGGTGCCATCGACGCTGACGGAGGCGCCGGGGGGCGTGGTCGCGATGTTCACCTCGCCGGTCTGCTTGCCCTTGAGCTCCGCGAGCCGATCCTTCACCTGCCCGATCTTCTCGTCGCCGAGCTTGCTCACGTCCGCATGGGCGAGCAGCTTCTCGAAGGCCGCCGCGGCGTCCTCACTCTTGCCGTCTTTGTCCAAGGCCATCGCCATCCAGTACTCCGCGTGGGGCGAGGGCAGGGTCTCGTTGGCCTTCTTGAAGCCCGCGTACGCCTCGGCGTATTTGCCCGCCGCGTAGTCCTTCTCGGCGGCCTGGTAGGCCTTGCGCGCAGCGTCCCGCTTCTTGGCGTCGGCGGCCGCCGCAGGCGCCTTGCCCTGGGCCATGGCCAACGGCAGGGCGCTGGTGCTGGCGAGCGTGCCCGCCACGACCAGGGCGAGAGTCTTCGAAAACGAAGCGGAAATCGTGCGTGCCATGTTCGGTGCCTCCGGCGCGGGGGTCGGACCGCCGCGACCCGCTGAGGCTAGACCCGGTAGATTTCGAGGACAAGCCCGCTTTATCGGACTCGGAAAAGGGCAGTTGTCGCGATAGTGATAGGGTCGGCCGCACGGGGGTCTCTGGCGTTCATGACCACACCTTCGGACAACGGATCATCGGAAGGCGCTCGGGGCAAGGCGCGCACCACGCTTCGGCCGCCGGAGTGGACGGAGGCGCGCGAGGCGCCTCGCTCGGCCGCCTCGCTCACCTTCGAGATCCAGCTCGCCGATCCCCCCGTGTCGCGCCGCACCGGACCCCGCGCTGAGCTCGCGCACCTGGCCGCCCGGGTACGCTCCTGCTCTGCCGCCGGGGATCTCGAAGGCGAACGCGTCAGTGCGACCCAGCTGGCGCGCGCGCTCGTCACTCGCGGCACCGAGCTCGACAGCGCGACCAAGCTCGCAAGGCGCGCGCTCTTGCTCGGACACGACGCGGCGCTTCGAGAAGAGCTGGCGGGATGGTTCGCAGCCCTCGGCGAGCCGGCGCTCGCCGCAGCCACGCTGCGGCCGCTGGTCGCGGATCTGTCGGGCGCCGCGGCGGCGCGCATCCTGACGCGCATCGGCGTATCGCTGGGTCGCGCAGGAGACGCTGCCGGCGCCGCGGATGCGTTGTTCGACGCGGCGCGCGAAGACCCCGCGGACGCCGTGGCGCCGGAGCTCCAGGCAGGGATCGGCGCCTGGGCGGAGGATGCCGTCTCGTCCGAACGAGCCGCGGAAGGTTACCTGGAGGGTTTCCGCCGGCGCGAGGCCAGTGGGGATCGCGCCGCCGCGTTCGAGGACCTTCTGCGCGCCTTCGAAATGGCGCCGGGTGAGCCCCTGCCGGCCGAACGGCTCGCGGGCGCGCTCGCAGTTCGAGGCCGCGTGGGGGCGGCGGACGAGGTGCTGCGCGAGCACGCGCGGGCCAGCGGCGACCGTGGCCGCAGCGTTCACCTGCGCCGCGTGCGCGAGGCCTTGGCGGCCGACGACCTGCCGCGGGCGCTCGGAGCGTCATTCGACGCTCGCCTGGAGGGAGAGCTCGATGCCGCGGAGGCCGGCTCCAAGGGGCGTCCGAGCTTCGACGAGCTGCTCGGGCGGGTCGGGCTGGTCGAGCTCGCCGCTGCCCGCCAGGAGCTCGCGCTGCTCTCGCTGCCGGAGAGCGAGCGGGCGGCGGGTCGCGCGGCGCTCGCCCGGCTCTACGCGGGCCCGCTCGGGTCTCCCGAACGGGCGATCGAGGCCTGGGTCGAGGTGCTGGCCCTCGACCCGACCTCCAGCGAGGCGCGTGACGCGCTGATCGGCGAGCACGGCGCGACCGGAGACGCCTCCCCGCTGATCAGCGCGCTGCTCCGCGTGGCCAAGCAGGGAAGGCCCGAGCGCCGGCCTGCTCTGCGCGATCTGGCCCAGCTCGGCGCCAACCGCCTCGGTCTGCCGGGCCTCGCCTCGTGGGCGGGCAAGGCCGCGCTCGAGCTCGGGCCGGACGCCGAGCTCGCCGAGCTCGTCGCGCGAGTAGAGCCCGCCGCCCGCGAAGAGGAGGCTCGGATCGCGGAGCTCTACCGCGAGCTCGAGTCGGGAGGCGAGCGCGCGCCGTTGCTCGGGGAGCTGGCGGGGCTCCTGCGCTCGCGTCCCGACCGGGTCGAGCAGTACCTCGACACGCTGGCCTCCCTGCTCGAGCTCCCCGGCGAGCACCGTCCCTGGCAGCGCTCGCGGGAGCGCGTGCTGGTGCGCGAGGGCCGCGAGGACGAGCTCACGGTCGCGCTGGAGAGCGCGCTCGCCCGCGGTCCGGGCGCCGATCACGAACGCCTCGCGCTGTCGCTCGCGGTTCGCCGCTTCGCGCGTGGCGACGAGGCGGGAGCGCTGCGCGCGCTGGAGCCACTGGTCGCGGCATCCGCCAGCCACCCTGCGGCGTGCGCCATGGCCGTCGTGCTCGCCTGTCGCCGTCGGGAAGAGCGCACCTGGGCGCACGCGCTGATGCGCCTGTCCGCCCCGGCCTCCTCCGCCGAGCGCGCGGTCTTGCTCGCCGCGGCGGCTGAGGCGCTGCTCGCTGCCGGCGACGTGGAGGAAGCTCGCGCCGCCGCCGAGCAGGCGACCCGCGCGGATCCTTCACAGGCCCGGCCCGTCGGCGTCCTGGCGACGGTCGCGCTCTCGCGGGCCCCGGACCGCTCGGTGGCGGACGCGCTCGAGCGTGCCATGGGGTTCATCGTGCCGCGCGCGGCGCTGTGCGAAGCGCTCGCGGTCGCCCACGAGGCCCTCGGGGATCCGGGGCTCTCGCTCTTGTGGACGCAGCGCTGGCTCGCGCTCAGGCCCGGGGATGCGCGTGCGGTCCGCACTCTGCTCGGGCGCGTGACCGAGTCGGGGGATGGGCAGCGCATCGCGGATGCGCTGTCGTGGCTGTTGTCGCAACCTCAGCCCCTGGCGGACCTCGCCTCCGCGCTGTCCGCGGCGCTCTTGCGGCTGGCCGAGGTCGATCGTGCTCGTGGTTCGGCCATGGCGCGCCGCGCGCTGGACGTGCTCGGCCCGCGCTCGGAGGAGCTCAGGCAGACGGTGTTGGCGGTGGCGGACGCCGGCGGCGAGCCAGGACTGGCCCTCGCTCTGCTCGAGCGCACGCTGGCGGTCAGCGTCGAACGGGACGAGCGCATCGAGCTGCTGTTCGAGATCGCCGCGCGCCGCAAGGCAGGGGGCGACTCCGACGGCGTGGCGCGCGCGCTGGCGCGCGCCAAGGGCGAAGGGGCGCCGGCCGAGCGCGTGCTGTCGGCGCTCGGCGACGCTCCGCCAGCCCGCAGCTCCGACGGGGAGCTGGCGCTGCTCGGCGCACGGGCGGAGGCGTTGGCGGAGCTCTCCGAGGCGGACGCGGAGACCCGCGGCCGCGCCTTCCGCGAGCTCGGCGCCGCACGCTGGGACCTGGCGGGTGACGCCGAAGGGGCCGTCGCGGCCTGGCGCCGTGCCGCCGAGCTCGATCCCATCCACGGAGTCTCGCGACTGGCCCGAGATCTGGTGTCGTTCGCCGGCTACGCCGAGGCGTTGAAGCACCTCGAGGCCTTCGCCCAGGCCCAGGGCCACCCCGAGGACGCAGCTCGCCTGCTCGGGGTCGCGGCAAACGTCGCCCTGGGCGCCGGCGAGACTCGCGAGGCGCTGCGCCTTGCCGCCGCCGCGCTGGACCTCGACGCCACGCACGCGGACGTGCTCGCGGTCGCCGAACGAGCGGCGGGCCCCGACGATCTCGACACGCTCGAGGCGCTCTACCAGAAGCTGTCTGGAGCTGCGCTCGGGACCTACGGCGAGCGCGCCGTGCACTATCGCGCGGCGCGCCAGTTCGAGCGGCGCGGAGAGCCTTCGCGCGCCCTCGATCACGCCATCCGCGCGTTCCGCGCCGTGCCAGCAGAAGGCATCACGTTCGTGCTGATGGGACGTCTGGCGGAGCGCGCGGGGCGCGGCGCGGAGGTCGTCCGCACCCTGACCGAGGTCGCGGATTCCGGCGCGCCGAGCGAGCGGGCATCCTGGCTCAAGCGCGCAGCGGCGTTTGGCGGCTCGGACGAGGACAGCACGCGCCTGCGCGTGGACGTGCTGTTGCGTGCGCTCTCCGTTCGCCCCGAGCCCACCCTCCTGATCGCGCTCGGAGCCGCCATCTCCGAGCTGTCGCGGGTGTCGCCCGAGTACCGCGAGATCGGCGTGATGCGCTTCGAGCACGCGCTCGAGTCCCTGCTCCCGCGACTGGAAGGTCCGGATGGCGCTCGCACCGCCATCGCCGCTGCCAGCGTCGCCCTCGATCTCGGGCTGTCGCGCCTCGCGCTCGCCGCGCTCGACCGCGCGGTGAGCTCGGACGCGGCCGTCGAGTGGTATGCGGAGCTCGGCGAGCGCGGCGCGGAGCTCGTGCGCGAGCCGGAGCTCGCACGCGCCTTCGTCGAGCGGGTACGAAAGGAGAGCGCCGAGAAGTACGGCAACGTCGGGCGGCAGCTGCTCGAGCTCGGAGCTCAGATCGCCCGGGCGCTGGACGATGGCGCGAGCGCCGGGGCGCTGATGGTCGCGGCGGCGGAGCGGGATCCCGACGACCTGGAGCTGGCACGTCGCGCCGCCCTCGCAGCCCAGCTCACCGGCGACGCCACGCTGCTCGGCCGCATCGCCAGCGCCGTGCCCACCTCGGAGCGCATCGACACGATGATGGAGGCGGCGGCTCGAGCGGAGCGCGACGGGGACCCGCTCCTGGCCATCGAGGCGTTCGAGCGGGTCGAGCACGATCCTGCAGTGAGCGTGGATGACCGGCGGCGCGCGCGCCTCCGGCTGCGTGAGCTCTACGTCCAGGTCGGCAACAACGACAAGCTCGAGCGCTTGCTCGAGTCCGAGCTCGGTCTCGGCGAGCTCAACGGCGCCGCCCTCGCGCGGGCTGGCCGCGACCTCGCGGCGCTGCTCGCCACCCGCGGCAAGCCGCAGCGGGCGCTGGAGGTCCTGGAGGTGGCGCTCCGCAGCGTGCCGCGCGACCACGGCCTGCTGGAGGACATGGCGACGCTGGCCGGTCAAGCTCGCGACGGCAAGCGTCGAGCGGGCGCCCTGGGCAGCTTGGTCGATCTGGTGGGAGATCGGGCGAAGGTCCGCTTCTTGCGCGAGCTCGCGCCGCTGCTCGAGGAGCTGGGCGACGAAGCCGGCGCCACCTCACGCTACCTGGAGCTGTCGGCGCTCGAGCCGAACGACCTTGACGCGCTCGGCGCCCTCGAACGCGCCGCCGAGAAGCGCGGAGACTACGAGCGCGCCGTGGCGCTCCTGGCTCGGCGCGCGACGCTGGCCTCCCGTGTGGATGACGTGCGACGCCTGCGCTTGCGCCGCGCGACTTTGCTCGAAGAGCGGCTCGGTCGGGCCGACGAGGCGCGCAGCGAGCTCGAAGCGGTCCTGGCGGCCACCGGCGATCACCTGTCGGTGCTGCGCGTGCTGGCAGATCTGCACGAGCGGCTCGGCGCGCCTCTGCGAGCAGCACCGCTCTGGATGCGGGCGAGCGCCGTGACCACCGATCGCGTGGAAGCAGCCGACTTGGCTCGGCGCGCGTGCGAGGCCTTCCTGGCCGGTGCCGACGTCGAGGCCGCGCGGCGCGTGCTCGAGGGCATGGAGGCCTGGGCGCAATCCGGCGACCTGCTGGAGCTCGCCGTGAAGGTGGAGCGCCAGAGCGGCGACGCTCGCGCGCTCGGGCAGGCGCTGGAGGAGCTGGCCGGGTCGGTGGCGCGCAACAGCGAGCGCCACGTCGCGCTCTTGGTGGAGGCCGCGCGAGCCTACGATCTGGCCGGGCAGCCCCAGGATGCGCTGGCCATCGCGGAGCGCGCGGCCCAGGTCGCGCCCGCTGCGGCCGAGCCCCAGATCCTGGCGCGCTGGCTCGAGTACCGAGTGCGCGGGCCGACCTCTCGGGAGCACGCGCGCCTGGTAGTGGCGGCGCTGCGCGGCATCGACGAGGCGCTAACGCCCGAGGAGGCGGAGCTCCGGGGCTTCCTGATCGCCGAGGCGCTGGACAGCGCCGTGGGCACGGGAGCCGGGATGCGTGAGCTGATGAAGCTCTCGGCCGACCTCGGCAACGTGCCGCTGGTCGCGCTGGGCATCGCGGAACGCCTGAGCGAGGGCGGCGAGCACGCGCAGTCGCTGCCGCTCTTCGATCTGGCGCTCGCAGGCGACCTGCGAGGCGTGCGCAATCGCGGGCGCGTCGCCATCATGGCCGCGGATGCCGCGCGCGAGACCGGCGACACCGCGCGGGCGTTGGGGTTCGTGGGCATCGCGGCGCTCGAGCCGGCGACCCGCGACGCTGCGCTCGCGCTCGGCGCGCAGCTGCGCTCCGAGGAGCTGGCCCGGGAGCTGGCGCGGGAGCGCAGCGGGGCGCGCAAGGACGCGGCTGTCGTGCGCCGCACCGACACGGAGCCCGGGCTGCCCCGGGCCGAGCCGGTGGTCGAAGACGGGCCGGCTTCGCTGCCGGGTCCGCGCGACTCGGAGCCGCCGCTCACACGCCACTCGGAGAAGTCTCCGCCGCCGAAGCCGTCGGCGCGGCCGAGCACGACCTATCATTCGACCGCGCCGCCGGAAGTCGTGCGCGCCAAAGGCAGCGTCCCGCCCGACGCGCCACCGAAGAAGAGCGCGCCGCCGCCGCTGCCCATCGAAGAGCCGCCGGTCATTCGGGACAAGGCTGCGGAGTCGCGGCTCGAGGGCAAGCTGGACATGCCGCCGTCGCTCCGGCGCGTGTCCGGCACCTTCCCGGCGGCGAGCGCCATGGAGGGCGAGCTCCTCGACCAGCTCGTCAAGGGCTCGCTGGACGCGGGCTTCGAGCTGGTCCGCCAGCTCGAGAATCGCCGCAGTCGCTCCCACGATCTCGTGGCCGTTTGCCGCCGCATGGTCGGCCTCAGGCCCGGTGACCGCGAGCTCATGCGTCAGCTCTACGTGGCGGCGCTGGCGGACAAGAACCACGTCTACGCCCGCGCCGTCGAGCACGCGCTGTCGCTGTTCGACCCGAGCGTCGAGGCCGCCCCGCCGCCCAGCCTGGCGGAGCAACCCGAGGACCCGACGCGCCTGCGCTCGCTCCTGTTCCGCGAGCTCACGAGCCCCGTGCTCGAAGCGCTGGCGCTGGTCTGGGAAGGGGCGAGCCACGTGTTCCGGCGCGACCCGTCCACCTACGGCGTGGCGGGAGCCGCCCGAGTTCCGCTGACCTCGCCCAGCCCCATCGGGCGCACCTACGCCTCCGCTGCTCGAGTGCTCGGCCTCACGCGGACCCCGCTGTTCCAGCGCCGTACCGCGGGGCCGATCACCCTCGGCGTCGCGCTGCTCACTCCGCCGGCCGTGATCGCCGGCGGAGACGTGACGCGCGAGACTCCCGAGCTCAGCTACCACCTCGGCGCCATGCTGATCGCCACGCTCCCGGAGCACGTGCTCTTGTTCGGCAGCAGCGAGGAGCAAGCGCGCTCGATCTTGAAGAGCATGCTCCTGGCGTTCGGCCCACCCACGGAGCACAAGTCCGAGCTCGCGAGCGCCGCCAGTCTGGCGGAGGTGCTGTGGGAGCGCATTCCGGCGCGCTCGCAGCGCCGCTTGCGCGAGCTCTGCCACGAGCCGCAGGGCATCGACTACGAGACCGGCATGGAGAGCGCCCGCCGGGCCGCCCGGCGCGCCGGGCTCTTCGTGTCCGGGGACCTGGGGGTGGCGCTGCGCCAGGCCTGCCGGCAGGAGGGGATCCCGCCCGAGGCGGTGCAGTCTCCGGCCAATCTGACCCAGGCGGTGGCGGCCAACGCCGGGCTGGCCGATCTGGTGCGCCTGGCCACGGGCTCCGAGTACGCGGCAGCCCGCTGGCAGTCCCCGCGGGGGACGCGGCCCGTCGGGGGCGGCTGAGCTAGAGTACCGGCAGGCCATGGCCCGGCTCCCCCCTGCCACGACTCGGCTGTCACACCCGAAAGCCTCGGGACCGCAGCGATCTGGCCGGAATCGGCGGTTGGCACGACCGTCGCTATTGGTGGGGGTCGTGGCCGTCATTTCCTCCGCCTGCATCGTCTCGGATCCGGCGGAATACGGCGTGGCCAAGCAGACGCCCCCGTTCTTGAACGCAACCAAAGCCCTCCCCAGCGTGCTCAAGACCCACCCCGTCAAGCTGGGCGAGACCATTCACTTCAACGTGCCGCTGCGCTCCGAGGACGCCGGCGAAGAGCTCCTGGCCCAGGTCTTCGTCGACCGTGGCGTGCCCCAGAAGGAGAACCCGCGCGGATTCCGCGAAATCGCGCCGGGACGGCTCGACGACGGGGAGCGCCCCATCGACATTCCCGTTGACGTCGTGGTGGCGGATCCGGGTTGCCACTCGCTGACCATGGTGGTCACCCACAAGAGCAATCTGGACGAGAAGAACCAGCCGAAGAAGGACGACGACACCGCCGTCCTCACCTGGTGGGTCAACGTCGACGACGACGAAGGGAAGACTCTGATGGGTGAGTGCCCCTCGAGCGGAGGCACGAACTGATGCGGGCCTTGCCACTACTTCTTCTGTCGGCGTTCGCCCTCGGCTGCTCGGTCGATGCGCTCGAGGACAAGACCATCGACCCTACGGCAAACACTTGCCAGTCCGACACCGACTGCGGCACCGGCAAGTGCAACCAAGACCTCGGCATCTGCCACGCAGAGCAGGGGCAGTTCGCCAAGGTGCTGTTCGAGGTCACGCCGCCGGCGGACGCCGACCGCTACGGCGGCCTGTCTTTCATCGTGCCGTCGGAGATCGCCAGCAGCGGCGGCGAGCTGGGTCTCGCCCTGGGCGTGGTGAGCAAGGTCACCGGTACCGTGCAGCCGCAGAAGGCGGACTACCAGGGCAGCTGCACGGTCGCCTACGGACTGTCCAACGAGAGCCCCACACCGCCGGTGAAGGTGACGTTCAGCTCCACCACGACCATCCTGGGCCTGCCCGCACCGCGTTACACGGCCAAGACCGCCTTCAATTCCAAGTCCGGACAGTTCGAGTTCGAGGCCTGGCTGCCGCCGGACGACTACGACGTCTACATCTCGCCGCTCACCGACGAGAAGAACACCAGCCCGAGCTCCTGCACCGTGGTGCCGCAGCTCGTGCGCGGCGTGACGGTGGACGCTGGCGACGTGGAGGCGAAGATCCCGCTCCAGGCGCCCAAGCTCCTGGAGGTCGAGGTGCTCCTGCCGAAGTCGGGCGTCACAGCGGCGGACAAGACTCCGCTCGCGGACTGGGGGATCGACGTCATCGACCCGGTGAGCGGCCAGGTGCTCTCGGCGCCAGCAAAGCTCGAGCTCGCCTCGCAGGACGCTACGAGCCAGCACTACATCGCCGCGGTGGAGTACTCCGAAGCGTCAGGCGACGGCTCCCAGGCCGGCAAGGAGCTGGTGCGCCTGCGTCCTCCGGCGGGCGCGGACAAGCCCACGCTGGTGCTGGAGCGCGCAGCCCTCGAGCTGTTCACGCCCGGCAAGGCCACCATCGAGGCGCAGAAGCAGCTCTGGCCGGAAGCCGTGGTGCTCGATCAGATCAGCCTGTTCGGCACCAACGGCGCTCCGTTCGAGCAGCTGGCGGCGGCGCGCTTCGTCTCGACCAAGCTGGACCTCGCCACGAGCGGGGGCACGAGCCAGAGCGGCCTGGCGTTCTTCGAGAAGACGGTGGAGGTCCAGCACGGCGTCGCCACCAACGTCCAGCTCTTGCCGGGCGAATACGACGTGTTCGTCTCGCCGCCGGCGGCCTCCGGCTTCGCTACGACTCGCGCCAAGCTCAGCGTCGCCTCCGGCCAGCCCAAGCAAGGCGGCAAGAGCGTGACGCTGGAGCTGGTCTCCGACGTCGGCGGCAGCGTGCTGATCCCGGGCGGCGGCAAGGTCGCCGCCGGCGCCACCGTCCAGGCCGCCGCGTCCCCCGTGCCGCCCACACCCCTGGAGATCGCCGTGGGCGCCGTGCCGTTCGCTCCGAAGGCGTCGTCGGGCATCGTCGGCGAGAGCGGGTCGTTCTCCCTCGAGGCCGATCCCGGTGTGTTCGACTTCTCGATCCGCCCTCCCGACGGCACCGGCTTCGCGTGGCTGGTCCGCCCCAACGTCGAGGTTCAGAGCGGCGTTCACGACCTGGGCGCGATGACGCTGCCGCTGCCGGTGGTTTACCAGGGCCTGATCACCGTTCCGGGCGCGGAGGCGCCGCTGCCGGTGCCCGGCACGCTGATCCGCGCCTTCATCTACCTGAACGAGTCGGGCTACACCGAGGACCGCGCTGGCGCGAAGTCCGTGGTGCAAATCGCCGAGGCGCGCGCCGACGATAGCGGGAACTTCCAGCTGCTCTTGCCGGCCAACCTGAACTGAGCTGGTTCCGCCGCGGCTGGCGTAATAGGCTATTTGGCGTGAAGCGCGCGCCGCTCCGTCCCGTGAGCGAGTCCCCGGTACCCGAGGCGGAGAACGCTGGCGCCGCGCAGCGCGATCTCGCTGCGGCGTTGCACGAGGTCGGCAACGCGCTGACGGTCGTGCTCGGCTGGCTCGACATCGCTCGGGGTCGTGCCGATGACGGTCCGGCCCGGGATGCCCTGGAGGTGGCCGCCAGCTACGCGCGCCTCGGCCATGGAATGGCGCGGCGGGCCATCGGCAGCGACGACGGCTCCTCGGACGTGGAGAAGAGCGCCGCCGCCCTGGCCCGAGCCGCCGTGCTCGGGGTAACGCCCGCCGCCGAGCGCAAGGGGGTCGGCGTACACTTCGAGACCAACACCGGGCTCGACGACTGGGTCGCCGACGGCGACGCCGTGGTCCGCATCCTGCTCAACTTGCTGCTCAACGCCGTAGCGTTCTCGCCGGCCGGAGGCGTCGTCACGCTGTCGCTCGGCGAGACCGATGGCTCACTGGCCTTTCGCGTCAGCGACGAAGGCCCGGGGATCGAGCCCGAGCGCGCGGTTTCTCTCTTCCTCGCGCCGGACTCCACGCGCCCCGGCGGGACCGGCATCGGTCTCGTTCACTCTGCGGCCGTCGCGCGCGAGCGCGGAGGCGAGCTCGGTCTCGCGCGGTCCGGTCCGGGCGCGTGCTTCGAGCTGATCTGGCCCAAGAGCGACACCAAGAGCGGGGCCCGCCACCCGACCTTGCCCGCCCGGCTCGAGGGCGCGCGCGTGCTGGTGCTCGAGGACGACCCCGCCGTGCTGGGCCTGATCGAGCTCGCCCTCGAGACCCGCGGCGCCAGGGTGGTCAGCATCTCCAGCGCCGACGACCTCTCGTCCTTCGACCTCCGCGCCGGCCTCTCCGCTGCGCTGTTCGACCTCTCTCCCATCGCCAGCGATCCAACCGGCGCGCTCGGCACGCTGCGCCAGCGTGCCGGCGACGTGCCCGTGGTGCTGATCAGCGGCTCACCCACCGGCGTGCCCGAGCCGCTCCAAGACGAGATTCAGGCCTGGATCCGCAAGCCCTTCGAGATGGGCGAGGTGATCGAGGTGCTCCGCGGTCTGCTCGTTCGCCGCTGAAATCCCAGCGGATCGCGCGGCGTCTTGACTTTATCGGCGCTCCGCCTACTTTCCCGTCCCCACGCGAAGGTGGCGGAACTGGCAGACGCACTAGCTTGAGGTGCTAGCGGGGTAACTCCCATGGAGGTTCAAGTCCTCTCCTTCGCACTGAACGATCTCGATGGCTTGCGGCGCAACCGAAAAGACCTCGCGCCGTTGAAGACCGACCTTCCCCGAAATTCTTCCCCGAAACTCTAAAGCGCGCGGCGCGGCTGCTGCCGCTGACAAGACCCCTGAGGTGGTTCCGTGCTCGGCCCCTTTGTGGGAGGCCGAGCTACGGGCGTCTTATGCTTCTCGGCGCCCGGTGACCCCATGAAGGCGAGATACCTCGAGGTGACGTACAGCAGGGGGAAGGCACTGGCAGCGTACCTGTACTTGCCGCGCGTGACGGGCGTTCGGGCGGCGCGGACTGATGAGGGCGGGCGAGGAGTCCGAGTGGACTACGACGCGAGCGGGAAACCGATCGGGTTGGAGCTGATGGCGCCCTCGGACGTGACTCTTGCTGACGTGAACGCCGTGCTCGCCCGGATCGGTGAGCCGGAGCTCGCGCCCGAGGAGTGGGCCCCGCTCTGCAACGTGTGACCGCCGGCGAGGGGCTTTCTCTGCGTAGCTGGACGGGATCGTTGCCCGCGCCTATCCTTTGGAGATGGAGCGCAGGCACACCAAACTCGAGCGCATCACCTTCGACCCAGAGAAGTGTGGCGGGAAGGCCTGCATCCGTGGGCTTCGGGTCACGGTCGAGTCCATCGTCGCCTCGCTGGCTTCCGGGATGACCACCGCGCAGATCCTCGTGGAGTGGCCGGAGCTGGAGGAAGAGGACATCCGGCAGGCTCTGACTCTCGCCGCTTGGTCGGTGGGGGAGCAGGTTCTCGAGGTCGCCTGAGTGCCGGCTCCGGCCTTTCTCGTCGACATGAACCTGCCGGCGTCGGTCGCGCGCGTGCTGACTGCCGCCGGCTTTCCCACGGCACACGTGAGGGAACGAGGTCTCGGGGCCGCGAGCGACGAGGCGATCGTCGATCACGCGCGCGAGAGGGGAGAAGTCATCATCACGAATGACCTCGACTTCGGCAGGATCCTCGCCGTTCAAGGCACCAGTACCCCCTCGGTCGTCGTTCTCCGGTTGCGGGACGTGAGACCGGATCGCATCGCCCAAGTGCTTGCAGCGCGGCTGCCCGCGGTGACCGACGTGCTCATCTCGGGCGCGATCGTGTTGATCGACGACAGCTCCGTCAGGATTCGCGCCCTCCCTGTTGCCGGCTCGCCGAAGTGAGCGAGGGCGGTCGCACTCCGCTACGCCGCCGCCTGCAATTCGCTCTGTGCGCTGGTCCATGACGCGCGCGCGCAGTCCTTGATCACGAGCAACACCCTCTCCGCCGCCGCGCGATTCGGCCGCGCGTACTTGTTCGTCGTCGTGATCTGCTTGTGCCCGAGCAGGTACGCGACTCCCACCAAGTTGCCGGACTCCGCCCACTGCGTCGCCCGCGCGTGACGCAGGTCGTAGCCCGCGAAGGTCTTCGCCTTCTCTGGTGTCAGGGCGACCGCCGCAGCCTTCTCGAGCTGATCGCGGTAGTCGTGCTTGCCGAAAATGATCCCTGCCTCCGGGCACACGGAGTCGAGAGCGGCGCGCGCGCCATCAGTGAGCGGTAGCTCGCGCCCGAACCGGATCTTGTCGATCTCGTCGGTGATGATCAGCACCGAGCCCCCGCGAACGAAGTTCTCCGGCACCGAGAGCCGGTCGATGGTCTTTGGTCGGAGCGCGGTCTCGAAGGCGAAGCGGAATCGAGCGCGCACCGGGAACGGATCGACCTTCTTGCTCGACGACCATTCCGGCAGCGCGGCAATGACCGCCAGTGCTTCTTCGGCGGAGAGGGGTGTGGGCTTCGAACGGCGTGGCAGCTTGAATGGAGTTCCGGTCGCGCGCTTCGCTGGCGGCGGGACGCGGGGCGCGCGGGTGAGCATGCCCTGTTCTTCGCACCAACCCACCAACCGACGAAGCGCGCTGAGTTCCTTCTGCACCGTCTGCCGCCTCACCGAGCCCAGGCGTTCTCGCGCGTAACGCGCGCAAGACGCGTCAGTGATCTGAGTGGGCCGTCGAGCCAGCGTCGAACGCGGCCGATGCCAGGAACGGGATGCCACAACCCATGCCACAGACGTCTTCTGATTCCTCGCACGCGCCGAGCATCAAGACGCCGACCGCCAGAAACCCGGGGAGAAACTGTGACATTGCCAATGCAACGGTTCGGGAAGTTCCAGCTGCTTCGCAAAAGAAGCGAGCTGCTGAAGTCGTATTGGACGACCTCGTAGCGCGCAACCTCCACGCAGATGTCGGCTGGGCTCCTAGGTACTTGCCGGTGCGGCCTGACAATCACCGCAGAAACCCGGCGGCACGCCGGCGCCATTGGCACGGCCCCCCACAAAGGGGCCGTGCACGGAACCACGCCTGAAGTCTTGGCAGCGGCAGCGGCCGTGCAGTGGTGTTTCGGGGAAGCTTCCCCGAAACCGGTGCCTCAGCACGCGTTCGCAGGCGTCGTCGTGCATCAAAGCCCGCAGAAATCCTGCTGCGCCGCGCGACGCCGCCGCCTTGAGGTGCTAGCGGGGTAACTCCCATGGAGGTTCAAGTCCTCTCCTTCGCACCGAGCCCCGGCGAGCTACGTCGGGGCTCTCACTTGCAGCACAGCGCTGCGCCGCAGGTTTCGCTCACCGAGTCCGTGCAGGCGTCGGAGGACCAGTTGCAGTTTGGGACGAGCGACGTGCGGATGTAGTAGGGCGAGGCGGTGCCTTGCACGTGCACGTAGAGGTTGTTGGTGGTGCCGCAGGCGCAGGCCGCGGCGCCGCCGTTGCAGTTGCAGCCCGCCGTGGAGAGGTAGCTGAAGGTGCCGGCGGCGCAGAGCGTGGCGGGTGAGCATAGACCCCAGCCGGCGCCCAGCGCGGTGCAGGCCGCCTGCGCGGCGGACTGCGCCATGCCGGACTTGTTCGCCATGTAGACGCAGGTGCCGTTGACGGTCGTGCCGGGGCAGGTCCCGCCCGAGCCGCCCGAGCCGCCGGTCGCGCCGCCCGAGCCGCCGGTCGCACCGCCCGAGCCGCCCGTCGTGCCGCCGCTGCCGCCGGTCGCGCCACCCGAGCCGCCGGTCGCACCACCCGAGCCGCCGGTGCTCCCGCCGCTGCCGCCCGTTGCGCCGCCCGAGCCTCCGCTGCCGCTCGCGCCGCTCGCGCCGCCGCCGGAGCTGCCGCCGGTGGGCCAGCCGCCGCCGCTGCCGCTGACGCCGCCGCCGGAGCCGCCGCCGCCGCCCGCACCGCCCGAGCCGCCGCTCGCGCCACCGCCGCCGCCGGCGCTCGAGCCAGCAGCGCCAGCAGCGCCGCCCTCACCGATGCTGTCGTCCGTGCCCGTGGCGCAGCCCGCGCCGAAGAGCCAGAACGCAGAGACCGCCAGCGCGGAAGCAAGCCAAGAGCGCATGCGCAAAACCTACCACGCCGCCCGAGGCAGCGTCACTGCCCCGAGCGCGCCGCCCAGCTCCGCCGCGCTCGAGTAGCGCTCCTTGGGCTCGCGCCGGAGCGCCCGTGTGACGACGGCGTCGAGGGCGTGCGGCAGCTCCGGCGACAGCTCGCTCGGGGGAGGGATCCGCGCCTCGACCACCGCCAAGAGCGTCTGGGGCTCCGTCTCGCGCTTGAACAGGCGCCGCCCGGTCAAGAGCTCGTGCAGGACCACACCCAGCGAGAACACGTCGGCGCGACGATCCACGGGCTTGCCCTCGAGCTGCTCGGGCGCCGCGTACGCCACCTTGCCGAGCAAGAGCCCGTTGCTGGGCCCGGCCGGGCGCGTGACCCCGAAGTCGATCAACTTCACCTGCCCGTCGTCGGAGAGCAGGATGTTGTCCGGGTTCACGTCGTGGTGCACGAGCCCGAGCTCGTGGACGTAGTGGAGCGCCTCGGCGACCGACTTCACGATCGCCAGAACCTCGGCGATCGGCAGACGCTGGCCCTGCGCCGCGAGGCGCTCGGTGGTGCGGGAGAGATCCAGCCCTGACACGTACTCCGTGGCCAGGAATGATCTGCCATCGACCTCGCCGCGATCGACGACGCGCGCGACGCTCGCGTGCTCGAAGCGCGAACCGAGCTCGGCTTCGGCACGGAACTGCTCGACCCGCTCCGGGTCGGCGCACAGCTCCGGCAGCAGCAGCTTGAGCGCGAAACGGCGGCCGGGCGCGTCGCGCCGCTCCGCCAGCTGGACCTCGGACATGCCGCCGAAGGCCAGGCGCCCGAGCAGCGAGTAGCTCCCGAACACCGTCATTTCACAGCGAGAGCGCGCCCTCGAGCTTCTCGATCATCCCCACGCGCCAGCGCGTGACGGCGCTCGTCCCATCGAGGAGAGAGCGCGTCTCGTCCAGCACGCGCTCGAGCGTGAAGCGCTGGATGGCAGGATCGGAGGTCGGCATGCCGCCTTCGACCTGCTGCGGGAGCCAGGCGACCATCTGATCCGTTTGCCCGCCGAGCAAGGCGTCGAGCGCGGCCAGCCCGAGCCGGCCAGCGACCATGCGGTCCTGGTAGGTCGGGTTGCCGCCGCGCACCAGGTGGCCGAGCACGGTGGCGCGCACCTCGAGACCGGGCAGGTCGGTTCGGAGCTCGTCCTCGACCAGGCGCACCAGACGCGTGCACGGCACCTCGACGCCTTCGGCCTTGATCACCAGCACGCGGCGCTTGTCGCCTTTGTTGGCGAAGCCGCGGCGCAACAGATCGGCGACGGTCTTCACCAGCTCCGCTTCGCTCCGCCCTTGTTCTCGGAACAGGATCCCGTCGGCGCCGACCGCGACCGCCGAGGCCATCGCCAGGTAGCCCGAGTGTCGTCCCATGACCTCGACGATGAAGGCGCGGCGGTGCGAGCGGGCGGTGTCGCTGATGCGATCGCAGGCTTCGACGATCACGTTGAGCGCCGTGTCCACGCCGATGGCGGTGGAGGTGCAGCCGACGTCGTTGTCGATGGAGGCCGGGACGCCCATGACCTTCACGCCGGTCTCCTGGGCCAGCTTGTGGGCGCCGGTGAGGGAGCCGTTGCCGCCGATCACGATCAAGCCCGCGAAGCCGTCGAGCCGTGCGGCGGCCGCGGCGCGGCCTTCGGGCGTGACGAAACGAGCGCAGCGCGAGCTGCCGAGCCAGGTGCCGCCGAGGTTGCCCGTCAGGCCGAGCTCCGGCGTGGTCGCCAGGCCGCCCGCGGTCTTGCGGGTGAGCGGCCGCGTACGGCCGTCGATCAGCCCGTCGTAGCCGTCTTCGAAGCCGATCACCTCGACGCCGTGGACGGCGGCGACCTTGGCGATGGTGCGGAGCGCGGCGTTCATCCCGGGCGCGTCCCCGCCCGAGGTCAGTACTGCGATGCGAGGCATGCTGGAGTGCCCTCCTGTTGACATCAGTAGTCGACCACGAGCTCGGGGCCGAGGGTGCCGTTCTCGGTGGCCACGAAACCGTACCAGCGGGACTTGCCCGCCGGGTCTTCGCTCTCGTCCAAGTAGCGGAGCTCGAAGGCGGCCGCGTCACCCTGGCTCTGAGCGGCCTTGGCCGCATTCGACACGTCCTTCTGAGCCCAGCCGAGCGCGCTCGTCGGCGTGACCAGAGTGCCATAGCTCGTGCCGAGCGCGAGGTTCCAGCTCTGTGCGGTCAGCTGGTTGAAGTCGGGGATGGCCCAGAGCCCCACGCCGGCGTTCGGCTCGGCCTTCTGGGCGTAGTAGAGCCTGAGCGTCGCCTTCTTCACCGGGCCCGGCACCGGTCCGAGATCGAAGCGCACGAAGGCCCGGTAGGTGGACAGCCCGTTGCAGGGCACGTCGCGGCCCGCGTGGATCGCCTTGTAGGAAGACTGCTGGTACGAATCGTGGACGGTCTTGCCGCAGAGATCCGGGTGGGCGAGGAAGCCGTCGCCGGCCAGCGCCAGGCCGGGCTCGAGCGTGACGGTGCCGCTCGAGATGCCGCCGGTTCCGGCGCCGCCGCCCGTGGAGCTGCCGTCGCCCGCCGCGCCGCCCGAGCTGCCGCCGCCGGCCCCGCCGCTGTCGCTCCCGCCGGTCGCGCCGCTGTCGCCCCCGCCGGTCCCGCCATATCCAGGGAATCCGCCGCCGTCGATCCCCGAGCCGCCGCCCCCGGTCGCGCCACCGTCGCGCTCGTCCACGTCGGAGATGCCGAGGCAGGCGGTCAGCGAGGCGGCCATCACCACCCACCCCATCCTGCCCGATCCTGCGGATTTCACGGCACCCTCGCGCTCGACCTCCGGAGTCTACCGGCGACGCACCGGCGGTCAACGCGCCGGCGTTCCGCCGATGGTATAGTTTTCGCGGTGTCCAGGATCTCGGCTCCGTTCCCGGAGCGCGTGGGATGGTACGAGCTGCTCGCACCGATCGGTGCAGGCGGCATGGCCACCGTGTACCTGGGCGTCGCCGCGCGTGATGGAGGTTTTCAGCGCCACGTCGCCGTGAAGATGATCCACGGCACCGCCGAGACCGACGCGCAGCTCGCGAACGACCTGCTCAAGGAGGCCAAGCTCGCGGCCAAGATCCGCCACCCGAACGTGGTCCCGGTGCTCGACGTCGGCGAAGACCCCTACGGCCTCTTCTTGGTGATGGAGTACGTCGAGGGAGACACCCTCGCGGGGCTCCGGCGCGCGGCCAAGCGCGCGGGGGAGCGCATTCCGGAGCCGGTCGCGCTGCGCATCGTGACCGACGCTCTGGCGGGGCTCCACGCCGCGCACGAGCTGAAGGATCGCGATGGCGACACCCTTGGGGTGGTGCACCGCGACTTTTCCCCGCACAACATCCTGGTGGGGACCGACGGCGTCAGCCGGCTCACGGACTTCGGCATCGCGAAGGTCGCGTACACCGCGGGACACACCCGCACCGGGAAGATCAAGGGCAAGATCGCCTACATGGCGCCGGAGCAGGCGCGGGGCGCCAAGGTCGATCGGCGGTGCGACGTGTGGGCGGCGGGCGTCGTGGCCTGGGAAGCGCTGGTGGGCGAGCGGCTCTACGACACCGAGGACGAGATCGGCGCGCTGCTCAAGATCGTCAACGAAGACCCGCCACGTCTGCGCAGCGTCCGCGCCGATCTGCCGGAAGAGCTCGACGAGGCGATGCACTGGGCGCTGACCCGCGATCTGGACGCGCGCTGCCCCAGCGCCGATGCGCTCCGTCGCCGGCTGCTCTCGGCGCACCCCATCGCCGACACCGCCGAGGTGGCCGAGTTCGTGCGGCGCATCGTCGGACCCAAGCTGCTCGAGCGCGCTAAGAAGGTCGAGGAAATCCGGCGCTTGCGCGGCCAGGTCGGCGCGCTGGTGGACGCGGTGCGGGAGACCGGGGCTACGCCGTCGCCACTGGACGCACCGTCGGGCTCCTTCCGCGTGGAGGCCGTGACGGCGGAGCCCGAGGCGGAGCCCGGGCAAGCTCCGGTCCGTGAGGACACGACCGGGGCGACCATCGCCTGGAAGGAGCAAGGCGGGCACGGTCCGGTCCCGGTGACCGGTTCGGTGACGGCCTCCGTCGAGAAGAGCATCGCGGCGATCTTCTCCGACCGGCGCAACCGCGCCGCCATCATCGGCGTCGCCAGCGGGCTCGGCATCGGCGTGGTGCTGGTCAGCGTGATCCTGATGTCGGTCGGGAAACGGGCCGAGCCCGAGGCGTCGAAGAGCTCGCTCCCGGCGGTCGCGGCGGCGCCGGGTCCGACGGAGGAGCCCGCGCCTCCGCCCGCGCCGACGGAGGTGAAGGAGCACACGTTCACCATCAAGGCCAACGCCGACATCGCCACGCTCAAGGTCGCCGACAAGACCATCCAGATCCAGCCCGCCGCCCCGGAGGTCGAGCTCGATTGGCACCCGGACACGGGTGCGGTGATCGAGGCCGTTTCTGCCGACGGGCGCCGGGTCAAGAGCAAGGTCGGCGAAGGCACGAGCGAGCTCTCCCTAGAGTTCGCCAAGAAGCCGACGGGCGGCGGCACGACCGCCAAGCCCCCGCCGAAGCCAACCACGGGCGGCGGGTTCGCAGACAATCCGTACCGCAAGAAGTGAGCGACGGCTCAGCCGTAGTCGCGCAGCATCTTCTTCAGCTCGAGCTGGTGCCGCTCCTCGTTGCCGATCATGGTGCGGCAGAACTCTTCCAGGTAGATGCTGGCGTTCTCGACGGTCCCGAGCAGCTCCTTGTAGAGCTTCACGGCGTCGAGCTCGTGGTTCAGGCTCTCCTGCAGGAGCGCCTTGGTCGAGTGCTGGTACGACTCCTCGAGCGAAGCGATGCGCATCGACGGATGTCCCTCCAGCCCCGTCAGGAGCTCTCCGACCTGCTGTGCGTGGAGCAACGACTCCTGCGCTTGCCCCGTCATGAAGGCGACGATGGGGATGCGGTTCGGCCCGGTGACCATCAGCGCGTAGTGCGTGTAGCGCACGACCCCGGCGAGCTCGTGCTCCAGGATCGAGTTCAAGAGGCCCACGGTCTTCTGAACGTCGAGATCTCTGAGGGGCATGGCGGAAGTAGGGTGTCACCGCGCCGAGGCGTCAAGCCGAGGCGTGCTACAACCTGGCGATGAGCGCCGCGCCGTACGACTGCCGTGAGTGCGCGGCCTGTTGCCGCGATGCCTCCGACGGGCGAGTGGGCGTGGCCGCCGAGGATCTGGTGCGCTGGAAGCGGGAGGGCAGGCACGAAATCCTGGCTGGCATCGTGCCCGGCCACTTCGGCGAGCAAGCGTTCGCCGCTCGTCCGGACGGCTCGTGTATCCACCTGGGCGTGCCCGGGCGACCCAACGATTGCTCCGTCTACTCGACCCGCGGCGCGATCTGCCACCTCTTGCAGCCCGGCGATCCACAGTGCAAGGCCTACCGCCGCGTCGCGGGCCTGCCGACCTGAGCTAACATGTAGGCGCCTTGAGGGCGGTGAAGCGATTGCTGGGCGTGGTCGGAGTCGTGGCGCTCGCGTACGGCGCGCTCTGCGCGTTGGCCTACTTTGGCCAGCGGCGCTTGCTCTATCCCGCGCCCAAGCTCGGCGAAGAGCCGCGCATGGATGACGCGAAGCTGACCCGGGTCACGGCGCCGAGCGGGCGCACCGTCTTCGCGCTGCACGTCCCGCCCACGAAGAAGCACGCGGTCACCGTCGTGCACTTCCACGGCAACGCCGAGGAGCTCGGCCAGCTCACGCCGCTCGCCTGGTCGTTCAAGCGCGCGGGCCTGGGTTTCTTCGCGGTGGAGTACCCGGGCTACGGACTCGCCAAGGACTACGTGCCGACGGAGGAGGCCATCTACGCCGACTCCGAGGCGGCGCTCTGGCACCTGCACAACGGCCTGGGCGTGCCGACCACCGATGTGGTGCTTCAGGGTCAGTCGCTGGGCAGCGGCGTCGCCGTGGAGATGGCCAAGCGCGGCCACGGCGCACGCCTGGTCCTGATCTCGCCGTACACCAGCATCCCCGACATGGCGTCCACCACGCTGCCGATCCTGCCGGCGCGCTGGCTGATCCACGACAAGTTCGACAACGTCGCCAAGGCGCCGGGGCTGACCCTGCCCGTCCTGGTCGTGCACGGCACGGACGACGAGGTCATCCCGTACTCGATGGGCGAGCGGCTCTCCAAGGTCTTTCCCACCGCCACGCTCTACGCCGTCAAGGGCGGGCACCACAACGACCTGTTCGTGCGCGACGGACGGATCATCGTGGATCGCATCGTGGAGTTCGCGACGGCGGAGTACGGCGGCAGGTAGCGATCACTTGCGCGCCACGGCCACCAGGCGCTTCGCTTCGTTGTCGTACGGCGCGCCGGCGAGCGAGCCGTAGAGCTCGACCCGGGAGAAGCCGGACTCGAGCAGGAGGCGCGAGAGCTCGGCGCCGGAGTAGAGGCGGAGGCTCACCGGGTATTCGTAGCGACGCCCGTCGCGGTGCAGGATCCAGCGCGTGTCCACCCAGGCGAAACCGGGGCGAATGCTGCGCTCCTCGAGCAGCTCTGCGCCCTCGCCGTTCATCCACGAGCGCGGCTGGAAGATGCGCGCGATGATCTCCTTGCCGGCCATCTCCAGCACTGCGCACCCGCCCGGCGCGAGCGATTCCGCCATGTTTCGGGCCACGGCGCGCTCTTCGGCGTCGTCGGCGAAGAAGCCGAAGGTCGAGAACAGGCTGGTCACCAGCTCGAAGCTCGCCGATCGTGCGAAGCGGCGCATGTCGCCGAGCACCCACTCGATCCGGAGCCCCTCCGCCGCGGCCGCAGCGCGCCCGCGCTCGAGATACAGCGCCGTGCGATCCACGCCTGTCACGACGTAGCCCCGCCGCCCGAGCTCCAGGCTCGCGCGACCCGGGCCGCAGCCCAGATCGAGCACGCGCGCGCCGGGGGCGACACCCGAGAGCGCGAGCACGCCGTCGATCTCCGCCGCGGTGCCGGCGTTGCGCGCGGGGTTGAAGAGCACGGGCTCCACGGCAGCCCAGAATTCGTCGTCGTCGTGCCAGACCTGGCTCATGCCGGCGAAGATATCAGAACACCTCGACCAGCGACGGCGCCGCTTCCGAGCGGCCGGCGTCGGGGATCAGGCGCGCCAGCCACTCCAGCTTCGGCGCGATGCGGTACTCGATGTTGCGCTGCGGCGCGCGGCTCATCACCGGCTCCCAGCTCTGCACCCGCGGGCGACCGGCGTTGCCGGCGAGCAGCATCGGCACGCCCGTGATGGGGTCGGCCTCGTAGACGAAGAAGGCGTGGTAGTGCGGGACGTTGTAGTGATCCCACGGCGCGTAGCCGCGGATGATCACGATGGTGCCGGGCGCGTAGCGGTCGGCTTCTTTGGCCAGGTGCCGGTAGAACTCCCGCTTGAATACGTAGGGGAGTCGCTTCGGGGTGGGCAAGAGCTCGTGCTCGAACTCCTCCGGGTGGGTCTTGGTGTAGTTGATGAACGCGGTGACCTGCCGTCGGCTCTGGCCGATCAGGCCGTCGAAGTCGAGCCCGCCTTGATCGCGGCCCGGTGGCTCGCCGCGCCCTCGCCACCAGGTCCCGCTGGCGCGCTCCAGGGTCTCGGTCACGAAGTCGATGCACACCTGCGGCGGAGCCACCTGTCCGTCCGGGCGAAATACCGGGTAAAGATCGCCCTGGAACGCGAAGTGGGCCTCGCCCTTCTGGTACGCGCGGAGCCAGTGGTGCTTCAGGTGTCCGTCCTGCTGCCCCCACTCCGTCTTGGGCTCGTCGAACGGCAGCTCTTCCTCCACGGCGCGCAGCATCGCGGTGCGCAGCGCGGCGAGCACGCGCGCGCGGGTCTCGGCTCGGGCGCGGGCATCGGCGATGGCCGCGCGCTCGGCGGGCTCGACGATCTCGCAGCGTCGCTTCAAGCGCGGGCCGTCCGCCGCCAGTACCGTTCGCACCCACTTGCCCTCGTAGCGCAGGCTGGTCAAGTGCCCCTCGCTCGTCAGCCGCTCGACGCGCAGCCGTTCGAAGCCGAGCTCGTGCGCGAGGGAGCGCGTGTCGAGGTGGAGCGGGGCACGCGCGGGCTCGCCGGCGAGGCTGACCCTGTCGAAGAGCAAGAGTCGCGCGGCCTTCCCCCGGTCGGGACCGTCGGAGTACACGTACCCGCGCTGGGCGTCGCGCGCGACGGAGAGGCGCACGCTGCCGCGCTCGATGACGAGCGCTGGCTCGTCGAACAGGTGCTCGAGCCGCACCGAGTCCCAGAGCGACCAGGCGAGATCCGGCGAGTCCGCGTACAGGTAGCCGTCGCGCAAGAGCACCTCGCGCCCCACCTTCGGCGCGAAGCGGAAGCGATCGCGGATCAGCCGCAGCGTGTCCCAGGGGAAGCGCGACTCGCCGAGGGCCTTGCGATAGCCGCGCACGATCGGGCTGGGTGTGCGCTGCCACTCCGGCGGACGCACGAACAGCACGGGCTCGCCTTTGGCGCGCGCCAGCGTCTCGGCGCGCTGCTTCTCGAGCTTTGGGGTCCCTGGCAGGGCCGGGAGCTTCGAGAGGCGCGCCCATTCGGCCCGGCACGCGGCGCCGTCGTCGTGCGCGGCTGCGGGCGCCGGCGCCGGCGCCGCTTTTGGCCGAGTCACCCGTAGCGACGCGGCTAGCGCCCTCGCGGGCGAGGTGAGCCCGGTCGAGAGCGACGGCCGGGGCGCGTCGTCCACCCCGTGGCATCCGGCTAGGGCCACGCACGCGGCGGCGGCGGCGAAGCGTAACAACACGAAGGTCATCGTAATTTTCGCACACGGCCGCCGGGACGCCAGTTTTTGCCTCGAAATCGGCCACCATTCGCGAGACTCTGGCCGGCCCGCATGCGCTCCCTCGCGTTTCTGGCCGTGCTCGCGTTGGCGACCCTGATCGCCCCGGCGAGCCTCCACGCCGGCAATCCGATGGTGGTGTTTCCTCCCCGCCCCGAGCGCCTGCGAGCGCTGCGCTACCACGCCGAGGCCTCCGAGCAGTGCCTGGCGGAGCTCGGGGTGCGCGGCGCGCCCTTCACCCGCGGGCCGAAGGTGCCGACCATCGACACGCCGGTGCGTCTGACGGGACCGCTGCGCGGCGTGGTCTTCGAGATGCACCATCCCACGGTCGCTCACCCCAAGGACGGGCCGCTGATGGACTGTCGGCTCCTGCTCGCGCTCGACGACCTGGCGCTGGTCGTGGCCGATCGCGGCGTCGCGCGCGTCCGCTTCAACAGCGTCCACCGCGGACGTTGGGTACAGCGCCGCGGCTGGCGCCACGCCGCCGGGGTGGCCATCGACGTCGTCGAGATCGTGCGGAAGGACGGCGAGGTGCTGAACGTGCTTCGGGACTTCGAGGGGCACGGCATCGGCTCCCGCACCTGCGGCGAAGGGGCGCCGGAGCCCCAGAAGCCGAAGGCACTGGCGCTGCGCGAGCTGGTCTGCGCCATCGACGAGCTCGGCAGCTTCAACCTGATCTTGACCCCGCACTACGATCGCCGGCACAAAGACCACCTCCACCTCGAGGTCCGGCGGGGCATCGACTGGTTTTTGACGCAGTGAAGCCGGGCCAAGCTGTGGTAGGTAGGCGCCCCCGACGGAGAAGCATCGAATGAGCGGTCATTCCAAATGGGCCACGATCAAGCGCAAGAAGGGCGCGCTGGACGCCGCGCGCGGCCGGCTGTTCACCAAGCTCATCCGCGAGATCGTGACCGCGGCGCGCATCGGCGGCGGCGACGTCAACGCGAACGCACGCCTGCGCAAGGCGGTCAACGACGCCAAGGGACAGGCCATGCCGGCCGACACCATCAAGCGGGCCATCGGGCGCGGCACCGGCGAGATCGAGGGCGCTGCCTACGAAGAGGTGCTGTACGAGGGCACCGGCCCGGCCGGCACGCTGTTCCTGGTCGAAGGCATGACCGACAACCGCAACCGCACCGTGGCGGAGCTGCGAAAGATCTTCGAGCGCAACAACGGCCTGCTCGGCAGCTCGGGGACGGCAGGTTGGGCGTTCGATCGCCTGGGCACCATCTCGCTCGACAAGGAGCAGGTCAGCGAAGACAAGCTGATGGAGGCGGCGGTCGAGGCGGGAGCCGACGACTACCGCGACGAAGGCGACCTCTGGGTGGTCTACACCCCGAAGGAGCAGCTGTACGAGGTCGTGGCAGCGCTCGAGAAGGCCGGTCTGCCCTTGGGCGAGAGCAAGATCGCCTACGTCCCGAAGAACAAGAAAGAGGTCGCCGGGCGGGACGCCGAGGTTTGTCTGAACCTGGTGGACGCGCTCGACGAGCACGACGACGTGCAGAGCGTGTTCTCGGACTTCGACGTCTCGGACGAAGAGCTCGCGCGCATTGGCGGTGGCTGACCGCCGCGCGCTGTTTTGGCTGGCGCTCGGGGCGACCTTCGGTTGCGCCCGAGCAGCGGAGCCGGTGGGCGCTCCTCCGAGCCTGCCCGGCCCCGCGGCGAGCTCGGCGCGCGCTCCGGTGCAGGTAGCGCCGGACCACCGACCCGCGCTCGCGCTAACGCTCTCGCCGAAGCTCATGCCCGCCCCCGTGGTCGCGGTCACGCTGGAGCTCCGCGGGCCTCCGGACGAGCTCCGTCGTCTCTCGCTCGCGCGCGCACCGGGGAGCGGCGTCTCGGCCATCGCCGCGCGGGACCTCGAGGGCCCCATCGGCGTCGAGCTCAGTGCCGAGGGAGACGGCCTCGTGCTCGCGCTCGCGCGCGCGCCGTCGCCGCCGCTCAGCTTGAGCTACGAGCGCGCTGCCAGCGCCTTCTCATCGGGGCCGCTCGGCGTCTTCCTGGATCCGAACCGGCTGGCGGCCGCGGGGGACGCGCTCTTCGCGCTGCCGGCGGCGTGGGCCGATCGACAGGTGCCGACCCAGCTCGGCATCGAAGCCCAGAAGCTGCATCCCGACGCCCGCGGGGCGTCCGGCTTCGGCGTGGGCGAGCGCCGCACGCTCACGCTCTCCGGCGCAGCGCTCCGGCGCATGAGCTTCCTGGCGGGACCGATGGGCCACGCGGTGCTCGACGGACCGGAGGGACACGACGAGGTGGCTTGGCTCGGCTACACGAGCTTCGATCCGCGCTCTGTCGCCGCCGAGGTCGCCAGCTTCCGCAGCGCCGCGCGCGAATACTTGGGAGAGAAGAGGAGCGCGCCCTTCACCTTGCTCCTCGTCTCCGACGGGCGCCCCGCGGGGAGCTTCGAGGCCATGCGTCAGAGCGCCAGCGTGCTCCTCCACGTCGGCGTGAACCAGAGCTACGGCGGTCCGCTGCGCGTCGCGTTGGCGCACCAGCTCTTGCGAGAGTGGATGGGCCCGGCGCTCTGGATCGGGCCGCCTGGCGCGGAGTCTCTGTGGTTCGTGGAGGGGGTCACGCGCTTCTTGGCACGGGAGCTGTGCTTTCGCTTCGGCCTGCTCACGCCCGGGGAGTACCTGGCCGAGGCCGACGAAATCGAGCGCCTGGTCGTGACCTCGCCCCACGCGCTCTTGGGCAACGCCGAGCTCGCGAAGCGGGCGGCGGAGCCCGACGTGGCGGCGCTCCTGGTCGCGCGCGGCGCGCGCCACGCGACCAGTGCGGACTCGCTCATTCGTGGAAAATCCAAGGGCAAGCGCTCGCTCGACGGCGTGTTGCGCGAGCTCTACCGGAAACCGCAGCCGTTGCCGGAGAGCGCCTGGGTGGACGCCCTCGAGCGCGAGCTCGGCGCGGGTGGCGGCGAGCTCTTCCGCGAAGAGATCGGCGCAGGTCGGATGCGGGGGCTGCCGAACGACGCGTTGGGCCCGTGCTTCGTGGCGGGGCCGCGCCGCTTCGAGAGCTTCGCCCTCGGATTCGAGCGCGACGCTGGAGGCTCGGTGACACGCGTCGCGACCGGTGGGGCTGCCGAGCGCGCCGGAGTCCGCGTCGGGGATCGCGTCGTGTCCCTGTTGCACCAGCCCGGTTCGCCGTCGGTGCCGGTGCGGCTTCAGATCGAGCGCGCCGGCTCGAAGCGAGAGCTCGAGTACCGCCCCGTCGGCCCAGTCTTCGCCGGGCGCGGCTTCTCGCGCCTGCCACGCGTGCCGGACGAGCGCTGCGCGCGCAAGTGACTCAGCGCGCCCGACGCGCGACGCGCTGGAGCTGCCGGGCCAGGGTCACGCCCCGCAGCCGCTCGAGGGCCTCGGGGAAGGTGTCCACCACCGCCACGTAGCGGGCCAGCCGCTGCTCGTCCACGCCGCCGACCTTCGCCACGGCCTCCTCGAGATCCTGCGCGAGCTCCTGCGTCGGCGCACTGGCGCAGGCCGTCAAGAGGTCGAGCGCATAGTCGAGCCAGCGAGCGTCGCCAGCGCCGGCGCCGAGGAGGATGGCGTAGCGCAGCGAGGCGTCGCGATTGGCCGCGGGGATCGCTCGGCCCGCGCGGGCGTCGGCCAGCACCTTGCTGAGCTGCGACTGCAACATGGTGGCGGCCTCGTCGTAGCGCCCCGCCGCCAGCACGCGATCGACGACCCGGCCCACGAGCTCGAAGAAATCGACCGTGCGCGTCCCCGGTGCGGAGCGCTCGCTCGAGTGCGGAATGTCGTCGAGGTCTTCGTCGCTCACGCGAAGGTCCAACGACTGCGCGAACGCGAGCCGCTTGCTGTCGATGGCGACGGGTCCGCTCGCGGAGCCCAGGGCGACCTCGAGCTCCTGGTCGCCGAGCAGCACGCGATCCCCGTTGCGCAGGCTGACCGGGGCGCCGACGCGCTCTCCGTTGACGTACACGCCGTTCGAGCTGCCGAGATCCGTGAGCACCGCCGTGGTGCGCGTCACGCCGAGCTGGGCGTGGCGCCGGGACACCAGCGTGGACTCGAGCACGATGTCGCAGGAATGGTGGCGACCCAACGTGTAGGTGCCCGGGGACAACCGGAGCTCCCGGCCGCCGATGCGAACGCAGACGGCGGTGGCGGTGGACTGGATCTTGGGTGAGGCCATGGGCGGTCCGAGGGGCTCGCCGCGTCTAACCTGGTTCGCGCGCCGACGAAAGCCGCAGCGTACGCGCCGCGGGGTCGGCGTGAATTCGGGGTCTCACCACTGCCCTTGGTTCGGCCGCGAGAGCCAAGGTTCCTTCGGCGGCAGCGCGTCCCCGCGCTGGAGCAGTTCGATCGAGATCTGATCCGGCGAGCGCACGAAGGCCATGTGACCGTCCCGCGGCGGGCGCAGGATGGCGACGCCGCGCGCTTCGAGGCGCTCGCAGGTCGCGTAGATGTCGTCCACCCGGAAGGCCAGGTGCCCGAAGTTACGCCCGCCCGTGTAGGGCTCGCTCTGATCCCAGTTGTAGGTGAGCTCGAGCTCGGCGGAGTCCCCGGGCGAGCCCGTGCCCAGGAAGACCAGGGTGAAGCGCCCCTTCTCGTGCTCTTTGCGCCGGAGCTCCCTGAGGCCCAGGGCACCCACGAAGAAATCGAGGGCATCGTCGAGGTTCCGAACCCTGACCATGGCGTGCAGGAAGTGCATGGGCAGGTCATCGGATCGAATCGCGGCGACGGCAAGATCGTTCGCCAGTCTCGGCCGTACCCAACGCCAGCTTTTCAACTGTGTCGAACGCAGGTGCTCCAGGGGGTGAGGGGCGCCAGAGGAGGATTTCCATGCTTCGAAGTCGGATTGGGCTCGTGATTCTGCTCGCCCTGTCGAGCGCCGCCTGCAGCGCAGGCTTCGGACAGCGCCCGGTGAAATCGGACGCCGAGCTCGGCCGGGTCATCGTCTACCGCAGCGGAGTCGCCTACTTCGAGCGCCACGCGCGAGTGGTGGACGGCAAGCTCGTGCTGAGCGTGCCCGCGGAGCGCGTGGACGACTTCCTGAAGTCCCTGACCATCCGCGACGCGAAGAGCGGCAAATCGCTGCCGGTCTCCTTTCCGACCCGGGTCGTACACGGCGACATGGTGGAGCTCGGCATCGAGCTGCCGAAGGAAGCGTCGCGCGACATCGCCATCACCTACGTGACCGAGAGCCCGGCCTGGAAGCCGAGCTACCGCGTGGAGCTCGGGAAAGACGGGCGTGCTCGGCTCGAGGCCTGGGCCGTGGTCGACAACGTCTCCGGCGAAGACTGGGAGAAGGTGACCGTCGGGGTGGGCAGCACCTCGGCGCTGTCGTTCAAGTACGATCTGCACAGCGTGCGCTTCGTGGAGCGCGAGACGCTCAACGAGGGGCCCGCGGTGGCGCTGGCGCCGCCCACCGGCGGCTCGCCGTACGCCGTCGCCGGCGGAGAGGTTGCCGTCGTCGGCAACATCGCCTTGGACGAGGTCGAGCGGCTGGGCAAGCGGGGCGGCGCAGAGGCCAAGCCCGACGCCGACACGCTGGCGGCAGGGGGCTTCGGTCCCGCCGGCGGCAGCGGCGGCGGCAAGGGGAAGAAGCCCATGGCCAGGGCGCGGAGGCTCGGCTCCGAGCACGCGCAAGACGACAAGGTCGCCGGTCTCGCGCTGAAGCTCCGCTCCACCGGGCAGCACATCCGCATCGAGGGCTTCGCCAAGCCTGGCGAGCCAGATCTGAAGAACGCCTCCCTCGGCCGCGCCAACACCGTGAAGGACGCGCTGGTCCGGAACGGCGTTCCGGAGTCGCAGATCGAGGTCGTCGCGACCGGCAAGACCTCCGACCGCGACGGCGTGCGCCTGGTCACCGCGCAGGACAAGGCGAAGCCCGTGCAGGCGAAGGCTCCGGACCCGGCCGCCGCCCAGAGCGAGCCCATCGGCAGCGCGCTGTTCGTGGCGCCGACGCCCCTCAGCATCAAGAAGGACCGCTCGGCGCTGCTCAACATGCTCAGCGTCACCACCAAGGGCGAGCAGGTCTACTTCTACGACCCCGTCTCGTCGCGCGGCTCCAGGCGCTTCGCGTTCCGCGCCGTCCGGCTGGAGAACCCCAGCGAGCACACTCTCGAGTCCGGGCCGTTCACGGTCTACGCCGCGGGGCAGTTCCTGGGTGAAGGCCTGAGCGAGCCCATCCCACCCAAGAGCTCGGCCTTCATTCCCTTCGCGCTGGACAAGCAGCTCCTGGTCGAGCCGGTGGTGGACACCCGCGAGGAGATCGATCGCCTGGTCACCATCCAGCGCGGCATCGTGCGCACCGAGGCGCAGACCGTGCGCCGCACCAAGCTCGCGCTCGCCAACCGCGGCGACGCCCCGGCCAAGGTATGGGTGCGCCACTCCGTGCCCGAAGGCTGGAAGCTCCGGGACTCGAAGGTGAAGGTCGAGAAGCTCCGGGGCGCGCACCTGTTCCCCGTCACGGTGCCGGCGCGCGGCGCCCTGGAGCTCGAGATCGAAGAGAGCCAGCCCCTCGAGAAGAGCATCGACATCAACACCGACGCCGGGGTCGAGACCCTGGCGCTGTTCCTGAAGAAGTCCAAGCCCGTCGCGCCGGAGCTCCAGAAGCAGCTCGACGAGATCGTGCGCCTGCACAAGCACATGGTGGATACCCGAGAGCGCGTCTCGACCCTCGAGTCACAGATGACGACCTACCGAGAGCGCGTGGACGAGATCCACGCCCAGCTCGTCACGCTGCGCCGCGTGACCTCGGCGGACAAGCTGAGCCGGCACCTGGCCCAGAAGATGGAGGAGATCAGCAACCGCCTTCAGAGGGCGACCATCGAGGTCACCGACCTGAAGGGCCAGCTGATGACGGGCAAGGTCGCGCTCTCGGATCGCCTCGCGGAGCTGACGCTCAGCCCGGAGAAGCCGAACGCGGTGGCCGACAAGCGCTGAAGGCTCGGGCTCAGGGGCTGCACACGCCGAGCCAGCTGGGGCTCGAGTAGGCCTTGCAGGTCTGGCCGCTGGGACAGCCGCCGTTGCCGGGCGTGCCGCCCACGCTGCCGGCGTCCGGCGCGCCGGTCGCGGACGCCTTGCAGAGCCAGCGACACACGCCGCTGCCGCTGGAGAAGTCGCACTGCTGCGAGTCCTGGCAGTCGTTCAAGAACTGGCACGGCAAACCCAGCGTCGAGCCGGCGTCGGGTGCGTAGTTGGGGAAGCTGCACTTGAGCTTGCCGCCGGAGCCGACGTGACAGTCCGACTCCGGTCCGGGCGGACAGTCCTTGGCCCAGGGCGTACACGGCGCCGAGAACGTGCAGACCTGCACGAAGTCGGAGCTGCCGTAGCTGATCTTCATGTCGCAGGACCCGCTCGGGCCGCACAGCGTCGCCTCGAGCGACGCGCAGCACGGGCGCGTGCACTTGGAGAGCGCGCAGCTCAGCTTGGCCTGGCAGTCGCCGTGCGTGCTGCACGACTCGCCGAGCTTCTTCGTGCCGTTGCCCAGGCTGATGCAGGCGCTGACGTAGCTGCCGGCGTCGGTCTGCTGGATGCGGCAGGTCTGGCCGGCAGGGCAGTTCTGCGCCACCAGATCGCAGCTGCCCGTCACGTTGGTCGCCGTGCCCGGCGCGCAGCTGCCCCCCGCGTCGCCCGCGACTCCGCCGCTGCCGCTGGCCCCGCCGCTCGAGCTGCCGCCGGTGCTCGAGCCGCTGCTGCCGCCGCTCGGCCCGCCGCCGCTCCCGGCGGCGCCCCCCCCGCCCATGCCCGCGCTCGCGTCGGCGCCGGCGTCGCCGCACTGACAGGCCGCGTAGCCGCTGCCGTCGCCGCGGCAGACTTGGATGCCGCTGCCGCTCAAACACGCGCAGGCGATCTGGCGGCCGGGCTCGCACACGTTCTTGGCGTCGTCCTCGGACGAGCAGTGAAGGATCCCTGCGGCGAGCCCCGCGAGCACGAGCGCGAACCGAAAGCGTCTCACGCCTCGAGAGTAGATCGTATCGGGGGCGCTGCCTACTCACCGGGGCTTCAGCTTCTCGCGCAGCGTCTTTCGGTCGATGCCGAGGATGCGGGCGGCGGCGCTGCGATTGCCGCCGACGCTGTCGAGCACGCTCTGGATGTGGTCGCGCTCCACTGCCTCCAGGGCTCGAGGGCGGCGCTCGCTGGGAGGGACCAGGTAGCGCATGCTCGGCGGAAGATCGACGATGTCGATGCGATCCCGCTCGCCCATCACCACCAGGCGGTGCATCAGGTTCTCGAGCTCGCGCACGTTGCCCGGCCAGGAGTGCGTCTCCAGAGCGCGGAGCGCCTCTTCCGAGAGCTCCGGCGGCGGGCGGTCCTGCTCGTCCGCAAAGCGCGCGACGAAGTGCCGCGCCAACAAGATCAGATCGTCACCACGCTCTCTGAGCGGGGGCACCTGGATCGCCACCACGGCGAGCCGGTAGTAGAGGTCTTCGCGGAACGAGCCGTCGGCGATCATCGCGCTCAAGTCCCGGCTGGTGGCGGCGACGATGCGCACGTCCACCTTGCGCGGGCGGGTGGCGCCGAGCATGTAGACCTGGCGGTCTTGCAGCACCCTGAGGAGCTTCACCTGGAGCTTCGGGCTGAGCTCGCTCACCTCGTCCAAGAACAGCGTGCCCCCGTCCGCCGCCTGAAAGAACCCGGGCTGCTCGTTGTTGGCGCCGGTGAACGCGCCGCGCGCGTGGCCGAAGAGCTCGCTCTCGAACAGCTCCTGCGGGATGGCGCCACAGTTGACGGGGACCAAGGGCGCTTGCCGCCGCGGGCTCTCGGCGTGGATGGCGCGCGCCACGAGCTCTTTGCCGACGCCGCTCTCGCCGGTCAGGAGCACGCCGGCACTGCTGGCGGCGACCTTGGAGATCGCCGCGAACACCTGGCGCATGGGCCGGGAGACGCCGATCATGCCGTGGCGGGCGACGTTGGCGGCCTCCGCCTCGTCCAGGCCGATCAGCCTGCGCCTGAGGCTGCGCAGGGCCCGCTGCGCTGCCTGGAGCAACTCCGCCTCGGAATAAGGCTTGCTGACGTACTCGTCGGCTCCGAGCTTCACGGCCGACACGGCGTCGTGGACGTCGGGGAAGCCGGTGAGCACCACGACCGCGGTCGCGGCGAAGTTCTCGTGGACGTAGCGCACCAGCTCGAGCCCGCTGGCGTTCGGCATGCGCATGTCGGTGACGACCAAGTCGAACCCGCCCTTGCCGAGGAGCTCGACCGCCGCTTCGACGCTCGCGGCCAGCTGCACCCGGTGCCCGTGCGCGGCGAGGTGCCGGCGCGCGAGCTCCCGCGAGTCTTCGCTGTCGTCGACTACGAGGATCGAGGCGTCAACCGCCGCGTCCACCATTGCCCTCCCCCTGTTTCGCCGCGCGGCCGGGCGGCTCGAGGGGGAGGCGTACGTCGATGCTCGTGCCCTCGCCGAGCGTGCTCCTGACGTCGATGCTTCCCCCGTGCAGGCCCACGATGTCGTGGACGACAGCCATGCCGAGCCCCATGCCGCCGCGCGCAGTCCGAGTGGTGAAGAACGGCTCGAACATCCGCGAGCGCGTCTCGTCGCTCATGCCCACACCGCAGTCCTCGACGCGGATCGAGAGCCCGTCCGGCAGCGCGCGGGTCTTCACGCAAAGCTCGCCGCCGTTCGGCATCGCCTGAATGGCGTTGCGCACCAGGTTGACCACCACCTGGCAGATCTGGGTCCGGTCGCCGACGATGCTGGGCGCCGCTGGGTCGAGCTCGCGGACGATGCGCACTTTCGTCGTCTTGCAGCGTTGCTCCACGAACGAGAGGGCGTCCTCCACGACCTGGTTCGGCGCCACCTCTTGCCAGCCGGATGGGGACTGGCGTGCCAAGAGCATCAGCCGGCGGACGATCTCCCGCGCGTGATTCGACGCGGACTCGATGCGTTCGAGGTCCTTCTGCGCCTGCTCCGACAGGCTCGGGTCCTTGTGCAGGAGCTCGGCGAAGCCGACGATGGCCGTGAGCGGCTCTACCAGCTCGTGGCCCAGCCCTGACGCCAGCGTGCCGACCGTCGCCAGGCGATCGGCGTGACGCATGTGGCGCTCGGAGCCCTCGATTTCGGCTCGCAGCTGGGCGCGACACAGGAGGTTCTCGACCTGTCGAGCCACGCCGCCGAGCAAGCGCGACATGGACGCGAGCAGCTCGTCGTCGGCCGCGCGCGTCACACCCTCGGCGAGCGCGAGCTCGATGACTCCGCGCTCCGCGCCGTGCGCCAGGATCGGACGGCTCACGCTGGAAGCGCCCGCCGGCGCGACCTCGGCACCATGTGTCTCGCCGTCCACGACGATGCGCACGCTCACCCGCGCGGGCTCCGGACAGCCGCCGGGGAGCGCTTGTGCGATGCTGTCCAGCGTCTCCGGGACGCTCGCGTCGGGTACGCTCACGAGGCGCGCGATCTGGTAGAGCGTGGCGAGCTCGCGGCCCCGCACCAACAGCTTGCGCTGCGCGGCTTGGTGCTCGATGGCGACGCCGAGCAGGTCGCTCAAGCTCGCGTAGAGCTCGGCTTGCTCGGCGCTGAACCACTCGTGGCGACAGGTCCTGAGCATGACCAGCCCGTCGGAGGCGGCGCCGACCATGAACGGGGAAAGGACGCTGGAGTCCGTAGGTTGCCCGGCTTCGTTCTCCGGGGCGAGGCGAACGCCGCTCGGCCTACCGCGGACGACCTGAGTCGGGCCCGAGTGCATGGCCGGGCGCACGCACGCGAGCCCGCCTTCGCCCAGCGCGCGACACGGCACGCCGTCGTCGGCGTTGCAGCAGTCCCAGGCGACCTGCGTGGCACCCTGCTTGCGCACGGCGCCGACGCAGAAGTAGCGATTGCGCTCGTGCAAGCAGACGTCGACCGCGTCGGCCTGGCTGAAGTCCATCAGCGCCTCGCTCACCAGTCCCAGGAACTCCATGCGCGGGGCGTCGAGCGCTGAGAGCTGAAGCAGCGCCCTCGATAGATCGGCCAAATTCGCCCGCGATCCCACCTCGCCCCTCACGATGTCCATTGATAGCACACTGAGTGGGGCGGATCTCCTCAGCGGGGAGAAATCACTCGCTCGCGCTCGTGCGTCGAGCAGCGACTGCGCGCGTTCGCGGGCTGCAAAGCGTGACGCGCTGCTCCGCTCGTCCTGGCACATGACGTGCACCGCGGTGGGCAGAACTGGAGGGAGAAAATGGAGGTGTGGATCTACATGGCCCTCGCGGCCGCAGCGACCGTCGTGCCGGCGGTCGGTCTCTCGCTCGCTTGTCGCGCTCAGCTCGATCGCTCCGACGACGAACGCCAGCCACGGTGGGTGCGCGCAAAATCCGCGCTCGTCGCGGCGGTCGGGGGCGCTGCTGCGGTGGTGCAGATCGGCGATCGGCGCGAGCGGCAGAGGCTCGAGCCTGCCGCTGAGCCGCTGCCGGAGAGCAAGTAATGTCGGAGATGTCCAGGGCGCTCCGGGGCATGATGGCCCGCGAGTACGAGCAGAGCGCCGGGGCGGAACAGCTGGAAGCCGGCTCGCGCATCGCCCCGGCGGCCTCCGCGGCGGATCACGTTCGGCTCGGGCTGGTGCAGCTGCTCCTGCCCGAGCTGGTGGCCGCCGTCGAGAAGGTCATCGTGCAATCTACGGACAACGCCTCCGCCCGCGGCATGGCGGGTGGGCTGCTCAGCTACGTCTGCAACCCGCTCGACATCATCGGAGACGACCTACCCCTGGGCAGGGTGGACGACGCGCTGATCTGCGCGTTGGGGCTCGAGCGCCTGCGCTCACTGCACCGCGTCGAGCTCGAGCCGCGCACCGAGGCGGTGTGCCGGGTAACCGCCGACTGCCTCGGCTACCTGAGCACGGATCTTCAGCACAGCATCGAGGACTTCGTCTCGGAGATCGAGCGCTCCACGCGGGCCAAGGCAGCCAAGGAGTGAGCATGCCAGGTGGGCTCTCGGACTTCGTCGCGGCGCTGAAGGAGGTCCCCAAGGGCGGGCGTGGCTACCGCACTTGGGTACTGTTCCTGCTTCTGGTGATCGGCCTCGGAGTCTGGGCCTACGTGATCCAGCTCAGAGAAGGGTTGGTCGTCACCAACATGCGCAACCAGGTGGCCTGGGGATTCTACATCTCCAACTTCACCTTCCTGGTCGGCGTGGCAGCGGCCGCGGTGCTCCTGGTGATCCCGGCTTACGTCTACAACTTCAAGCCCATCAAGGAGATCGCGTTCCTGGGCGAGATGATGGCGATCACGGCCATCGTGATGTGCATCCTGTTCGTCACCGTCGACGTCGGCAGCCCGCAGAACCTGTGGCACCTGATGCCCGGCGTCGGCCGGCCGAACTTCCCCGTGTCGCTCCTGACCTGGGACATCCTGGTCTTGAACGGCTACCTGGTCATCAACGCCAGCGTGTTCTTCTTCATCCTGTACAAGGTCGCTCACGGCAAGAAATACACGGCCATCCTACCGCTCATCCTGCTGAGCATTCCCTGGGCCGTCGGTATCCACACCGTCACCGCGTTCCTCTACAACGGGCTGGTCGCGCGGCCGTTCTGGAACGCGTCCATCCTGGCGCCGCGGTTCTTGGCCTCTGCGTTCTGTTCGGGGCCGGCGCTGATGATCCTGGTGCTTCAGGTGGTCGGGAAGCAGTTCCGCATCGCCATGGACGAGCGGGCCCTGTTCAAGATCGCCGAGCTCGTCTCCTACGCGCTCGCCTTCAACCTGTTCCTGTTCGGGGCCGAGGCGTTCAAGGAGTTCTACAGCCAGAGCCACCACATGGCGCCGATGCAGTACTTGTATTTCGGGCTGCACGGGCACGCCGCGCTGGTCCCACTGATGTGGACGGCACTGGCGTTGAACTGCACGGCCTTCGTGCTGTTCGTGGTGCGGAAGACCCGCGAGAAGAAGCGCTTCTTGAACCTCGGTTGCGTGCTGATCCTGATCGGCGTCTACATCGAGAAGGGCCTCGGGTTGGTCGTGCCGGGCTTCACGCCGGACGCCCTGGGCGAGATCTACGAGTACGTGCCGTCGCAGATCGAGCTGGCCATCGCCGCCGGGATCTGGGCCTCGGGCGCCCTGGTCTACACGCTCCTGGCGAAGTTCAGCATCCCGGTGTTCATCAAGGCCGGTCAATTCGTCCAGCTCGAGGAGTCATGACGTCGCTTCGCGCTCGGATCCCGCTCTTGGTCGCGCTGGGCGCCTGCGCCTGCCACGCACCGGAGCGACACCGCGTGGACGTCGAGAGCCCGCCGGCGGACCCGGAGTCCGTGAGCGTCGAGGCCCGGACGCGCTACCTGGTCACCTACCCGTGCTCGGAGAAGTGCCACTCGAAGCGGCAGACCAATTCGCAGCAGCGGCTCCTGGTGGAGTTCCACAGTCAGCGCAACAAGGAGCTGCACCACGGCGACTCCAAGGCGTGGTGCTACCAGTGCCACTCCGAGACCAACATCGACCGGCTGGTCATCGCCAACGGCTCGCTGGTGACCTTCGACGAGGCGCACCTTCTGTGCGGGTCTTGCCACGGCGACAAGCTCCGCGACTGGAAGCTCTCCGTCCACGGCAAGACGATGGGGCACTGGCGGGGGACGCAGGTGAAGCGGTCGTGCACCGCCTGCCACAATCCTCACAACCCGCCGTTCGCCAAGCTGGAGCCCGAAGGTCCCCCGGTGCCTCCGCAGAAAGCAGGGAGGTTGTGATGGCTTCTTGCGGCAAGACGTGTGGAGCGGCCCCGAGCGCGGCTGAGCGCGGAGAGAAGCTGGTAGAGCTCCGGCTGGGCCGGGAGGGGTCGCGCCGGGAGTTCCTGGCGAAGGGCGCGCTGGCGGTGGCCGCCGCGGCGACGAGCTCCGCCTGCGACCAGACAGCCAAGTTCCACGCCCACTACAAGGAGCTCAGCGAAGAGGACAAGAAGCAGCTCTTCGCGCGCCTGGAAGCCGAGGTCCTGAAGCGCAGCGGCGTGAAGGTCAAGATCTCCGACCCAAAGCCCATGGATGGCGTCGAGTTCGCGTACGCCCTGGACCTCTCGCTGTGCAACGGCAACCGCCGCTGCGCGGAGGCCTGCGCGCGCGAGAACAACCTGCCGGACGAGCCGAAGTTCCGCTACATCCAGGTTGTCGAGATGGACCGCGGCACGGTCGATTTCGAGGGCGGCAACCACTACTACGAGCACGAGCAAGTGCCGGTGAAAGGCAAGGTGTACTTCCCGGTGCAGTGCCAGCACTGCGAGAACCCGCCGTGCTGCAAGGTCTGTCCGGTGGGCGCCACCTGGAAAGAGCCCGACGGGCTGGTGGTCGTGGATTACGACTGGTGCATCGGCTGCCGCTATTGCATCGCGGCGTGCCCCTACTTCGGGCGCCGCTTCAACTTCGCGGAGCCGACCATCAGACCGAGCCGCATCAACCCGGATCAAGGCTACCTCTCCAATCGTCTGCGCCCCGTGGGCGTGGTGGAGAAGTGCACGTATTGCCTGCACCGGACCCGAGTCGGGCGCTACCCAGCCTGCCTCGAGGCCTGCCCCACGGGCGCGCGGAAGTTCGGCAATCTCCTCGACCCGAACGGCGAGGTGCGCACCATCCTCGAGCGCAAGCGGGTGTTCGTGCTCAAGGAGGAGCTCGGGACATTGCCCCGCTTCTTCTACTTCTACGGCTGAGCCGGATCGCCTCCACCGCACGTGGCAGGCGTGCCCAGGCCTTCGACTATGGCTGAGCCGCCGCGGCCGAGCTCGACGGGCTGGGGAGTCCTGCCCCAGTGGGCAGATCTCCCCAGCTCCCGCCGCCGGGCAGCGGCTCCAGGGCCGACGCGCCGCGCACCGGCGCGTCGATGCGGATGGGGCAGTCGCGGGCGACGAAGTTGCCGGCTACGCAGCTGTCGGCGCCATCGCCGAAGCACACCGAGAGGTCGCCCTCGAGCTTGCGGTCCACGCGGGGGGCCTTCAGCGCCAGGATCGCCGAGGAGTTGCCGTTGCCGATCCAGTGACGACCGTCGTAGCGCTCGTAATGGACCTGCCAGGGGCCCGCCTCGTTCGGGCCGACTCGCACGGTCTCCGCTGGCGGCACCCCGACGCCAGTCCAGCGCAGCCAGACGCTGGTCGCGTGCGTGGGTCCGAGATCCGCACAGCCATCGCGGGTGTCTGCGTCGGTGAGGATGATGTCCGTCTGCTCGTGGCCAGGCCGAATGTCCATCGAGAAGCGTGCGCCCTTCAGCACGAACGGCTTGCCGGCGATCTTGCCGGCGACGGGGCCCGCCGGGATCGCGTCCACCGAGGTCGGCGCGGCCCGAGGCTCGCCGACGGGTCCCGACTCGGGCGCTCGCCCGCACCCCACGCAGAGGGCGCCGGCGATCGAGAGAGGAAACAGCAGCTTGGGGAGACGGGGGAGAGCGCGGGCGTGGGACACGCGGCAGAAGCCTGCAACCCCCGTGCCGAGATGCTCGCTCAGCGCTGCTCCCGGTAGCCGCACTCCGAGCACGACAGCGGGCGCAGCAGCGCGACCAGGGTAGTCACCACGGACTTCTCTCCGCCGCCACCCACGGCCCCGCGCGCGACATTCGCTCCGCAGCGCGGGCAGCGGAGCAGCCAGACCGAGAGCCCGAAGGCGAGGGTGCCGAGCACCATCAGCCCGGCGACCAGGTAGGCCGTGCGCGGCACTCCGTCGAGCTCGCCGTCGTCGCTCGTGCCGAACAGCGCCAGGAAGCCGAGCAAGCAGGCGATTAGCACGCCTGCGCTGAGCCAGCGTCGCGCGCGCAGGCTGGCCACGCCCCTCACATCCCCGGCCAGCGGAACTGCACCACCGAGAAGTACGAGAACGCCAGGTGCGAGACGATTACCGGCGGCAAACGCCTGGTCATCTTGGCGGTGAACGTCCAGACCAGCCCGGCGCCGAGGGCCGCGATGAGCAAGAGGGGGTTCGGCCCGGCGACGGGATCGCCGAGCGTGAATACGGTGGGCAGGTGCGCGAGGGCATAGGCCAGCGCGGCGACGAGCCAGCCGCTTCGGGGGCCGAAGCGTTCTTCTGCGGCGGGGAGCACGAAGCCGCGCCAGGTGAGCTCCTCGCACAGGGCGATGCCGAGCAGCACCAGCGTCAGCACGAGCGAGCGCTGCACGGTGTCGGCGTCGCCGACCTGCGCGTAGACCCGCAGGAACCACAGGTGACGCGGCGTGCCCGTCGGAACCAGCACGCTGCGGGCCGCCCACGATCCAGCGAGCAGGACCGCCGCGGTGACGAAGCCGATGCTGAAGTCACCCCAGCGGGGCCGCAGCACGTCGAGCAGGGTCCCGTCGTCCCAGAGCTTGTAGAGCGCAAAGGCGGCGAGGGCCGCGTAGGGCAGGCCGAGGCCGGCCCAGAACTTCCAGCTGCCGGCGACGTCGAGCCGGAACGCGAAGGCGTTCGCCAAGGCCACGGCCAGCACCACCAGCAGGATGGGACGCATCAGCGCTGCTCTTCCAGCCTGCGCGCCAGAAAGTCGAGGATCTGGTCGGCCAACTCCAGCTTGCTGCTGCGCGGCAGCGGCTCGACCCGGTCCTGGGTGACCAGGCTCACGCGGTTGTCGTCCTTGCCGAACGAGTCGTCCGCGTGGTTCGCGACCACCACGTCCACCTTCTTCGAGCCGAGCTTGGCGCGCGCGTAGGCCACGACCTTGTCGTTCTTGTCCGCCTCCACTGCGAAGCCGACCAGCACCGGGCGACGGCCGGCGCGGGCGGCGCCGATCTCGGCGAGGATGTCCGGATTTTGCACCAGCTCGAGGCGCATCTGGTCGCCTTCGCGCTTGAGCTTGGTGGCGTGCGTCTCTGCGGGGCGGTAGTCCCCGACCGCAGCCGCCATGACCAGCGCGTCCGCGGCGCCGAGGTCCGGCCCCAGCGCCTGCCAGACCGCGCCACGCATGGCGACTGCGCTGCGCACATCGACGCGCGTGACTCCGTAGGGCGTCGGCAGCTGCGCCGGTCCGGTGATCAGGGTCACGCGCGCGCCGCGTGCGGCCGCCCGCTCGGCGACGGCGAAGCCCATCTTGCCGCTCGAGCGGTTGCTCAAGAAGCGCACCGGATCGATGTCCTCGATGGTCGGGCCCGCCGTGACCACGACGTGGCGCCCACGGAGGTCGTGCTCTGCGAGCTTGACCAGCACCGCGGCGAGGATCTCCTCCGGCTCCGACATGCGCCCGATCCCGTGCTCGCCCGAGGCGACCTCGCCGTAGACCGGGCCCACGCGTTCGACGCGGCCGTCGGCGGTGAGGAGCTCGACGTTGCGCTGCGTCGCGGGGTGCGCCCACATCGCCGGGTGCATCGCCGGCGCGACCAGGATCGGACAGGCAGCGCAGAGCGCGGTGGCCGTGATCAGGTCGTCGGCGCGCCCGCCGGCCAGTCGGGCCAAGAGGTCCGCGGTGGCGGGAATCACCAGCAAGAGGTCGGTCTTGCTCGCGAGGTCCACGTGGAGCTCCCCGGCGACGGCCGGATCGAACATGTCGGTGAGCACCGGCTTGCCGGTGATTCCGGCGAAGGTCGCCGCCCCGACGAACTGACTCGCCGCGCGCGTGAACAGGGTTTGAACCTGGGCTCCCTCGGTGACCAGCAGGCGCGCGAGGAGCACGGCCTTGTAGGCCGCGATGCTCCCCGACACCGCCAGCGTGATGCGCTTGTCCCGGAGCCGCCCGCGGCGGCGCTCGAGCGGCGCCGGCGGCTGGGACCGAGGTGCCGGCCGCTGGGAAGGGGAGCGAACGGTCATTTGTCGCGCAGCCTACCCTCGGGCGCTCGGGAGACGTAGCGGTTTCCAGCTTCACAGAAGCGCCAGGGACGCTCCGCCCAGGCGCCGGCGTAGTCGATGCCGACGCGGCGCGCGCGCACGACGCGCGTCTTCGGGGCGTCCGCGAGGTAGAGCGCGCCGCCGCCGGCGAGGTCGAAGCGGTCGTAGCGACGGTCGATGCCGAAGGCCACGCAGAGCTTCCCGGGCCCGTTGGTCAGCTCCCGCCGATCGGCGCTCATGCCGCGGCGCCGGGCCATTAGCTCGGTGCCCTCGACCGGCTCGACGGCGCGGATCAGGACGGCGTGAGGCTCGCCCGGGGCGCCGGTGACCAGGTTCAGGTGCCAATGCTGACCGTAGACGAAGAACACGTAGGCGTGCCCGGCCTCGCCCCACATGGCTTCGTTGCGAGGGGTGCGCCGGCCGCGGGCGCTGTGGGCCGCCAGGTCCTCGGGGCCCCGGTAGGCCTCCGCCTCCACGATGCGCCCGACGAGCACCCGCCCCCCGAGGTCGTGAACCAAGAGCTTGCCGACGCAATCCCGAGCTACCCGCAGCACCGGCCTGGCGTAGAATTCGCGAGCAAGCCTGCGGCGTTCGCTGCCCTCGTCGTGCGATCGGCGCAGCGCGTCGGAGTGCGTGTGGGTGGTACGCCCCGGCATTTTCGCCCCGTGATTACCAGAGGGTAGCCGCGTCTGATAGGCTTCGAAGGCCCATGCAAGCGAGCCCGGTGCCGGTATCCCAGCAGCCGCGTATCGTCGGGCGCTACGCGCTCTACGGCGAAATCGCGGCCGGCGGTATGGCCACGGTGCATTTTGGCAGGCTGGTTGGAGCGGTGGGGTTCTCGCGCACGGTGGCCATCAAGCGCTTGCACGCGCAGTTCGCCAAGGACCCCGACTTCGTCACCATGTTCCTGGACGAAGCGCGGCTCGCCGCCCGCATTCAGCACCCGAACGTGGTCAGCACGCTCGACGTGGTGCCCCTCGAAGACGAGGTGTTTCTGGTCATGGACTACGTCCATGGCGAGGCGCTCTCCAAGCTCATTCGTTCGGCGCGCCGCCAGGGCGAGCAGGTGCCTCCGCGCATCGCGGTGGCCATCCTGGCAGGGGCGCTCCACGGCCTGCACGCTGCGCACGAAGCCAAGAGCGAGCAGGGCGAACCCTTGAACATCGTACACCGCGACGTCAGCCCGCAGAACGTGCTCGTGGGCACCGACGGTACGGCGCGTGTCCTCGACTTCGGCGTCGCCAAGGCGGCGGCCCGCGTCACCTCGACGCGGGATGGCCAGATGAAGGGCAAGGTCAGCTACATGGCCCCGGAGCAGCTCCGGGGCAAAGGCGTGGATCGCCGCACCGACGTGTTCGCCGCGGGCATCGTGCTGTGGGAGACGCTGACGGGGCGCCGGCTGTTCGACGGCGACGACCCGGGTGAGATCCTGACCAAGCTGCTGGAGGCGGTGATTCCTCCGCCGTCCAGCCTGGAGCCGAGCGTGCCTCCCCAACTGGACGCGATCGTCCTGCGCGCGCTCGACCGCAACATCGAGCGTCGCTGGCCCACAGCCCGGGAATTCGCCATCGCGCTCGAGCACGCCGGCCCCATCGCCATGTCGCGCGAGGTCGGCGAGTGGGCCGAGCGCATCGGCGAGGAGACCATCGGCAAGCGTGCCCGGCAGGTCGCGGAGATCGAGAGCGGTTCGCTGGCGCACATCCGCGCGGTGGACGCGGTGCCGGTGTCGGCGCCGAGCTACGGCTCTCACCCGTCCTACGTCGGCCCGGCCTCCCACTCGCAGCCGATGGCACCGGTCCCGACGAGCTGGCCCATTGGAGCCCAGGGCGATCCAATCACGTCGCCGTCTCAGGTCTCCCACGTCACCGGGATCTCCCGGCCGTCGGTGATCTCGGCCCAGACGCACGCCTCGGGGATGACCGGAGCGCAGGCGCCCGGGCGGCGCAGCGTGTTCGCGGCGCTGATCGGCGTCGCGGCCGCGCTCGGCATCGCTGTCGTCGCGGTGGTGTTCGTGCTCCTCGGGCGCAGCAAGTCGGACGTCGAGCCCATGCCGCCCGATCCGCCGGCGCCGCCCGAGGCGGTCTCCGCGGCCGCGCCCGTCCCGGAGCCCGCACCGGCACCGGCACCGACACCGGAAGCGCCACCCGTGGTGAGCGTGGAGCAGTTGCCGAAAGCGCCGGCGCCGCCGCCTCGCGGGACGAAGACTCCAGGTGTTCGTACGCCCGCCCCGGGCCCCAAACCCGCGGCTGACAACTGCGACCCGCCGTTCATCGTGGACAAGAACGGCGTCCGCCGCGTCAAGCCCGGCTGCATGTGAGTCTTTGCGGGCCGCGTCGCGAGATGCGCTAGACTCGGGCTCGATGTCGAAGCACCTCATGCTTTGTTCCGCCGTGGCGCTGGCCGCTGTGTCGCTGCCCCGACCTGCCTTCGCCGACACCAAGGCCGACTGCGCCAAGGCCTACGAAGCGTCGCAGGAGCAGCGCAGCGGCGGCAAGCTGCGCGCGGCGCGCGAGAGCCTGGTCACCTGCTCGCAGACCGCCTGCCCGGCCTTCATCAAGAAGGACTGCGCGAAGTGGCTCTCGGAGGTCGAGGGCGCCATCCCCACGGTGGTGTTCAGCGCCAAGGCGGGCAGCGAAGATCTGAGCGACGTGAAGGTCTCGCTCGGCGATCAGACCCTGGCGGAGTCGCTGGACGGCAAGGCCATCCCGATGGACCCGGGCACCCACACCTTCGTCTTCGACAGCGCGAAGCACGGCTCGAAGGAGCTCAAGTTCGTGGTCAAGGAGGGCAAGAAGGCCCAGAACATCGAGATCGTGTTCGAGGTGGGCAAGGCGGCCGGTGGGGACGGCGCCGGCGACGAACCCGGCGGGGACTCGGGGGCGGCGAAGATCACCACGGAGGACGTCAAGGGCAGCAAGACCCTGGCCTACGTGCTGATGGGCGTCGGCGTGGTCGGCATCGGCGGCTTCGCGTACTTCGGATCGTCCGGCAAGAGCGACGAGAACGCGCTCGCGTGCGCCGAGTTCAAGACCTGCACCGACGACGACCTGGATCCGATCAAGAAGAAGTACCTCTACGCCGACATCTCGCTGGGCGTCGGGCTGGTCGCGCTCGGCGTGGGCACCTACCTCATGCTCGCGCCGAGCGGGAAGTCGGAGGCCCCGGCTGCCGGTCGGTCCAAGCGCTTCCGCGTCGACGTCGCGCCGCAGCCCGGTGGTGGCTACGCCAGCGTCTCGGGGTTGTTCTGATTCACCCGAACCCCAGCAGCCGGCCGCCCTGGTACACGAGCAGGCTCGCCAGGTAGGCGAGCGCGGTCATGTACCCGAACAGGAACGCGGGCCAGCGCCAACTCCGGGTCTCGCGCCTGACGACGGCCAGCGTGCTCATGCACTGGCAGGCCAGGGCGAAGAACACCATCAGCGAGAGACCCGTGAGCGCCGAATACACGGGGCGGCCGTCGGCTCGCGTCTCGCTCTTGATGCGCTGCCGCAATGGGGTGGTGTCCTCGTCGCCGCCGCCCACGCCGTACACGACGCCCAGCGTCGAGACGAACACCTCGCGGGCCGCGAAGGCGCCGATCAGCCCGACACCGATCTTCCAGTCGAAGCCGAGGGGCTGGAGCGCTGGCTCGATGGCCTTGCCCAGCTTGCCGCCGTAGCTTTGCTCGAGGGCCAGGGCGCGCAGGCGGGCCTCGTCGGGTCCGCTCTGGACCTCGGCCGCGACCGGCTCGCCCGGCGCCGCGGCAGCGTCCACGCGCGGGAACGAGAGCAACGCCCAGAGCACGATGGTGCAGGCCAAGATCACCGTGCCCGCCTCCTTCAGGAACACCGCCGCGCGCTCCCACATCATGCGCAGCACGCTGCCCAGGCTGGGCACGCGGTAGGGGGGAAGCTCCAGGATCAGCGGCACGCGCCTGCCGCGGACCACGGTGCGGCCGATGACCGCGGCTGCCAGCAGCGTCATCGCGATGCTGAAGCAGTACATCGCCACCATCAGCACCGCGCCCAAGGGCAAGAAGCCCAGCAGCCTGCGCTCCGGGAACAGCGCAGCGATGACCAGCGTGTACACCGGCAGGCGTGCCGAGCAGGTCATCAGTGGTACCACCAGCATGGTCAGGAGCCGGTCGCGGCGGCGCTCCATCGTGCGCGTCGCCAGGATGGCCGGCACCGCGCAGGCAAAGCCCGACAGCATGGGCACGAACGCGCGACCGTGCAGGCCGAGCGCGCGCATGATGCGATCCATCAAGTAGGCGACGCGCGCCATGTAGCCGCTGTCCTCGAGCGCGCCGATGAACAGGAACAGCAGCAAGATCTGCGGGAGGAACACCAGCACGTTGCCGACGCCGCCGATCACGCCGTCGGTCAGGAAGTCCCGGAACACGCCCGCGGGTAGGTGGTCCCGGGTCAGGTCTGCCAGGCCGCCGAATGCGCCCTCGATCAGCGCGATGCCCGGCTCCGCCCCGGAGAACAGGCCGATGAACATCAAGAGCATGATGGAGACGAACGCCACGAACCCGAGCACGGGGTGGAGCAGGAAGCGGTCGAGCTTCGCGGAGCCGGCGCGCTTGGGCGGGTGCTTCGCCGAGCGGCCGAAGATGCGCTCGGCGTGCGAGTCGAGGAAGGCGTAGCGGGTCGCGATCACCTCGCGATCCAGGTCGTGATCTCCGAGGTCGCGCTGCACGTCCAGACAACGTTCGCGCAGCGGGGCCGGGATGCCCTCGAGCTCGTCGTCGGTGTCCACGCTGGAGAGGGCCCAGAGCGCGAGGGCGCGGTCGCGTTCGACGTTCTTGCGCCACTCTGGGGGAAGCGCCTCCGCAACTCGGTCCAAACCGGCGCGCAGACCGTCCGGGTAGGAGAGGTCGACTCGAGCTGCCGGGGGTTCCTTCAGGCAGCGGGCGATCTCGCCGCGCAGAGCCTCGATTCCGAGCCCGCTCTTGGCGTTGGTGGGGACGCAGGGGGCGCCGAACACCTCGCTCACCACCGTGGCGTCCGGGGGCAGCTCGCCGGCCTCGTCGATCATGTTGAGCGCGACGACGAGCGGCACCCGGAGCTCCGCGAGCTGGAGCACCAGGTACAGGTTGCGGACGAGCTGCCCGGCGTCCACGACCACCACGACCAGGTCGGGCCGCGCGAAGCCGGACAGTCCCAGGATGGAGTTGATGGCGATCTGCTCTTCGGGCGAGCGTGCGGCGAGCGAGTAGGCACCCGGGACGTCGACGACCTCCGCGAGCTGATCCTCGAGCACCAGCTCTCCGGAACGGCGCTCGACGGTGATGCCGGGATAGTTGCCGACTCGGGCGTTCTGCCCGGTGAGTCGGTTGAAGAGCGTCGTCTTTCCGACGTTCGGGTTGCCCACGACCACCACCAAGTGGCGCTCTCGGGCGGGACTTGGGGCAGCGCTCGGGCTGGGCTCGTGACAGGCTTCGGCGGTCACATCACGCTCGGCGCACCGAGCTCGGGCTCGAGCGGCGCGTGCTCTGGTTCGGAATCGCGCGCGATCTCGACCGCGACGACCGCCACCTGCTCCGCCTCGGAGCGCCGGATGGACAGGCTGCAGCCTCGCACCAAGAGCTCGATGGGGTCGCCGAGCGGCGCCACGCCCAGGACCTCGATGCGCGTACCGGGCACCAGCCCGAGCTCCATCAGGCGGCGGCGGAAAGCCCGCTCGCCGCCCACGCGTTCGACGGTGACGATCTGGCCGATTCCAGCCTGGGCGAGGTTCATGCTCACCCGGTGGGTCTAGCTCAGCTGAAAACGGTTTTCAATTTCAAACCTCAAAAACCCGGAGAAATGGCGGGACCGGGGCGGGTCAGCGGGGGGCCTTCCGGATGCGGTCGCGGGCCGCCTCGATGCTGGCGGCCAGCACCGGCCCGGAGGTCGACTCCGGGATGACCCGCAGCACCTCGCGCAACGACTCCAGCATCTGGAGCGCGGAGTCGAAGCGGCGCTTGGGGTCGCGCTCGAGCGCCCGGTGCACCGCGGTGGTCAGGCCCATCGGCAGGTCCGGGCGCTTGACCGACAGGAGCGGGACGCGCGGGTCCCGGAGCATGGCCAGGACCTGAATGTCCGTCGGTGCGTCGAAGAGTCGCTGCCCGGCGAGCGCCTCCCAGAGGCAGACCCCCAGGCTGAACAGGTCGCTCTGCACGCTGGCCTCCTCGCCGCGGAGCATCTCGGGCGCCAGGTAGCTGAGCTTGCCCTTGATCACGTTCGGCTGCGTGATGCGCCCCCGGTCCATCGCACGAGCCAAGCCGAAATCCGCGAGCTTCACGATCCCGGTCACGTCGAGCAGGATGTTGGGCGGGGAGACGTCGCGGTGCAGCACCGGCGAGCGCTTCCCGCTCTCGTTCCGCGCACCGTGCGCGGCGTCGAGCGCGCGCAGCACCTCGATGGCGATGGCGGTGATCAGAGGCCAAGGCGTGCCGCCGGCAACGCCGGCGAAGCTCCGCTGGTAGTCGCCGAAGTGGATGCCTTCGACCCACTCGGTGACCAGGTAGTACTGGCCCTCGCTGTCGATGCCGAAGTCGTGGATCTGCACCACGTTCGGGTGCCGCAGCATGGCGCCGACGCGGGCCTCCTCCACGAACATCTGCACGACCTCGGGGTAGTCGTTGAAGGCCTCGTTCAGGCGCTTGACCGCCACCGTGCGCCGGAAGCCCTCGGCGCCGTAGACCAAGGCGCGCCACACCGTACCCATGCCACCGGCGCCGATCTGCTCGATCAAGGCGTACTTGGCGTCCACGATCGAGCCGGGCGTGTCGCTGGCAGCGCTCATGCGTCGAGAGATCCTAGCACCTGTCGCTCACTCCGGCGCCGAATCCGCGCTCCCGTCGGCGTCCGAGTCGGCGTCCTTGGGCTTCGGATAGCTCGCGTCGAGCACGGTGCAGAAGCAGCGGTCCCAGAGCCCGGGCTCGACGCACTGCTGGGCGCCACGGCACTCCTCCGTCTCGCAGGCGCGGAACTGGTTCACGTTGCACTCCGGGACGAAGCTCGGCGCGGCCGGCTCCGCCGAGCACGCCCCGAGGACGAGCACGACAAGCCAGGCAGAGACAGCTCGGAGCATCGGAGACGAAGCTTTCTCCCATCAATGCCCGGATGGTGCAAACTCGACGGCGTGCCCAGCTCCGGATTGCGCCTGCTCGTGTACGACAAGAGCGCCGGCGGGCTCAGCTTGGCCTGGGCGGCCGGCGCCAAGCTGTACCGGGTGCGGGGCCTCCTCGACTCCGCGCGCGGTGCCGCCAGCTGGGGCGAGGCGCTCGAGCTCCTCGAGTCCACCGAGCCCGAGCGCGGGGTCGCCGAGATCCAGTTCTGGGGCCACGGCAAGTGGGGCGACGCGCGCTTCGGCGCCGAGACGCTCGACTCGGGCTCGCTCTTGCGCGGGCATCCCCATGCGGCGCGGCTCGAGCGCCTGGCGAAGCGCTTCGAGCCGGATGCGCTGTTCTGGTTCCGCAGCTGCGAGACCTTGGGCGCGCGGGCGGGCCAGGCGTTCGCGCGCGCCTTCGCCGACCGGCTCGGCTGCCGGGTCGCCGGTCACACCTACGTCATCGCTGCGCTCCAGAGCGGGCTCCACGCGCTCCGGCCCGGGGCCGAGCCCGACTGGGACCCGAGCGAGGGCCTCCTCGAGGGCACGCCGGAGCGGCCGCTGCGCGCCCAGATGTCCTCCGCGCGGGCGCCGCGCACCATCACCTGTTTCGAGGGCAACCTACCCAGCTGGGCGTGAGCTTCACTTCACGTACACGGCGTTCGAGTAGATCCAGACGAAGTCTTTCTCCGCCAGATCCGCGTAGCTCGACAGGTGCGGGAGCAGGTGCCGCGGCTTCATGCGCACCTCGACGCGATACGCGCCCGGCTCGCTCGGGACGTGGGCGAGATCCTCGGCCGTCTCCTTCACCACGTCCCAGCCGCCGCTCTTCGCGCGCAAGAGACGCACGACGAAATCCGGGCGTTTGACGCTCGGGTCGAGCTCCTTCACCTTCGGGAGCTTCGCGACCAGCTCCGGCGCGTCCCCCAGCGCGACCTCGCCGCCCATCTCGGCGACGCCGGCGCCGGTCTTGGCATGGAAGTCGAAGCCCTCGGGGAACCCGAGCACCTCGAACGCGCCGTACAGGCGCCCGCTCCGGAGCGCCTCCTTGAGCTCCAGATCGGCGTAGCTGCCGCCCGCGTCGGGCTTCACGAGCAGGTGGTTCGAGAACCAGCCCATCATGCGCCGGTAGCTGTCGATGCGCTCGCCGTCCGGCAGGATGTCCTTGAAGGTGTTCTGGTGGCAGTCGGTGCCCATGGTGGTGACGCGCTTCTTGCCGCTGGCGAGCACGGTGCCCCAGCGCTCCAAGTAGCGCTTGTCTTCGCTCACGATCGGCAGGAGCACCAGATCGGGGTAGGGGAGCAGCTCCGGCTCCTTCAGATCCGCGATCAACCCGATGGCGGCGCCGGCACCGATGATGGTGTTGGCGTGCAGGTTGAACATCTCGAAGCCGTCGAGGGGCAGCTCGCCGAGCTGCTCGACGGTCCAGTCTTCCGTGTGCTGCACCAGCACCACCGCGCCGACCTCCTTGAGCTTGGCGATGGCCTCCGCGGTCTCGGCGCCGTAGACGGCGCCCCGCTCGGCGGCTGTCGGCGCGACGTGCCGCTCGATGCCCACCGGCATGAAGCCGGACTCGGTCCCGGCCAGCACCAGCGGCGGGTTCCCATCGGGGCAAGCGAGCCGATTGGCGACCGGCGCGCCGTCGCGCTCGACGAGCACGTCGCCCTGGCTCGCGTCGAAGAGCAGGCTCTCGGGGTACTCCGTGCTGCCGAACGAGTCGTTGTGATCGGTGAGCATCACGAAGTCGTGGCGGCTGGCGCACAGGCCCGCACGGAAGTCCTTCAGGCACGGGGCGTTGACCGCCCCGGCGTCGTCCTTGGGTTGGCCGTCGCAGGCGTCGTGGCTGTGCACGCTGTGGGCGTGGATCAGGCCGCGTCGATCGACGAAGCCGCGGGCGCTCGGCTCGCGCGGCGTGGTGAAGATCGTGCCTGGGGACCAGCCGCCCGAGGGCTGCGTCTCGGCGTCGTCGTCCGAAGAGCAAGCGAAGAACGCTGCTCCGAGGAGCAGGAGACCGGCGAAGCCCGCGCGCATGCAGGCGCTATTGTGGCAGGCAGGCCTGGGCTGTCGAGGGCGTTGCGGTGGACGAGCCGATGAAGCGGTCCGCGCTGGCGGCGGAAGTCCCGGAGATCTTGCTGCAGTTGCCGTTCAGGGCGTCGGACTTCGAGACGCAGCTGCCGCTCGCGCCGCCGTCGAGGCTGGTGCAGAAGGTCGGCGCCTTGCCGCTCTTGTCCGGGCAGAAGCCCTGGCAGGCCAGCGTGCAGAAGCCCGTCTCGCCGCCGCCGCTCGGGGTGAACAGGTGGCAGGAGCCGTTCTTGCCGGCGTCGCTGAAGCCGCAGTCCGCGTCGCTCTTGCACGGGTCGCCGATGAAGGGCGTGGGCGCGGGGGTCTGGCCGTTCAAGAGCGGGAAGGTGGCCGTGTCGTCCAGGTTCACGAAGCTGAAGCCGCCGTCCACGAGCTTCTGGATGATCTCGCCGATGTGCGAGGCCGTGTTCTGGTGGATGTCGTGGAACAAGAGGATGCCGCCGTTCTTGCTCTTCACCTGGCTCATCGTGTAGCCGACCATGTCGCTGCGGAAGCCGTCCGGGACGTAGCGGAAAGTGGACGGCGAGCAGTAACCGGAAGAGGAGGCGGCGTAGCACCAGTCCGCCGAGTCGATGTGCCAGCCGGTCACGGCGTAGCCGAGGCCCTCCACGAAATCGACGGCGCCGCAGTTCGCCGAGCCGAACGGGAAGCGGAAGTAGCGCGGCGTCACGCCTGCTCCGAGGATGACCTCGTGGGTCTTCGTGACCTCCTCCTGCATCTTCGCGCTGGAGACGGTCTTCAAGTTCAGGTGGCCCTGGGAGTGGTTGGCCAGGATGTGGCCCTCGTTCTTGATGCGCGCGAGCACGGCGCGCGCGGCGTCGTTGGTCACGCGCTTGCCGTTGATGAAGAACGTGGCCTTGACCCCGTACTGCTTCAGGATGTCGAGCACCTGGGGCGTCGTCTCCGGGTTCGGGCCGTCGTCGAAGGTCAGCGCGACGCGCTTCGCGAAGCCGTTCTTGTCGGGTACCACCACGCCCGAGCAGCCGCTCGAGTCGGCCTTGCCCATCTCGTTCTGCTCGTAGGCGTCCTCCCAGGCGGCGATGTCGTTCGCCCCCGGGGTCTCGTCGTGGTCGTCGCTGGCGCTGCAGCCGCTCTGCAGGAGGACCGGAAGGAGGGCGAGCGAGGCCGAACAGAGAGCGGTGCGGCGCATGGTGCCCCCAAGGATTCAAGAGCACCCGGCGGCTGTCAACGCCGGCTGCGTGGGCGCACGTGCGCGACCTGCGCTGGCTCAGGGAGTCAGAGCGCGTTCGCGCAACAGCGGACGCCGGTCTGGGGACCGAAGTAGTACTCGTCGTGACCGGTCGTGGCGGCACCGCAGTTGTTGCGCCCCGCCAACCACCAGCCGCCGCGGAGCGAGGAGCGCCAGGGCTTCTGCATCCCGTCCCGCATCGTCCACTCGTCCACGTTGCCGACCATGTTGCGCACGCCGAACGGGCTCACGCAGGCTGGACGATCGCCGGGGCGCACGCGCTTGTCGCGGAGCTTGCCCCGGTACTCCAGGTCGCCGAGGTCGTGGTTGCAGAGCTTGGCGTTGCGGGTGAAGCCGTAGGGGTAGGGCCAGAGCGCCTCGCCCTCGCACGCGAACTGCCACTCGGACTCGAAGCACAGGCGCTTGCCCTGGCTCTCGCAGAGGTCCTTCGCCATCGTCCAGGACTGATCGACCAGGGGCTTGTCGGCGCCGGGCGGCACGTATTCGTCTCGGTCGATGCAGAAGCGGCGGTGCTGGCGCGACGCGAGGCACTGCGGGCTCTTGTCGAACTCCGCGCAGCGGTGGTGGCTCAGGAAGCCGCCGGGAACGCCGTCGTCGAGGTAGCGCAGGCAGCGCTGCCGCACGTCCGGGCAATACTCCCCATCGACGAGCAGCATGTCCGGCGGGCACGCCGGCGGTGGCGGTGGCGGAGCGGCGTCGGCCGCAACCGTCATCGGCGTCGGCGCGGCGTCCGCGCGGTAACGCATCCACCACGGCTCGGGCTCCGTGCCGGCGGTGAAGCACATGTCGGCGCCGGACTTGGCCGGCTCCGCCGCTCCGCTCGCCCGAGTCACCGGCTCGAAGCGACACTCGCGCAGCGGCGTTGGGGCGGGGGGCAGCTCGACGGGAAAGAGCGGGGTCGGTCGCGTGGCGGGACGCACGTCCTCGCACCCGGCACCGAGCAGAACGAACAACGCGGTGGCGAGATCCCTCGAGCTCACCGGCAAGCCGCTTCGGCCTCGCTGAAGCGCTTCTGAGCGGAGTCCAGGAGGCCCTTGAACCCGACGTATTTGTCCTTGTCGAAGTAGCCGTTGAACTCCTTGACCGCGCGATCGCGCGCCCGGGTCCCGGTGGTCCAGGAGATCTTCTTGAAGGCGAACGACTCGAACACGAGCTGCGCTTGCTGCTCGATCGCAGTGAAGGCGTCGAGGTGCGTGGTCTTCTGGGTCGCGTTCATCTCCTCGTAGCCCGCCACCCCCTGGAACTTGAAGCGCCCCGCCTCGTTTCGGACCTTCTCCCACTCGGTCGCGGTGGCGAGCCGGGCCTTCTCACAGCGCTCTTCGTCCTGGCAGGCGCCGAGGAGCAGGGCGAAGGCGAGGAGCGCGGCTCGGTGCTTCACGATTGCCACGAAGCCTACACGCTGGGCCCATTTCGGCCCAAAACGCCGCGAGCGGCGGGGGCTCAACCGCCCCAGGGTGGCGCGCCACGCGACGGGCGCGGGGGGATGTTGGCCACCAGCCTCGGGAACTGGTCCATGACGAAGCGTGCCACGTTGCGCAGCGAGATCAGGTGGATGGGCTCGCCGCGGTCGTTGACCACGGGCACGTGGCGGTAGCCGCCGACCTGCATCTGGTTCAGCACGAACTTCAGCGCGTCGTCGAGCTCGAGCGCGTCCGGGTTGGGAGTCATCAGCTCCGTCACCGGGCGCCGGCGCCAGCTCTCGCCGTCCAGGCCGACCTTCATCAGGAGGTCGCGCTCGGTCACGATGCCGGCGAGCTTGCCCTGGTCGGTGACCAACACGGCCCCCAAGCGGCGCTCCCGCATCAGCGCCACCGCGCGCTCCACCGTCGCCCCGATGTCCACGCTGGCGGCGGGATGGCGGCAGAGCACGCTGAGCGGCTGCTCGAATACCTCCGGGTCCAGCTCGGCGCGCTCACGCGCCCGCTCGGACATGATCTCGAGCTCGTCGTCCAGGTGCTCCCCTTCCATCAAACAAGCCTAGCTCCGCACCCGGGTATCGTCTAGGTTCCCCCCCACCATGGCGAACCCCACTGCAGTTCTCGAGACCAGCCTGGGCGACATCACGGTGGAGCTCTTCACCGATCAGATGCCCATTACCGCCGGCAACTTCGTCAAGCTCGCCAAGAGCGGCTTCTACGACGGCTTGCACTTCCACCGCGTGATCAACGGCTTCATGCTGCAGTTCGGCTGCCCGCACAGCAAGGACCCGTCGAGCCCGCGGGCCGGCACCGGCGACGGTCCGGACGGCACGATCAAGGACGAGCACACCGCCAAGCTCTCGAACGAGCCGGGCACCTTGTCGATGGCCAACACCGGCCGGCCGAACTCGGGCAGCTGCCAGTTCTTCATCAACACCGTGCACAACTCGTATCTCGACTGGTTCACCCCCGGCGCGTCGAAGCACCCGGTGTTCGGCAAGGTCATCGCCGGCATGGACGTGGTGAAGAAGATCGAGACCACGAAGACCGACGCGGGCGATCGCCCGGTCACGCCGGTGAAGATGAACCGCGTGCGCGTGATCGAGAACTGAGCCCTCTCGGTCAGTCGAGCGTGACGTCGAAGCGGTTGCCACCGAACTGCTCCACCGGCTCGTAGAGCGGCGGCGCGATGTCGTAGGTCCCCTCCGCGTAGCCGGCGCCCGGCAGATCCGACCAGCGGAAGGCGTGGTCGAGGTTCACGCGGATCGCGAGCGTGCCCGTCTGGCCCGCCGCTACCGTGAGGTCGACGGGGAAGTAGACCGCCCATTCGCCGTCTTCGACGACCGCCTCGGCGCCGGCGGTGGTCGAGTGCTCCGGGATGGGCGTCGTCCCGGTGTAGTCGTGGGACAGGCCGCCGGCGGTGAAGGTCTGCGCGTAGTGACCGCTCGGGAGCTCCTTGCCGTCCACCAGCGCACCGTCGCTGGTGACCGTGAGCCCGTGCAGGGTGCCTGCGGTAGCGCTGCCGCCCTCGTGCAGGGTCGCGGCGATGTCGAAGCGCGACCAGTCCTGGACCAGGCGAGCCTTGGTGTAGTGCCCGGCGCGCACGGCCGCGGGCGCGACCACGGCGAGCTCGGACTTCGCGCCGTCGGCGTAGCTCACCGCGGCGTTGGCGGGCTTCGCGTCGAAGAGCACCCACTGCCCGCCGGCGTCGTCGAGCAGCGTCAGGCTGCGCACGCCAGCGGTGACGTTCTTCGCGGTCTGGCCCGAGTGGCCGTCGGCGTGGGGAAAGGCCGCTTCGGAGCCGCCGATCGTCACGCGCAGATCCGTGGTCGCGCTGTTCCCCGAGGACTCGTCGCTGCCACCGCACGCCGTGGAAAGGAGGCCGAGGTACAGGGCGATGGGAAGGAGCTTCTGCATGGTCCGCGCTGCTTTGCAACGTGCGTGCCGCGCGCGCAAGGGCTGCTTCCTCGGTCTCGCTCCGAGCGGCGTGAAGCCGCGTTCACGCGCGGGTCGAGAACTACGGCGCGTAGGACTCGACCACGTTGGTCATACCGCCCTCCGGCAGCTCGCCCCCGATGACGTAGACCCGGCCCCCTGCCGCGACGACCGCGGGCCCGAGGCGCGGCGTGCCGAGGGCCGGAGCGCTCGACCAGCTCGTGCCGTCGAAGGCGTCCACGGTTCCCGCCGCGTCGCCGCCGGCGACGTAGGCCTTGCCGTCGAGCACCGCGGCGCCGGCGCCGGCGCGGGGCGTGGGGAAGTCCGGGCCGCCGGTCCAGACGTCGCCCTGGGGCTCGTAGACGTCCACCTTGTTCGTCACGCCGCCGCTCTCGGTGGAGCCGGCGACTGCGTACACCCAGCCCGTGAGCACGAAGCCCGCGAAGCGCACCCTCGGGTTCAAAATGGCCGACTTCACCGCCCAGCTGTTGGTGCTGGGGGCGAACACCACCGTGTCGCCGAGCAGCTTCGAGTCGTCGGTGCCGCCGACCACGTAGACCTGGCCGTCGAAACTGGTGGCGTACCCGCCGGCGCGGTTCAGGAGCAGCGACGACTTCTTCTGCCAGGCGCTGCCGCCGGCCGGCAGCACGTAGGTGGAGTCGGTCGCCGTCGCGCCGATCTCGCTGAAGCCGCCCACTACGTAGAGGTCACCGGCGACGCTCGTGACGGCGGCGAGCTCGCGCGCCTCCGGCAGGTCGGGTCCCGCCACCCAGCTGTCCGCCGCGGGGTCGTAGCTCCACACCTTGTTGCTCACGCTGCCGGCGATACCGCCGACCACCCAGATCTTCCCGTCGGCCTCGGCGGCCGAGAGGTACGAGGCCGCCTCCGGCAGCGGGGCGTCCATGCGCCAGGGACCCGACGCGCCGCCGCCGCCGCCCGTCCCGCCGCCGTCGTCTTTTTCGCTCGAGCCGCAACCGAGACACAGGACGCCGGCGACGAAGACCCACGTGAAGCGCATGGTGCGCGCAAGATACCGCGCCCCGCTGGCCGAAACACGCCGATTCGGTATCATCCGCGCCCCTCCTCGAAGGAACCACGACGATGGCGGTCTACTCGGTGAAACAAGCGCTCGCGGGCGCCGGTGCGGAAGGTGCGGAGCTGACGGTCCGGGGCTGGGTGCGCACGCGCCGCGACAGCAAGGCCGGGCTCTCGTTCATCCACGTCAGCGACGGATCCTGCTTCGCCCCGATCCAGGTCGTGGCCGACAAGGCCTTGTCGAACTACGAGCGCGACGTGCTCCGGCTCGGGCCGGGTTGCGCGGTGGTCTGCACCGGCAAGCTCGTGCGCTCGCAGGGCAAGGGGCAGGCCTTCGAGATCCAGGCGAGCCGGATCGAGGTCTCGGGCTTCGTGGACGATCCGGAGACCTATCCCATCCAGCCCAAGGCCCACAGCATGGAGTTCCTGCGCGAGGTCGCGCACCTGCGCCCGCGGACCAACACGTTCGGTGCGGTGAGTCGCGTGCGCCACTGCATCGCGCAGGCCATCCACCGCTTCTTCCACGAGCAAGGCTTCTTCTGGGTGAACACGCCGATCATCACCGCCAGCGACTGCGAAGGCGCGGGGCAGATGTTCCGCGTCTCCACCTTGGACCAGGCCAACTTGCCCCGGGGCCCCGAAGGCAAGATCGACTACACCCAGGACTTCTTCGGCAAGGAGGCGTTCCTGACCGTCTCGGGACAGCTCGCGGTCGAGGCGTACTGCCTGGCCCTGTCCAAGGTCTACACCTTCGGGCCCACCTTCCGCGCGGAGAACTCCAACACGGCGCGCCACCTGGCGGAGTTCTGGATGGTCGAGCCCGAGATCGCGTTCGCCGACCTGAACGACGACGCCGATCTGGCGGAGGCTTTCCTGAAGTACGTCTTCCGCGCGGTGCTCGCCGAGCGCGAGGACGACATGAAGTTCATCGTCGAGCGAGTGGACAAGACCGCCATCGACCGCTTGCAGAAGTTCGTGGAGGCCGCCTTCGCGCGGGTGGACTACGGGGACGCGGTGAAGCTGCTCGAGCAGAGCGGCAAGAAGTTCGAGTTCCCCGTCGCCTGGGGCATGGATCTTCAGACCGAGCACGAGCGCTTCCTGACCGAGGAGCACTTCGGAAAGCCCGTGGTGGTGATGAACTACCCGGAGAAGATCAAGGCGTTCTACATGCGCCTGAACGACGACGACAAGACCGTGGCGGCGATGGACGTGCTGGCGCCCGGGATCGGCGAGATCATCGGCGGCTCGCAGCGCGAGGAGCGGCTCGACGTCCTGGACCGGCGCCTGGCCGCGTTCGGGCTGAACCCCGCCGCTTACCAGTGGTACCGCGATCTGCGGCGCTACGGCACGGTGCCCCACGCCGGCTTCGGGCTCGGCCTGGAGCGCCTGGTCGTGTACGTGTGCGGCCTGGCCAACATCCGCGATGCCATCCCGTACCCGCGCACTCCTGGAAACGCGGAGTTCTGAGCGCCCGCGGTGACGCCGTGCGGGTTGTGCGCTAAGCGCCGATGCGTGGCCCGCTTCACCTCGCTCCTAGTGCTCGCCGCAGGCTTGGCGGCCGTCCCGGCCTTCGCGCAGCCCGAGCCCGATCCGCCGGCGCCCGCCCCCGCGCCGGCCCCCGCACCCGCCCCCGCGCCCGCGCCCGCACCCGCCCCCGCCCCCGCCCCGCCCCGCCCCGCCCCGCACCCGCCCCGCGCCCGGCGCGGAAGAGCCGCCCTGCCCGGCCGGGACCCCAACCTGCCGCCGCTCGACTACTCGGCTCCGCCGCCGCCGCCACCGGAGAAGCCGGACCGCGGCTTCGAGATGCCGCCCTTCTCCGTGCGCGTGGATCCGTTCAACTGGTTGCTGGAGGGCCGGCTCGGGCTCGAGCTCGAGGTGGGGCTCTTGGACTTCCTCTCGATCGAGGTCGTGCCGGTGTTCGTGGCCAACGACCGGCCGCCGACGCTCAACTTCCGCGGCGCCGCGGACGTCTACCAGGCGTCGAACGGGCTCGGTCCGATCAGCGGCGCGACGGTGGACGTGGGCCTGTGGCTCGATGGCAAAGCGCTGCGCGGCTACGTGATCCGGCTCGGCATGACCAACTACGGCTACGAATACTCCACCAAGGACAACGCCGGGCCCATCGACAGCGTCGAGGTCACCGAGCGCGAGGTCTTCTTCATGTTCGGCTCGGCCTCGCGCTGGGGCGCCTTCACGATTTCCGGCGGCATCGGCCTGGGCCTGCACCTGAAGAAGCAGCAGCGCTGCTTCCCGGAAGGTGCCACGTCGGTGGCTCAGGCCACCACGAGCGGCTGCGACGACCAACTGCTGCTGTCCCGCACCCGCGACGTGTCCGACCTGGTGGATCTGAACGGCCCGATCTTCCCTGCGGACCTGTTCGGGCGCTTCTCGCTGGGCGTCTCGTTCGACTGACGGGATCGACCGCGTGCTGCGTTCGAGCGTCGTCTCCCTGGTCCTCGGCCTGGCCGCTTGCAGCGCGGCGACGCCGCGCGCCGACCTGCCGCCAAGGTCGTCCCGCGGCAGATGGCGCGCACCGGGCGCCGGAGCCGCCCTGGTCCCGGAGGGCGCCGAGCTCGTGGAGGTGCAGCCGCGCCAGACCGGGGCCGTGCTCCTGCGCGGTGCGAAGCTCTTGCTCGGCGACGGCAAGAGCGTCGAACGCGGACACGTGCTGCTGGTGGATGGCAAGATCGCCGCCGCCGGCCCGGGCGACGGCAGCGCGCCGGACAAAGCGCGCGTCATCGACGTGGCGGGCAAGGTGGTGACGCCGGGGCTCATCGACACCCATTCGCACATCGGCGTCTACCCGCAACCCCAGGCCCGCGCCCACGACGACGGCAACGAGGCGACGGCGCCGGTCGCGGCGTCGGTGCGCGCGCTGGACGCTTTCTGGGCGCACGACCCCGCCATCGAGCGCGCCGTAGCGGGCGGGGTGACGACGATCCAGGTCCTGCCGGGCTCCGCCAACCTGATCGGCGGGCGTGCGGTCACGCTCAAGCTGCGCCGCGCGACCACCGCGGCCGCGATGCGTTTCGCCGGCGCGCCGTCCGGGCTCAAGATGGCTTGCGGCGAGAACCCAAGCGTGTGTACGGCGAGCGCAAACAAGCTCCCTCGACCCGCATGGGCAACCTGGCAGGGCAGCGCGAGGCGTTCCTCGCCGCCCGGCGCCTGCGGGAGTCCTGGCGGACCTGGCGGGTCGCCGAGCAGAAGCGCCAGGACGAGTTCAACGAGAAACGCGCCGAATTCGCCGCCAAGAACCAGGAGCGCTCGGAGCGCCAGAAGTGGTGCGAAGGCCAGAAGGAGCGGCAGAAGAAGCGTCAATGCGAGGCTTGGCAGCGCGAGTGGGCGAAGGAGAAGCTGGAAGCGCCGAAGCTCGGCGACGAGACGCTGCCGCCTGAGCGTGATCTCGGCGCCGAGACGCTGGCCGGCGTGCTCGAAGGCAAGATCCTCCTCCAGGTCCACTGCTACCGCGCCGACGACATGATGCGGATGCTCGCCCTGGCCGACGAGATGGGCGTGTCGGTGCGAAGCTTCCACCACGCCCTGGACGCCTACAAGATCCGCGACGAGCTGGTGCGTCGCGGCATCGCCGTCTCGACCTGGGCGGACTGGTGGGGCTTCAAGCTCGAGGCCTACGACGGCATCCCAGAGAACATCGCCCTGGTGGAGAGCGCCGGCGGTCGCCCCGTGGTCCTCCGATTCGCCCGAAGGTGTGCAGCGCTTGAACCAAGAGGCGGCAAAGGCGCTCTGGAGCGGCAAACACTCCGGTCTGGCCATCGACCCCGCGCGCGCCATCACCTGGGTCACGCACAATCCAGCCTGGGTGCTCGGCGTCCACGACCGGGTGGGCACGTTGGCCTCGGGCAAAGACGCAGACGTCGTGGTCTGGAGCGGGGATCCGCTCAGCGTGTACGCGAAGGCGGAGCTGGTGTTCATCGACGGCGTCCTGCGCTTCGACGCAAAACAAGCCGCTCCGTCCAGCGACTACGAGGTCGGGCCGTGAGCTTCAGCCGCCGCTCGCTGCTCTCCCTGGGTGCGCTGGCTCTGGCACCGCCCGCCCTGGCTCAGGGCAAGCCCGCGCCCAAGCCACTGGTGATCCGCGGCGCGAAGCTGATCCGGGCGGGCTCGCCCGCGCTAGACGACGCCCTGGTCGAGATCCGAGACGGCAAGATCACCCGCGTCCAGGCCGGGGGCGCTCCGCCCGCGGGCGCTGAAGTCGTGGACGGCACCGGCAAGACGCTCTCCGCCGGGTTCATCGACCTCCTGACGGGCGTCGGCCTGATGGAGATCGACCTCGAAGCGTCCAGCCGGCACGCCGAGCACGCCAGCTCCGATCCGATCCGCGCCGCGTTCCTGGCCGCCGACGGCTACGACCCAGCCGCCAGCGCCGTGGCCGTCACCCGCAGCGGCGGCATCACCAGCCTCGGCATCGTGCCCCGCGGCGGGCTCGTGAGCGGGCAGAGCGCCTTCGTCGATCTCGTGGACGAGGCGACGCTGTCGCCGATCGTGGTGCAGCGCCTCGCCCTGCGCGTGGCCATCGACGACGCCTGGCTCGAGGCCGGGCACGCCAGCATCGGGAGCACGCTGCTCGGGCTGCGCGAGCTGTTCGACGACGCCCGAGAGTTCAAGAAGAACCCCGGCGGCTTCGACAAGAATCAGATGCGCAAGCTGGTGGCGAGCCGACTCGACCTGCGAGCGGTGGGCGAGGCGCTGGCGGGCAAGCTGCCGGTGGTGTTCCACGTCGATCGCGCCGCCGACATCTTGTCGGTGCTCGCGCTGGCCAAGGAGAACAAGCTCCGCGCCCTGCTGGCCTCCGCCGCCGAGGGTTGGAAGGTCGCCGACGCGATCGCGAAGGCCAAGCTGCCGGTCGTCACCTATCCGCTCGACAACCTGCCGCGGACCTTCTCGGCCCGCTTCGTGAAGGACGACAACGCCGCGCGCCTGCACAAGGCCGGCGTGAGCGTGATCATCACCAGCGGCGAGACCCACAACGCGCGCAAGCTCCGGCAGATCGCCGGCAACGCGGTGCGCGCGGGGCTCTCGCACGACGCCGCCCTGGACGCGGTCACCCGGGCACCGGCCCGGGCCTTCGGGCTCGACGCCCGCTACGGCAGCGTCGAGCCAGGTCGCGTCGCGAACCTGGCGCTCTGGTCCGGCGATCCCTTCGAGCTCTCGACCAAGCTAGAAGCGCTGATCGTGCGCGGCCAGCGCGTGTCCTTGGCGAGCCGGCAGACGGCGCTGTTCGAGCGCTACAAGTAACGCTCCGGTGGCCCCTCCCGGACTCGAACCGGGACGCCCTTTCGGGCGAAGGATTTTAAATCCCCTGCGTCTGCCGTTCCGCCAAGGGGCCTCGCGGAGGAAGCTAGCAGCCCTCTAGTCCGCCCGGTACATCCGGTACAAGAGCCACGCGCCCAGCCAGGCGGCGCCGGCGAAGAGGCCCGTCGCGAAGGCGCGGAGCAGCGTGGCGAAGGTGTCGCAGTGGTTCAGCAGGTGCCACTGGGTGAGCAGCGTGTCCCAGTCGTGCAGCACCTTGTCGCCCATGCCGACCAAGGCGAGCTGGTTCTTGTTGGCGTCGCCGACGTAGGTGGCGAGCTCGAAGGTGCTGAACGAGAGCCAGGAGGCGCCGACCGAGCCCGAACCAGTCGCGCTGGAAGAACAGCAGGTAGAGCGCGGCCAGCGCCGGGGCCGCGAGCTGCGTCAGGCTGCCGCCCAGGAGCATCAGGGTCTGCCCGAGCATGCTGAAGAGCAAGTGCCCCATCTCGTGCAAGATCAGCGTGATACCGCCGAACCAAGAGCGGTACATGGGGTCGAGCAGGTGGCGCACACCGGCATACACCAGGTACAGGTAGAGCAGCAGGCGCGCCCACGGGGATCGCCCCGCCGTCCAGTCGCGTGCGTCGTCGCGCAGCGCCTCGAGGTAGTCGCGCAGAGTGGTCACGGGCTCGGCTGGAGCATAGCGGCAAGGAAGCTCCGGGGCGCGGGCTTCGTACCAGACGGGTGAGACCCGAAGTGTCGCGCTGGGACGAGCTCTTCAATCGCATGCGCCAGATCGAGTCGGAGCGGCTCGAGGCGGAGCGGCGGCAGCGCGAGGCCGAGGAGGCTCGGCGCGAGCGGGACGCCTGGGCAGAGACGGCGCTCGACGCGATGTGGCAGGCGTTTTGCTGGAGGTCGAGGCCCGCGCGGCCGAGTTCACGCGCGCGACCGGGCGCCCCATCCAGATCGTGCGCCACCTGCGCACCGCGGAGGCCACGGGCGGGCTGGCGGCGCTGCGCATCCTGGAGCTGCGCCTGGGAGCGTCCATCGTCTACCTGTACTCGCACCACGGCGTCGGGGTGAGGTGCACGTCCACGTGGCGCAGTGGCCGGCGCCGGACGGCACGCGGCGCCGTCACCACCGCATGATCAGCCTGCCCGTCTGCACGCTGGAGCGCGTGGGACGCGACGGCTGGAGCTCTCGCGCGTGAAGCCCGGCGCGCAGAGCCGCGCGCTCGCCGTCGAGGACATCGTGTACCGAACGTTCGAGCTCCTGGTCTTCGGCATGGAGCGCCCCGACCCACGGCTCCTGGGCCTCCGCGCGGTCGCCGAGCTCGATCCCCGCTCCCAGAAGACCGTGCGCCAGTTCCCGGACTGACGCGCCGGGCCCGTGTGGGCGGGTGTGGCAGGGATTTTCAGGTGTGCTTCGGGGAAAACCCGGGCGAAACACCACCGAAACATCCGAGCGTCAGGCTTCCGTGCGGAGACGAGGAAGCAGCATGAACGAGATCAACGGAAGCGATACCGCGTGGATTCTGGTTTCGACCGCGCTGGTCCTGATGATGACGCCGGGCTTGGCGTTGTTCTACGGCGGCATGGTGCGTGCGAAGAACGTGCTCTCTACGTTCATGCACAGCTTCTTCGCCATGGGCATCGTGACCGTCGCGTGGGTCACGGTCGGCTATTCGCTGGCGTTCGGCGAGACCAAGGGCGGCCTGGTCGGCGGGACGCAGTACCTGTTCCTGGCGGGCGTGGGCCTCGAGCCGCGCGAGGGCACCACGGTACCGCACCTGCTCTTCATGGCGTTCCAGATGATGTTCGCGATCATCACGCCGGCGCTCATCTCGGGCGCGTACGCCGAGCGGCTCAAGTTCTCGACCTACGCGGTGTTCACCGCGCTCTGGTCGGTGTTGATCTACGCGCCGCTCTGTCACTGGGTGTGGGGCCCGGGTGGCTGGTTGCTCGAGCGCGGGGCGCTCGACTTCGCCGGCGGCACCGTCGTACACCTCTCCTCTGGCGTGTCCGCGCTGGTCTTCGCCATCGTGCTCGGCAAGCGCGCGGGCTACCCGAAACGCAAGGCGCCGCCCCACAACCTGACGATGACGCTGCTCGGCGCGGGGCTGCTCTGGGTCGGCTGGTTCGGCTTCAACGCCGGCTCCTCCCTCGGCGCGAACGGCCTCGCCGCGCTGGCGCTCGTGAACACGCACGTCGCGGCCGGCGTCGGCGCCATGGCCTGGGCCGGCGCCGAGTGGCTGCGTCACGGCAAGCCGTCGTCCCTCGGCGTCGCCTCGGGGCTCGTGGCAGGGCTGGTCGCCATCACGCCGGCCGCTGGCTTCGTTGGTCCGATGAGCGCAATGGTGATCGGCCTCCTCGCGGGCGTGGCCTGCTACGGCGGCGTGCTGCTCAAGAACAAGGCGGGCTACGACGACAGCCTCGACGTCTTCGGCGTCCACGGGGTGGGCGGCATGCTGGGCGCGCTGTTGACCGGCGTTCTCGCCTCGAAGGTCTGGAACCCGGCAGGCCAAGACGGCCTGCTCAAGGGCGGGACCAACGTGTTCGTCGAGCAGCTGATCGGTGTGGGCGCCGCGGCGGCGTTCGCTGGCGTGGGGACCCTGGTGCTGTTGAAGGTGCTCGACAAGGTGATGGGGCTCCGCGCGCAGAAGGACGAGGAGCTGGAGGGCCTCGACACCACGCTGCACGGCGAGGAGGCGTACTCCCTCGCCGAAGGCGCCGGAGCGCGGGCGTTCCTCGAAGCGGACGCGGAGCCTGCGGCGCAGCGCGAGCTGGTCGAGTCCGAAGCGTGAGCGGGCCGGGCGGGGGACGAGGGGGGCCCCGTCCCGCAGCCCGTGGCACAGCCGACCGCATGAGGCGCTGGGTCTTGGTGAGCGGGTGTGTCGTGGCGAGCTGCGGGGCGCTCAGCCCACCGCGCCGGCGGCGCCTCCCTCGACGGTCGAGGTGCCGGAGGCGAAGTCGGCGCCGGAGACCGAGGCGTCGCGCGCAGCTCCGGAAGCAGCGCGGGCGGGGGCTCGAGCGATTGCGTGGACGCGCTCCGGCGGGCCGCGGACGTACCCGCGGAAGGCGAGGAGCGCGCCGTCTACGTCCGCGCGCGGGCGGCCGAAGAGCGCGGCGATCTGCCCGAGGCGAGGAAGCAGTACTTCGAGCTGGTCTCGAAGTACCCGCGCTCGCGCTTGCTCCCGCTCGCCTACCTGGCCTTCGGCGAGCTGTTCGCCAGGGAAGCGCTGAGCGATCCCTCCAAGTTGGACCTGGCCACGGCCTCGTACACCGAAGTGGTGAAGTACCCGCCGCCGGACAACGCCGCCTACGCCTACGCCATGCTGCGGCTCGGCGACACGCGCCGTGAGAGAGACGACGCCCAGGCTCTGAGCTCGTACAAGAAGGCCTTCGAAGCCCTCCAGCAGTTCCCCAGCCTGCCCTGCGCTGCGGAGCTGCGACAGGGCGCCGGAGACGGCCTCGTCGATGTCTATGCCCGCGTCGGGCAGCCGGCTCGCGCTTGGGTGTTCCTCAAGCGAGCGCGGGCGACGAGAGAGCGCGCACGCTGTTCACCGACCTCTGCGCGCGCTACGAGAAGGCAGGTAGGGCGGCGGATGCTTGCGCCGCCGCGCGCGCTGCCGGCGCCGACGCCACCGCGGCCGAGCTGGCGCGGAAATACTGTCCCTGAGCGTTGTCGCGAACACCGGAGTGGCTCCTCGAGCCCAGCCCGTACTACGCCGGTGGCCGTGCCGAGCCACCAATCGGGCCGCGAGGGCGTGGGCTGGGCCATCCAGGATCGACGGAGACTCAGCGTCCGGAGACCACGTAGCGGGCCACGCCCAGTTGCAGCTCGTCGTCTTCGCCCCAGGCTCGGCTGACGATGAAGGTTCCGCGCTTCTCACCGTCGCCCTTCGAGGTGACGAAGAGCTCCTCCCGATCTTCGATGCGGTGGAAGTAGACCGGGCCGATCTCCGTCGGCAGGTAGCGCAGCACGTTGACGACGATGAGCCCGTCGGTGGGCCGCCGGTCTTTCAGGTGGAACACTGCGCGCACCAGCCGGCCGTTCCTCGCGGAGAAGCCGAGCAGACGGACGAGCTTGCCGTGAGCGTCACTCTCGACGTTGGCGCGCAAGAAATCCAGGTCGAGCTCGCGCTCTTTCACCCGGAGGCGCACCGTCTCTCGCGTGCAGTCCGCCTCGACGTGCTGAACGCCGTCTGCCGCCAGGGCACGGAACGCCTCGTTCACCAGCGCCAGCCCGTCCGCAGCCACGAACTTGGCGTGCCGGTCGCAGGGGCTCGCACGGCTGGTCTTCGCGATGGACTCCCACTCCCTCGCGTCGAGCTTCACGACGTCGAGCTTCTCCGGCGCCGGGTAGTCCGGAGCGGTCTCCTGGCGCGGAAGGAGCGACACGTGCTGGTGGCGTGCTCCGGACGCGCAGCCAAGGCAGGTCGCGATGACGGCGCAGAGCAGCACGGCGCGTCGCAACATGAGCGCGATTTAGCATTTGTCGCAGCTCGAAGACCGTCCGTAGTCTCCGCGAGCTCAGCTGCAGGCAGCCCGCGCGAAGTCCAGCCCGGTCAGGATCCCCTCCACGCGGCGGTTCTTGACCGCCAGGATGCGGCGCGCGTCCATGGCGCCCGCCTGCTGCGCGGCGCGGTGCATGGGCGTGTCCATGTCCAGGCACAACATCGCCGGAGAGAGCGCCTGCTCCACCGGCGTGTCGCGGGCAGGTCCGGGCCTCCAGGGCCTCCGCCTGGGTGAAGACGCCGATGGGCCAGTCGTCCTCGACCACGACCAGGCCGGAGACGTGGGCCTTGTCCAGGCGCTCGACCGCGGCCGCCAGCGACTCGTCGAAGCTCACGCAGAACACCGGATGGGACATGAACGCGCTGATCGGATCCACCAAGCGTTTGTCGCGCACCGCGAACATCAGGTCCCGGGTCGAGATGACCCCGACGAGCTTACCGGCAGCCTCGACGAAGAGCCGGTGGACCCGGTGCTGGAGCATGAGCGCGGCCGCCTGAGCGAGGCTCGTGTCGGGGCCGACCGTGACCACGTCCGCCTCCATCACCTCGTGCACGGCCTTGCGCGGCACGACCAAGACGCTGGAGCCGCTGCGCGTCCCGGCTTGCCGCCGGCCGACCCGCAGAAGATCGGTACGGGACACGACCCCGACCAGACGAGCGCGCTCGTCCACGACCGCCACCGCCGAGAAGGCCTGGGGCGCGAGCTCCGCCTGGACGCGCTCCAGCCCGTCCGTGGGGAGCACCGACCTGACCGCCGTGGTCATGTACAGGCTCACAGGCGCGGCAAAGTGGCTCATGGCCGGCTGTATACCACGGCAATTCTGGCGCGGCCTGCGCCGGCAACCCTGAGGTGTCGGGCCCTGGTGCGCCTCGCGGCGCGCCAGCCCCGCTCGCTGCGACTCGACGCGAGCGCAGAGCAATGGCGTAGTACGCTGTGCCAATGCCGGCCGAGAGCGTGCTCGTCGCCGACTGCTTGTTCGACGGCGAGCGGTTCCTGCGGGGCGAGCACGAAATCGTGGTCGCCGACGGTCGCATCCGCTCGGTCCGAGCGCGGCCCGCGACCGCGCGCGCTCCCAGCGGGCGCCCGCGACATGCGTGGAGGCACGCTCCTGCCCGGGCTCATCGACGCCCACTGCCACATCGCCCGGGTGGGTCTGTTCGAGCCGCACGAGGCCCCGAACCCGGCTGCCGTGGCGCTGAACCTCTCTTCGGCCGTGCGCGCTGGCGTGACCACGGTCGGAGACATGGGCTGCCCGGCGCCGATGATCTCCACGCTCTGCGCGCTGACCCGGAGCGAGCCGAGCGCTGGTCCGGGCATCCGCGCCGCAGGACCCCTGCTGACCGTGCCGCTCGGGTACCCCCTCGACTGGATGAGCCGCGCGCATCTCTGGCTCGGAGCCGCCATCCCCTGCACCGACCAGGCGCGCGCGGCGCGCGGTGGCGCGGGTGGCGCGGGCCGGCATGGATCACGTGAAGATCTGCATCATGCACCGCGGCTACGACCTCTGCGCTGCCCACGTTCTCGCAGAAGGTGGCGCGCGCGGTGGTCGAAGAGGCGCACGCCTCGGGCTTGCGCGTCTTGGCTCACGCCCACTGGAACGCCGACTACCGCGTGGCGCTCGCCGCCGGGGTCGACGCGCTGATGCACTCGGCGTTCGACCCGCTCGACCCGGAGATCGTGGCGCGAGTCGCCGACTCCGGGGTCAGCGTCTGCCCCACGCTCTGGGTGTTCCACTCGGCCTGCTTGGGCGCCGAACAGCGCTGGGACCGAGACCCGACGCGCCAGCGCGGAGTCGCCGAGCCCGTCCGGCGCTCGTGGCGCCGCTTCGCGGAGGCCTACGCTGCGAGCGAGCACGTGCTCCCGGAAGGGATCGCCGGCGGCCTGCCCAAGGCGGCGGCTCGGGACGGCGTGCGGAACGCGATCGCCAATCTGTTGCTCTTGCGCGAGCGCAAGGTGCCGTTCGCCTACGGCAGCGACGGCCCCTACGGGTTCTCGACGGTGTTTCGCCCGCTGGAGGAGCTCACGCTGTTCGAGGGCGCCGGCCTCGGCAAGGAGGAGTGCTTGCGCGCAGCGACCCTGGGGCCGCCGAGCTGCTCGGGCTCCGCGACCGCGGCGCGCTCCGCCCGGGGCTCGCGGCAGACCTGCTGTGGGTCGATGGCGATCTGACACGTGACCTCTCGGCGCTCGCCCGAGTGCGCGCCGTGCTGCGCGGCGGGGTGGCCGTCTCCGACGACCTCAGGTCCACTGCCGACGCCGCCCGGGCGGTCCGCCGAGGGCTCGGCAGGACCCTCGCGCATGCGGTCGTCACGCGAATGTCACAATCGATCGGGTCCGCATCGAGAACAATTCCCTAATTGTTACGAATGTTTGCTCGCTGAATATGTGGCGCTTGACCGGGCCGCGCTTCCCCTGTTTTGTCACGCGCGAAAAGGACCCCCATGGCCCTCACGCGAGACGGAGTCTTCTGGTCAGCGTTCTCTGCCATGACGGAGAGAACGGTCGAAGCGACGGACGCACTGCGCGAGATGCTGGAGCAACCCGCGCGCGCCACCGAGCTCGCTGCGCGCATCAAGGACCTCGAGCACGCCGCGGACAAGATCACCCACGAGGTCGTGCAGGCGTTGCACCAGACCTGGATCACACCGCTCGACCGCGAGGAGATCCACGCGCTGATCACCAGCCTCGACTCCGTGCTCGACTTCGTGGACGCCGCCGGCGACAAGATCGCCCTCTACGAGGTCGACAGCGTGAGGCCGGAGGCGCTGGAGCTGGTCGAGACGCTGCAAAAGTCCGTGGCCGACATCCAGAAGGCGGTGAACGGCCTGCAGAAGATCAAGGATCCGGCGCCGCTCCTGGAGCTGTGCCGGAGCATCAACAAGCACGAGCACGACGCGGACATGATCTTCCGTCGCGCCCTGGCCCGCCTGTTCAAGGAACGGACCGACCCACTCGAGCTGATGAAGTGGCGCGACATCCTGGAGTCGATGGAGACCTCCACGGACCGCGCCGAGGACGTCGCCAACATCATCGAGGGCATCATCCTGGAGCACGCTTGATGACGGCGCTGCTCATCGCGATCATCGTCACGGCACTGATTTTCGATTTCATCAACGGGTTCCACGACGCGGCGAACTCCATCGCGACGGTGGTGAGCACCGGGTGCTCTCCCCGCGCGCCGCGGTGGTCTGGGCAGCGTTCTTCAACTTCGTGGCCTTCCTGGTCTACCCGACCCACGTTTCGGCCTCGATCGCCAAGGGAGTCGCGCTCTCCAGCGTCACCTACAACGTGATCCTGGCAACGCTCATCGGCGCCATCACCTGGAACCTCCTGACCTGGTGGTGGGGCCTGCCGAGCTCGTCGTCGCACGCGCTGATGGGCGCGTTCGCGGGCGGTGCCCTCGCTCACACGCCGAGCCTGTCGATCCTCGACATGAAGGTGTTCGGCAAGACCGTGGCGTTCATCCTGGTCGCACCCCTGCTCGGCAGCCTGATCGGCTTCCTGTTGATGAAGCTGACGAAGGCGATCTTCGGCAGGATGCGGCCGGGCAAGATAGACAAGGGGTTCCGGCGCGGGCAGCTCGTCTCCGCCGCCCTCTACTCCCTGGGGCACGGCGGCAACGACGCCCAGAAGACCATGGGCATCATCACGCTCCTGCTCATCACGGCGGGTCTGCAGGAGAAGAGCAAGCACGTCGAGCCACAGCTCTGGGTCGTGCTGATCTGTCACGCTGCCATGGGCCTCGGCACGCTGATGGGTGGCTGGCGCATCGTCAAGACCATGGGCATGAAGATCACCAAGCTCCGGCCGGTGGGCGGCTTTTGCGCGGAGACCAGCGGAGCCGTCACGCTGGCCATGGCAACCTTCATGGGCGTACCGGTCTCGACGACCCACACCATCACCGGCTCCATCGTGGGCGTGGGCACGGCCGAGCGGCGGCTGAACGCCGTTCGCTGGGGCGTGGCCGGGCGCATCGTCTGGGCCTGGATCTTCACCATCCCGGCGTCCGCGACCATCGCGGTGCTCTGCTACTTCGCGATCAAGGCGATCGCGGGCAATCCCTGAGGCTTTGCGGCCGCGGCGCGTCCGAGCCCCCAGTATACCGTTGCGGTCCGGTCCGGTCCGCGCCATCTTCGCCGCGCCCGACCGATTCGCGGTCGCCGATCCAACTTATCTCGCGTGAGGGTTTTCGCGAGGCTCGGGAGTCGCTCGTTTGCAGCCAATGGTCGCATTCCGGAGGAGTTCGCCGCCGGAGTCCGCGGCGAAGGGGCCCCGTTCCCGGCCCCAACCAGAGCCCGCACCTGGCCTGGAGCGACTTTCCGCCCGGGACCAAGTCCTTCGCGCTGATCTGCCACGACCGCGACGTGCCATCGAAGGCCGACGACGTGAACAAGACCGATCGCAGCGTGCCTTACGATCTGCCGCGGGTGGATTTCTACCATTGGGTTCTGGTGGACATTCCGCTCGGCGTCACGTCGCTGGAGGAGGGTGCCGACTCCGACGCCTTCGTACCGAAGGGCAAGCCGCTCGGTCCCACCAAGAACGGCCGCCGCGGCAAGAACAGCTATGGCGACTGGTTCGCCGGCGACCCGGCGATGGCCGGCGACTACGGTGGCTGGGACGGTCCGTGGCCTCCGTTCAACGACGAGCGGCTGCACCACTACACCTTCACCATCTACGCCCTCGACGTGCCCTCGCTGGACGTGCCGGAGCGCTTCGGCGGTCCCGAGGCGCTCTCCGCCATCAAGGGTCACGTGCTCGATTCCGCGACGTGGACGGGGACCTACGCGCTCAATCGCGACGCGCGGCCTTGAGATGAGCGAGCGTCCGCCGGCCTGTGCGTGCCTCCAGGCCCTGCTGGAGCGCCAAGGATACCGCGAGCTGGCGGCGGCGCAGCTGTTCTCGAGCGGTGTGGCGCTGGCGCCGACGCTGGACGAAAAGCAGATGCTCGCTCGCCACTGCCTGGACGAGCTGGAGCACTTCGAGATCATCGCCACGCTGCTGGAAGAGCAGGGCGGTGGGGATCTGATGAGCCGCGTCTCGCCCCGGGTCGCGGAGCTCCCGAGCCCCGAGACCTGGCTCGAGATGGTGGTGGTCGGCATCTTGTTCGACCGCGCCGTCTACTATCAGCTCCGCGCTTACGCGGCGGCTCCGGACGCGCGGGTGGCGGAGCTCGCGGTGCGGGTCATCGCCGACGAGCAGGAGCACATCGCCGCGAGCCAGGCCGCGCTCCGCGACCTGGGTAAGCGCGAGCCCGATTTCGTTCACCGGCTCTCGACCGCGGTCGATCGCTGGCTGCCGACCTCCCTTGCCTGCTTCGACGACGAGGCGCTGCCCGCCTGCCCCGCCGGGCCTCACGTCTCGTCCGAGGCCCGCGACGTGGCGCTCCGGACCTACCGCGAGAGCCTGGCGGAGCTCCTGGGCCCGCAGGGCGTCTCGCCGGAGCGCTTCCTGGCCAAATGAGTGAGTCGCGGATCGCGACCGCTTCTCCAACCCGAGTCAGCGCGTCGCCGGGCGCTGGTTCAGGTGGCTCGCGAGCATCTCGTAGAGCTCCGGGTCCTGGCGCGGAGCTCTTCGGGGCGCTCGAAGAACGCCTCGACGGCCACGGCGAACAGCTCCGCCTCGTTCGTGCCCGCGTAGTCGCGCAGCACCTGGGGTAGCGCCGCTTGCGGATCTTGCGCAGGCGGGTCGCCACCGCATCGAGCCAGGGCGCGGTGGAGATCCATTCCAAATCGGCCGGGACGCCGTCGGCGCGGCCGTCCTCGAAGTCCATCACGTGCGCCAGCTCGTGCAGCGCCACGTTGTGCCCGTCCTTCGGGCGCGCGAAGCCGTGCCTGAGATCGCGCTGCGAGAGCAAGATCGGCCCCTGCGCGTGGACCATGCCGGCGATCCGTCCGCGGCCCTCCACGGCGTAGCTCTCGTCGAAGGCCTTGGGGTAGACCACGATGTCCCGCAGCGTGGGCCACTCCCAGTCCGGTAGCCCGTGGCCGAGCATGGCGGCGGAGGCCGCGATCAGCACGCGGGTCTCGTCGTCGAGGCGCGAGGCGCGCGCCGTGCGACGCGACGATGCGCTGCTCGGCGAGGAAGATGCGCACGTCGTCCTCGAAGCGCCGGCGGTCCTTCGGGCCGAGTCGGCGCCAGAACGGCACGCGGCGCTCGAGCAGCGTGCGCCACCCTTCCGGGAAGGGCTCGGACAAGAGCCGGCGCCGGACGCGGAAGCGCCGGGTGGCGAGCGCGAACCAGCCAGCCACGGCGGGCCGAACACGCTGGCGCAGGCGCCGACCACCAGCGCGAGGACAAGGGCGAATGCGGCGTGCATCCGGATTCGACGCTTCGGCCAGGCGCGCACGGGACAATCTCATTAGACTCCGCGCCATGCGCCGCCGCCAGGCCCTCGCCGCTCTGCTCGCTTCTCTCGCCGGCGCCTGCGCTCCGCGGCTCGGCACGAAGCCGGGGGCCGGCGCCCCGGCTCGGAGCCGTCGCGAGGCCCGCGAGCGGCTCGACGCCCTGGGGCGTCGCTACGAAGCGCTCATGGCCGAGCACGGCGAGCACGAGTGGTCGCGCTACGCCGGACGCGCCTCGCCGAGGGGCCGGCGCAGAGCGCGCGCATGGAGCGGCTCAGGGCCGCGGGCGCGAGGTGTTCCTGGAGGCCGACGCCATCCTCGCGCGCTTCGGCGACCGCATCGTGTCTCCACGCCGGGCGGAGCTCTGGAGGCGGGGCGCGCTCGGGCTGCGGCTGCTCGGCGATCCGCGGGCGGCCAAGCTCGCCGACGAGCTCGAGGCCACGCTCAACGACCACCGCTTCGTCGTCGACGAAAGGCCCGTCACCCGATCCGAGCTCGCGGAGATGCGGCGCTCCGGCGACCCGCGCGCCCGGCGTCGCACCCGGCAGATCGAGCACGAGCTGCATCGGAAGGCCGCGCCCGTCGCCAGCGAGCTCCTCCGGCGCCGGCGCGAGCTCGCCAAAGAGCTAGGCCGTCCGTCCTTCTACACCGCCCTCCTCGAGGTGCGCGGGGCCGACGTCGCGACGACGGAGCGCGTGCTCTCGGATCTGGCCCAACGTACCCGGCGCTCGTTCGCCGAAGCGCTGGGTCACGGGCGGCGCTTCTTCGGGCGGCCACGCCTCGCCAGCTGGGACGTCGATCACTGGCTCCACCAGCAGGCAACGGTGCCGCACGAGCGCTTCCCGAAGCAGCGCGCGCGGCCGGTGGTCGAGGGGATCTTCCACGCGCTCGGCTTCGACGTCGCAGCCTGGAAGCTCGACGTGACGGTGCGCGACTTCGCCTTCGGCGGCCAGACCATCGCGCTCCGCGTGCCGGACGACGTGCGCCTGGTGGTGCGCTCCCCGCCCGGGATCCGCTACTTCGGCCTCTTACTGCACGAGCTCGGCCACGCGGTCGCGGTGCGCTCTACCGAGAGCGCGGAGCCGCTCTACAAAGGCTACGAGTGGGTCCCCGGTCTGCTCGATCCCGCCTACGCCGAGGGCGTGGCGGAGGTGTTCGGTCGCTTGCTCGACCAGCCCCGGGTGCTCCGCGAGCACTTGAGGCTCAGCGCCGAGGAGAGCGAGACGGTCCTTCGCGCGCGCAGGCTCGAGACGCTGGTGTCGATCCGGCGCGGGCTCGTTGCCACCGCGTTCGAGCGCGCCGCGCTGGAGCAAGACGGCGCGAACCTGGACGCCCTCTCGCTCGACATCGAGCGCCGACTCTCCGGGCTGTTCGTGCCGCGTGACGCCGAGCCGGTCTGGGCCACGTCGCCTTTCCTGGCGACCTACCCGGTCTACACTCAGAGCTATCAGCTCGCGGCCTGTGTGGCCGCGCAGGTTCACCGCGCGCTCGAGGTACGCTTCGGCGACGACTGGCTCTCGCCCGAGGCGGGGCCTTCCTCCGGCAAAACCTGCTGGCCGACGGCGCGCGCTGGACGCTGAACGAGAAGCTCGTGATGACGACCCGGGACAGGCTCGACGCCACGAGCCTCTTGCGCTTTCTGCTCGCGTCGCCCGAGCGCGCGTGATCGCCTATAGTCCGGCCATGCGCCTTGCACTCCTCGCTCTGCCCTGCGTGCTCGCCATCGGTTGCGGTGACGACGACTCGGGGACCGCGTCCAACGTCGGTGGCAGCGGAGGTGGCTCGGCGACCGGCGGCAGCTCGGGCGGCGGCGCCGGCGGCGCGACCGGAGGCAGCTCGAGCGGCGGTGCTGCCGGGGTGAGCGGCGGCAGCGGTGGCACTTCGAGCGGTGGCACTCGAGCGGCGGCAGCGGGGGCGGCGGCAACCTGTGCAGCGCTCCGGCGGGCAACCTGCTGGCGCACGGCAGCTTCGAAGAAGGCATGGATGGGCTCGCGCCAACCGGCTGGGAGGTCCGCACGCCGGGTCAGCCGGACGCCTGCAAGGGCTCCGGCCAGCCCAGCGAGCACGTGTTCCTCAGCGCCGCCCCGACCGGCTGCGGCGGCAGCGCCCTCGCCATGGACGCGCGAGGCGAGTGGGACTGCTACGCCATCCAACGCGTGAGCGACTACGACAGCATCGTGGGCGGCGCCAAGTACCGCATCAGCGCCAGCGTACGATCCACCGGCAACAGCGTGAACCCCGCGGCCTGGTTCATCATCGGAGCGCAGTGGTGGCTGGACGGGAGCGACGCCTTCTTCGGCGACGAGAAGAACCCGAAGACGGCTACGGCGGCGGAGAACGACTTCGACTGGAAGCTGCTCGAGTGGGAAGTCACTGCGCCGGCCAACGCCAAGCGCATCTTGATCTGGCTCTCGGCGCACTACCCGGGACGCGCCGACATCGACAACGTCAGCGTGGTGAAGCTCTGAGCGCCATGGCAGAGGAGCGTCCCAGCATCGGTCGGGTGTTGATCGTCGCCGGTTCGGACTCTGGCGGCGGCGCCGGCATCCAGGCGGACATCAAGACGGTGACCGCCCTGGGCGGCTATGCGGCGACCGCGATCACCGCGCTCACGGCGCAGAACACCCGCGGCGTTTTCGGTGTGGTGCCCGTGGACCCGGCCTTCGTGGCCAAGCAGATGGAGGTCGTGCTGACCGACATCGGCGCCGACTGCGTGAAGACCGGCATGCTGCACAGCGCCGAGGTGATCGAGGCGGTGGTGCGCTCGCTCGAGCGTCACGCGCGGGGCGTGCCGGTGATCGTCGATCCGGTGATGGTCGCCAAAGGCGGCGCGTCGCTCCTCCGCGCGGAGGCCAAGAGCGCTCTCAAGCTGCGGCTCTTGCCCTGCGCGGCGCTGGTCACCCCCAACGCACCCGAGGCCGAGGCGCTCACCGGCGTCAAGGTCGAGAGCCCCGACGACATGGGCCGAGCCGCCGACGCGCTGCTAGGGCTCGGCGCTAGCGCCGTCTTGGTCAAGGGCGGACACCTCGGCGGGGACACGGTGGTCGATCTCTTGCGCACGGTCGACGGTGTCGAGCGGCGCTTCGAGAGCCCGCGTCTGCACAGCCGGAGCACGCACGGCACCGGCTGCACCCTGGCTTCGGCCATCGCGGCCGGGGTCGCCGAGGGCCTCCGCCTCGAAGACGCCGTGGCGCGCGCCAGGACTACGTGCTCGAGGCCATCGCATCGGCACCGGGGCTCGGCAAGGGCCACGGACCGCTCGACCACGGACATCCCTGCCGGAAGCCCGCATGAGCTTCTTCGCGTTCCCACAGCCGCCGGAGGTGTCCGGACTCCAGCTCGGACACGGGCACAGCCGACTGCGTTTCGAGGACGTTGCCCAGGACGGCCGCCTGCGCCTCGAGGGGATCTGGCCCGCCATCGGCCCCATCCTGTGGGGCAAGATGGAGGTAGCGAACGCGCTCTTGCGTCTGGGCGGGGACGGCGTGCGCGCGGTGCTCACCTACGTGCAGCTCGAGGGCGGCGATGACCCGATCAGCGTGCGCGCGCTCTGCGACCAGGAGGTGCGCTGGCAGCTCGGGCGCAGCGTGGACGAGGCCGGGCGGACGACGCGCGTCTTGTTCGACACCTGGCTCATCTCCAGCGCGCCGCGGGCGTGCCCGGCAACCCGGGCGCAGACCCCGTGAGCGACGAGCGCGTGCGCGTCGCGCGCGCCTACGGGCAACACGCGTGTTCACCCGGCCCGCGGCCCCGGCGGGCCAGCACCGCGTGCTCAGCGTCGACGATCCGCTTTTGTCGGGCCCCCGCGCCGCCGGTGACTTACCGCGATCCCAGCGCGCTGCTCGCGCTGCCGAGCGGCGCCAGAGCCCTCGATGCCACGCCGCGCTTCGACGTCGCGCCGCTGGTGTTCGGCCTCTGCCACACCGACGGCAACCAACACGTGAACTTCCTCGCGTACCCGAGGCTCGCGGAGGAGGCAGCGCTGCGCCGCTTCGCCGAGCTCGGCCGCGATCCGCGCCGGCTGGCGCGCCGGGCCGAGGTCTCCTACCGCAAGCCTAGCTTCGCCGGCGACGTGGTCCGGCTCTTGATGCAGGCGTTCGAGAGCGACGACGAGATCGGGGTGGTGGCGGTGTTCCTGCCCGAGGCGGCCGCCAAGGAGCGGAGCTTCGCCGAGCTTTCCCAGGTCGAGCGACCGCTCGCGGTGGTGCGGGTGGGATTCGAGGCCTGAGCGCCAAAGGCGGCCGGGGTGAAGGTGTCGCAAACGAAGATGCGCCTTCTCTTCCTGGTCATCCTGCTCGCCGGCTCGGCGTGCGTGGAGCTGCCGGAGACCACGGCCGTCGGCAAGCCGCGACCGCCGCCGGAGATCGGAACCAGCATCACCCACACGCGCCTGTGCTCGTGTCGCGCCTGCGGCGAAGCGAGCTGCTGCTCCGGCCTGACCGACGCGGACGACGCGCCGCAGAAGAGCTGTGGCTCGAGCTACGACTTCTCCCAGGGCGACGGCTGCGGCATGCAGGTCGGGAGCTGTGCCAGCCGCTGCTTCGAGCGATCCTGGCGCGTGAAGCTCTCCCAGGAGTGCGACGCGAAGCGCCCGCCGGAGTGCTGCGGCGCCGGGCCCTGACTCCGGCAAAACCCCGGGGTTTCCTCGGACGCGCGCAAGACCCTTGCGCCTCGGGCGGCGTCGTGAGGAAAACGGCGTCCCATGTCGAGAAACGCCCTCGTGCGCAGCGCCGTGCTCCTGCCGTTCCTGCTCGTGGCTTGCGAGCAGCCACCGCCCGAGCCGGAGCAGCAGAAGCCCGCGCCCAAGCCTGCCGCGACGCCGGTCGCCGCCCTGAGCGCAAACGCGCCGCCGACCGCCAGCGTCAAGCCGCCCGAGCCTCCGCAACCCAAGGGGCTGCCCGCACCGGAGGACGTCGCGGCGCCGCCCAAGGACGCCAAGAAGACCGCGTCGGGGCTCTTCACCAAGGTGCTGACGAAGGGCACGGGCAAGGACAAGCCGAAGCTCGAGGATCGCGTGAAGGTCCACTACACGGGCTGGACCAAAGACGGAAGATGTTCGACAGCTCGGTGGCGCGGAACGACCCTGCCACCTTCGGTGTGGGCGGCGTGATCAAAGGCTGGACCGAAGCGCTGCAGCTGATGGTCGTCGGCGAGAAGCGACGTCTGTGGATCCCGGCGGAGCTCGCGTACGGTGAGAACGCCGGCATGGGAGCGCCCTCCGGACAGCTCACCTTCGACGTCGAGCTGCTCGAGATCCTCGCCACGCCCAAGCCCTGGCCGGTCCCCGCTGACGTGAAGGCCGCGCCGAAGAGTGCCAAGAAGACCGAGAGCGGTCTGGTCTACAAACAGCTCGCCAAGGGCAAGGGTACGAAGAAGCCCGCGCCGACCGACCGCGTGACGGTGCACTACACGGGCTGGACGCCGGACGGCAAAGAGTTCGACAGCTCGATCAAGCGCGCCGAGCCCACCAGCTTCCCTTGAACCGTGTGATCAAGGGCTGGACCGAGGGACTACAGCTGATGGTCGAGGGCGATCGCATGCGCTTCTGGATCCCCGCGGAGCTGGCCTACGGCGACAAGCCCACGCGGCCCGGCGCCCGGCGGGCCCGCTGGTGTTCGACGTCGAGCTGATCTCGATCTCCGGAGGCACGCCGTGAGGCTCCTGCCGAGCTACCTCTCGGACGAGTGGGCGCTGGGCAGCGGCAAGCCCGCGGAGCTGGTGAACCCCGCCACCGAGGAGGTGCTGGCGGGGGCTTCGAGCGCGGGCGCTGACCTCGAGAAGGCGCTCGCTCACGCGCGGGACGTGGGCGGCCCGGCGCTCCGCGCGCTCTCGTTCCGGGAGCGCGGCGAGCTGCTCGAGAAGATGAGCAAGGCCATCTTCGCCGAGCGCGACGCGCTGATCGATCTGGCCATCGCCAACGGTGGCAACACGCGATCCGACGCCAAGTTCGACATCGACGGCGCCACGGCCACGCTGATGGCGTACGCGGAGCTCGGCAAGAAGCTCGGCGACAGGCAGCTCTTGGTGGACGGCGAGCCGACGGACATTTCGGGCTCGCGCCTTCAGGGCTACCACGTGCTCTCGCCGCGGCATGGCGTTGCGGTGCACATCGGCGCGTTCAACTTCCCGGCCTGGGGCTGGGCGGAGAAGGCGGCGTGCGCCCTGCTCGCCGGCATGCCGGTCTTGACCAAGCCGGCGACGGCGACGGCGCTGCTCGCCCACCGCACCGCGGAGATCTGCGTGGGCGCTGGTTTTCTGCCGCGCGGAGCCTTCAGCTTCTTGTGCGGCTCCGCCGGCGATCTGCTGGAGCACCTGACCTGGAAGGACGTGGTCGCCTTCACCGGCGGCAGCGGGACGGGGCTCACCATCCGCAAGACCGAGCGCCTGCTCGCCCAAGGTCTGCGCGTGAACGTCGAGGCGGACAGTCTCAACTCCGCGCTGCTCCTGCCGGAGGCCGAGGACGCCACGATCCAGGCGTTCGTGCGCGACGTGGCCCGGGACATGACGCAGAAGACCGGGCAGAAGTGCACGGCCATCCGTCGGGTCGTCGTCCCGGAGAGCTGCCTCGAACGCGTGCGCGAGGCGCTCTCCGAGCAGCTCGCGACGATCAAGATCGGTAATCCGGCGCTGGACGAGGTGCGCATGGGACCGGTGGCGACGGCGAGCCAGAAGCGTGACGTGCTGGCTGGCATCGAGCGGCTGCGCGCCGAGACCAAGCTCGCATTCGGCGATCCCGCTCGGCTCTCGCCCATCGGCGTGCCCGCGGGCAAGGGCTTCTTCGTGCCGCTCTTGCTGCTCGAGGCCGCGGACGCGCTCGCCGCCAGCTCGGTTCACGAGCACGAGGTGTTCGGGCCGGTGGCCACGCTGCTGCCCTATGACGGCAGCGTCGCGAGCGCGCTCCAGATCGTGCGTGCGGGGCAGGGTGGGCTCGTCGCGTCCGTCTACGGCGACGATCGAAAGGCGCTGAGCGAGGTCGTACAGGGCATCGCCCGTGGCACGGCCGGCTCGTGGTGGTGGACGCGAAGGTCGCCGACAAGAGTATCGCGCCTGGTACCGTGCTGCCGCAGCTCGTCCACGGCGGGCCTGGCCGCGCCGGGGAGGTGAGGAGCTGGGCGGGCTCAGGGGAATGGCGCTCTATCAGCAGCGCACGGCGGTTCAGGGCAACGGGCCGCTGGTCGCGAAGTTCGTCGGCGCGGGCTGACGCGGAGCGCTTCCGAGCTAAGCTCTCGTCAGCCATGCTTGCCCGCCGGCTCGACTCTCGCTGTCTTGGCACGAGCAGATCGCGAACTGCCGCTGCGACCAGGACCCACGAGAATACCGGCGAACGCGCGGGCGGCGGCGGGGCCGGGCGCGAAGGAATCTGCTCGCTCTCTTCACGCTGCTCGGCGCTGCGATCTTCGCTTGCGAAGGCGACCACGACGCGCTGAAGAAGCAGAACCCTCCCGCCACGGGCGGCGCCGCCGGCAGTGCAGCGGACGCGGCTCCCGACGTCGAGCTCGACGTCGGGCCGGACGTGTTCGTCGAGCCAACCGGGCCGAGCAAGCTCACGCTGCTCCACGGGGTCGTGGACGCGACGCGCATCGCCTACTGTTTTGCCAGGGTCGTGGATGGGCTGCCCGAGCCGGTGCTGGGCAGCCCGTTGCCCGCGGCCGGTCTGAGCTGGGGAGCCGCCCTCGCCGTCAGTGAGCTCCCGGGCTCGACTGGGCGAAGGACGACGTCTTGCCCATAGTCGTGGCCGGAGACTTCTCGCTGCTCGGGGCAAGAGCTGCGCCGACGCCATCGCCTTGGCCGAGAGCTTCGCGCAGCCGGACGCCGACGCGGCCGTGGATGACGCAGACGCTTCACCGTACGACGCCGGCGACGCGCCGAGCGACGCGCCGAGCGACGCGCCGGCCGCGCTGCCGCCGCCGCCGAAGCTCCGCGCCGCGGAGCTGCCGGTGCTACCCGCCGGCACGCTGTCGATGGGGTGGAGCCTGCTCTTCGCCGCGACCGGCTGCATCGGCGGGCCGGCGTTCAGCGATCCGCTGGAGACCTACGTGTGCGGCGCCGCCTATACGCCCTCGACGCCGACCCTGACGCCGGTGTTGGTGCCGCTCTCGCGTGTCACCAAGCCGGGGGCGATGGGGCTCATGGTGGTCAACGCGGCGCTCGCGGCCGATCCCATCTCGGTCACCTCCGCGCACCCCAAGGGCAGCTCGATCCCCGGCATCTCGGTCGCTTACAACGTGGTCTTCGGCTCCGTCGCGCCGCGACCGCCGCTGCTCGGCTACTCCGCCACGGGCTTCGGGGCCCCGATCTCGGCGTCACTCCTGGAGGTGACGAGCCAGAACGCCTCGAGCCCCTTCTACACGCAGACCTGGAAGGACGCGCTCGCGTTCGGGGAGCTCTCGGACGTGTTGGACGAGGCGACCTACGCCTTGGTCCTGGTCGGCCCGCGCCCGAACAACCCCGCCGCGAAGTGGTGGAACGGCCCGCAGGTGACCGCGCTTCCGGCCGCCCCTGAGTGCCCCGGTCTGGTAGAATCGAACGAGCTTCATGCGACTCGCCTCGCGCGCCATCGACTCCTGGGAGCTGCGGTCCGAGAGGAGTTTCACCGCCTGTATCCGGACACCTTCTGGATCCCCGAGCGGGAGGTGCGTGCGAACCTCGAGCGCGGGCAAGCCGTGCGCCTGTTCTTCGACATCGAAGCCGTGGACGAGCAGGGCGAGGTCGTGGTGACGGGAGAGCGGATGTGGGTCATCGTCGCCGAGAAGATTGGTGACACTTACCTCGGGATCCTCGACAACGAGCCGGTGTCCATCGCCCCGGACGGCGACCAGTACCTCTGCTACGGAGCCGAAGTTCCGTTCCGCGCCGAGCACGTCATCGACGTGATCGAGGCGCCGGCGGACTACGTGGAGTGGCAGCTGGGGCAAGAGCCGGAGAAGAGCTGGCCCAGGGATCCAACCCTGCACTAGTGATGCAACATCAGCTCCGCGAGTTTCGACTTGACCTCGTTGATGCGCGGGCTGGTGGGGAACCGGCGCACGAACGACCGGAGCGTGTTCTTGGCGTCGTTCCAGGCCTGGATGTCGATCTGGCAGTTGGCGAGCAAGAGCGTCGCTTCATCCATGACCTCCTTGTCCACGGAGACCTCGGAGATCTGCAGCAAGATGGGGATGGCCTCGCGTTGGCGCGACAGCGAGCGCAGCGCGTGCGCCAGCTGGAGCTTCGCCTGGGGGCTGTGGGCGGCGTCGGGCTTGTGCTGAAGTGACTCCTTCAGCGCCTGAGTCGCCTCGTGCCAGCGCCCGGTTCGCACGTGGTCCAGGCCGGTCTGATAGGCGATCAGCGAGAGCTCGTTGCGCGCGCGCTCGACCGCGGCCTCGAACACGGCGCGCTCGGTCGAGGTGAGCGGCAGCTTCGCCACTTCGTCGAACCGCTCGACGATTTCGCGGCGCTTGTTGTTGACCACCAGGTCGTAGAACTCGCTGGCCGCGCGGCCGCCCTTCTGCCCCGACTCCTCGCGGGCCTGCACCGCCTTCAGCTCCTTCTCGAGCTGTTCGATGCGCTCGCGCGAGCCCTTGGTCTCGGCGCGCACAGCGTCGAGGCGGGCATCCCAAGCGAGCTTCAGCCCGATGAACAGCACGATGATCGTGACCACGTAGGCCGTCGAGCTGTTGACCCAGATGCGGCGCTCGAGCCCCTGCTGGCGCTTGGCGATGCTCTTCAGATCCGCCGCCAGGGCGTTCACGAGGTTGTTCGTCTTGATGGTGAGCGAGCGGCTCTCCACGATCTCTCGCTTGATCTCCTCGAGCTCGTACTCGTCCATCCCGACCGGGACGGAAGTATCGCCTAAACAGGGCCCGGGCAAGCTCGGCCCGGCCCATCGAGCGGTTGCCCGCGCCCGACCGGCGCGGCGCCGCACGTGCCTCAAGCGGCGTACCCAGCGGAAAACACCTCGATTCGCGCGGTCGGCGCCGTTCCGCCTTGAATGGCGGGCCAGGTCCCGCTAGAGCCGTGCCCCCGCGCAGCCCGAGACCGGCGCGCGCGACCGGAGCAGCATGGACACCAGCGACATCCGCAAAGGCCTGAAGTTGATGATGGACGGTCAGCCGTACATCGTCGTCGATTTCCAGTTCGTGAAGCCGGGCAAGGGGCAGGCGTTCACCCGGACGAAGATGAAGAACATGCTCACCGGCGGCACGATCGAGAAGAACATCCGCTCCAGCGAGAAGCTCGAGGCGGCGGACGTCGAGGATCGTACGGTGCAGTTCATCTACCCCGACGGGGACATGTACTACTTCATGAACCCGAACAGCGGCGAGCAGATCGCCGTCCACAAGGACGCGGTCGGCGACGCCGCGAACTCTTGATCGACGGCGTCGAAGTCCAGGTCACCATCTACAAGGGCAACCCGGTCAGCGTGGCGCTGCCGCCGCACATCGTGGTGCAGGTCACCGAGACGGAGCCCGGCGCCAAGGGCGACACCGCCACCAACGTGACCAAGCCCGCCAAGATCTCCACTGGCGCCACCATCCCGGTGCCGCTGTTCATCACCGAAGGCGAGTGGATCAAGGTGGACACGCGGAACGCCAGCTATCTGGAGCGCTCCAAGGCCCCGTCCAAGGGCTGAAGTCGCCGCCGCGTCAGCGGCGCAAGAGCACCACCTCTGCTCCCGACACGCACGCGACGGCCTTGGCGCCGTCGGCGACGGTGCACTCGGACCAGGCTCCCGCGTCCTTGACGCGCCAGAGCTCGGGTTTGTCGCCGCCCTCGACCAGCAGGCCGAGGGACGTCGGGACGACCAGGTGACGTCCGTCCGGCGAGCGCGGCGTGCCGAGCAGGCGCGGCCGGAGCACCGCCTCCGCGCGGCTGATGCGCGGGCCGAAGCTCTCGCCGGCCACGAGCAGCGAGAGCCTGTCGTCCTTCTCACCGAGCGCGATGATGCTGGCCTCGGGTGCCTTGCCGCCCGAGCACGCGCCGGGGCGCGGCGAGAGCAGCGACGATGGCAGCGCCGGCACTGCTGCGCCCCGGCCGGAGGCGACGTTCAGGTAGACGTCCGAGCGATCGCACGGGAAGACCACGTTCTCCAGGCGCTGGCCGCCGCGAGTCTCGATGGCGAGGGGCCAAGCGCCGAGGTCGGCGTCGGGCTCCACGGGCTCGGCAGTCCCGCTCGCCGATGCGTGACAGGCCGCCGCTGGTCTGAACCAGGAGCGCGCCGGAGCTCTCGAATGCCAACGGGCTGAGGGCGCGGTGCGTTGCCGCGCGGCAGCGGCGAGACCGCCAGCTTGGTCACCTTCGGTTCGACGCTGGTCGTGTCGGCCGAGACGCTCTTGACGAGCTCGGCTCGCCGCTTGTCCGGCACCCGGCCGAAGTACCAGCCGTCGCGATCGAGCGCAGCGAGCGCGCGCTCGACGTCCTTCTCGGTGAGGGCGGCTTGCACCTCGGCGACGAGCAGTCGCTCGACCACGGTACCGAGCGGCTCGCAGCGCAACATGCTGCCGTCGGCTTCGAACAGGCGGGACGCGGCGCCCTCCGCGCAGAGCGTCCCGAGCAGCCGCCGGAGCTGGGCCACGCCGCGGGGCACGCTCGCGGCGGTCTGCTTGCGCTTCGAGCGCCCCAGCTCCGCTGCGGCGAGGGCGCCGAGGGAGGCCGCGGGCTCGGTCGCGTCGCGCGACAGACCGGCTGCGCGATCGATCCACACGACCTGGGCGCTCACGCTCTTGTCCTCCTTGTCCGTTGGACAGCCCTGGGCCACCAGCGCCGGGTCGGTCCTGCACGGTGGCTTCTGGGTCACGACCAGGCGCACGTCGTCCCGGCCGTCCCCGTCCCGGTCGGTGGAGTCCACGTCGAGGGCGAAGGGCTCGGTCGAGAACGCGGCGGCGACGCGCAGCGTGAGCACGTGCGGGCGATCGGACAGCGGCGCGACGACCGATACGCTCCGGGTGGGCGCCGCGCGAGCAACGTCGTCGTGCAGCTCGCCGAGACGTCCAGCGTCACGCTCTTCGGCCCAGTCTGGAGCAGCGCCGCGGTGTGCTTGCAGGCAGGCCCCGTCGGAACGAAGCCCGGGAGCTCGAGCAGCTTCCGCGGCGCGCCGGCGCTCGGGAAGAGCCAGAGCTCACCCGCCGGCGCCGGCGGCGTCGCGGCGGCTGGCAGCGTCCAGACCACGCTCTCCCGGGTTCCGTCTCCGTCGAAGTCGGCGGCGATACCGCGCTCGAACACCCGCCCGGCGGGCGCCGCGAGCTCGCGCCCGTCCAGCGACCAGCGCGTGGCCCGGTCCGGCGCCGGCGAGGCAACGCGCACCACGAACTTCGGGCGCGGGAGTCCCGCGTCCGGCTCGTCCGGCCCGGCGTCTGCCTCGGCGACCGCGCTCGGCAGGCCGCTCGCCACCCGAAGGGGTATAGGGCTTGTCCTTGCCGCAGCCGTCGCAGCCTGCCGCGAGCGGGAGGGCGATCAGGGCCCCCAGCACCAGAGGGCTAGCGCCCGATGAACTTCGCGGCACGTCGCTCCACGAACGCCTGAGTGCCTTCGCGCATGTCCGCGGTGTCGAAGAGCGAGGCAAACGCCGTGGCCTCGAGCTCGTTGGCCACGCCCAGATCCGCGTCGAACCCTCGCGCCATGACGCGCTTGGAGTAGGCGATGGCGACCGGCGCCTTGCCGGCGATCTTCGCGGCGACCGCCCGCACCTTGGTCAGGAGCTCCGCGTGTGGGACGACCTCGTTGACCAGACCCAAGGCGAGGGCGCGATCCGCTGGGACCGGATCGCCGGTGTAGATGAGCTCCCGGGCCCGGGCGAGCCCGACGCGCCGCGCCAGCCGCTGCGTGCCGCCGAAGCCCGGCATCAGACCCAGGTTCACCTCCGGCTGCCCGAAGCGCGCCTTCTCGGAGGCGTAGATGAAGTCGCAGCACAGCGCCAGCTCGCAGCCGCCGCCGAGGGCGAAGCCGTTGACGGCCGCGATCACCGGGAACGCCGCCGACTCGATCACCAGGCCCAAGCGGTGCCCGGCGTCGCTGAACGCCTTGGCCTGCGCGGCGTTCATCGCGCTCATCTCGGCGATGTCCGCGCCCGCGACGAAGGACTTGTCGCCCGCGCCGGTCAAGATCGCGACCCGCGTCGGGGCTCGCTCTCCGAGAGGCTCACGAAGGCGGCCGTCAGCTCGACCAGGACCTTGCCGTTCAGCGCATTCAGCTTGTCGGGGCGGTTGACGGTGACGACGGCGATGCCGTCCGCATGCTCGACCGTGATCGTTTCGTAGCTCGCCATGGCTCACCTCTCGAAGGCGCGACCGACCTTCTGTCCCTTGTCGTCGTACACGTAGAAGCCGCGGCCGACTTTCCTGCCGTACCAGCCGGCTGCGACCAGGTTCCTGAGCAGCGTCGCGGGGCGGTACTTGTCGTCGCCGAACTCGCGGTGCAAGACCTCCGCGATGAACAGCAGGGTGTCGAGGCCGATCAGGTCGGCGAGCTCGAGCGGGCCCATCGGGTGGTTCAGCCCGAGCTTCGCTCCCTGGTCGATGTCCTCGGGAGTGCCCAGACCCTCCTGCAACGCGAAGCAGGCCTCGTTCAAGAACGGCACGAGCATGCGGTTCACCACGAAGCCGGGCTGGTCTTTGCTGGTGATCACCGTCTTGCCCAGGTTCTCGCTGAGCTCCTTGATCGCGGCGTAGGTGTCCTCGCTGGTCTGCACGCCGCGCACCAGCTCCACCAGCTTCATCAGCGGGACCGGGTTCATGAAGTGCATGCCGATCACGCGGTCCGGGCGCCCCGTCTGTCCCGCCAGGCGCGTGATGCTGATGCTCGAGGTGTTCGAGGCCAAGATCGCGTCGGATCGCATCTTGGCGTCGGCCGCCTTGAACAGCGCGATCTTCACGTCCAGGTTCTCGGTGGCCGCCTCGACCACGACGTCCGCCGTCTCCAGGCCTTCGCCCGTCGCGTGCGGGGTAATGCGGCCGAGCAAGGCTTCGACCTCGTCTGGTTTCGCTTTGCCCTTCTCGACCTGCTTGGCGAGGATCTTCGCGATCTTGTCCTTGCCCTTCTTCGCGAGCTCGACGGAAGCGTCGCTCAGGATCACGCCGTAGCCTTTGGTGGCGGCCACCTGCGCGATGCCCCCGCCCATTTGCCCTGCGCCGATGACGGCGACGGTCTTGATGTCACTGGACTTCATGCTCGCCCCGCTACCGCTTCGTTCCCGGGCATGCAAGCCTTGGCGCACCATGCTCCGCCGTCTCGCCGCCGTCGGGCTCTTCGCGTTCAGCGTGGGCTGCGCCGCGAGCGACGCGAGCAACCGCCAGCGCGCCCGCATGTTGGTGCACAAAGGCCGCGAAAAGGAGGCCATCGCGCTCTTGCGCGAGCACATCGCGGGCCACCCGGGCGCGATCGACGAGCGCAAGCTCTTGATCCGCATCATCGCGCTGACCGGCGATCTGGGCGCCGCGGAGCGCGAGGCGACTGCGCTGGCGGCCGCGCTCGGACCGGGCGACCCCACGCCATGGATCGAAATGGGGTACGCGCTCGAGCTCGCGCACGCTACGAGGACGCGCTCGCCATGTACGACCGCGCCGCGGAAGTCGCGCCACGCAGCCCGGCGGGGGCCCGGGCCGGGGGGCTGCGCGCGGCGGAGGTGGGGCGAGGCGGAGCTGGCGGAGCCACGGCTGGCGGAGGCCGTGCGACGCGACCGACGAGACGCCAGGGCCTGGCACGCTCTGGGGCTGGTTCGGCTCAAGCTGAGGGACTTCGCAGGCGCCAAGGCGGCGTACTCCGGGGGGCTCGCCGCGGCCCCGAGCTCCCTCGACAACCGCTTGGGCCTGGCCACCGTCGCCGTCGCGGAAGGGGATGCGGCGACGGCGCTCGAGCACTACGACGCGCTCGCCCGGGAGCGCCCCAAGCTCGGGGACCTCCAGCTCGGCCGGGCGTGGGCGTTGCTCGAGCTCCGCCGGCTCGACGAGGCCGAAGCCGCGCTGGCGCGGGCGGAGAGCCTCGGCGGCAGCCCGGGCGCGATCCGCGCCCAACGGCGCCTCCTGGTCAAGCTCAAAGCAGCCGCGGAACCGCAAAGGATTCGCTGATTTAGAGGGCTTGTCACCCCCGCAGGGAGCCTAGTCTGCCCGAGGCCCCACGCGCGCTCAGGCGTGGCGGCGCGCGCTCCTCCGGGAGCGCATCTGGGACAGCGACTTCCATACGGGCAGAGCATGCACGCAGAGACCATCCGGACCGCCCTCGGCCAGCTCCAAGACGACCCCGACCTCGCTCCGGCGTGGAGGCGCTGACCACCGCGGTCGAAGCGCCCGACCGGGACCTACCCTCGACCGAGCTCCTGCGCTTGCTCGAGCACGCGCGGACGCGCCATGCCGACCGGGGCGAGTGGGAGGCGGTGCTGCGCTTGCTCGACGTCGCCATCCCGGCGGCCAAGGGCAGCGACGCCGAGCCCGTGCTGCTCAAGGAGCGCATCCGGGTCCAGCGCGACGAGCTGTTCGACGAGGACGCCGCGCTACGCGCCGCGCGCCGCTACCTGGAGCTCGTCCCGGACGAGTCCGCCGTGATCGAGGCCATCGAGGAGAGCGAGGGCAAGCGAGGTCGCTGGAAGGATCTGGTGGCGACCTACACGAGCGAGTCGGAGCAGGCGCCGGACGACGTCTACAAGAGCTCGATGCTGATGCGCGCGGCGGAGATGGAGTTCCGTTTCGGCAGCGCGGATGCCGACTCGAAGTCCATCGCCGAGCGCCTGGAGCAGTCGGTGCGGCTCGACCCGAGCAACGTGCGGGCGGCGAAGATGCTGGAGCGCGTGCTCAGGCAGTCGGAGCGCTGGCAGGACGTCGCGCGGGTGCTGGAGCGCGTCACCGATCGAGCCGAGTTGCCCAAGGATCGCATCGAGGCCGGAGTGCGCCTGGCACGCCTGTTCAAGACGCGGCTCTCCGACCCGGAGCGGGCGGCGCGGGCCTACGAGCGCATCCTGCGGGACAAGCCGGACTTCGCCGAAGCCATGGCCTTTCTGAGCGAGTTCTACGAGCACGCGGAGCGTTGGGACGAGCTGTGCGCGCTCTACGAGCGCGACCTCAAGGGCCGCGATCTGTCCAGCCCCGAGCGCGTGGGCGACATGCTGCAGATCGCCATGCTGCTGTGGAAGAAGGCCGCCCGCCTGCGCGACGCCGAGAGCTGGTTCGAGCGCATCTCGCGCGTCGAGCCGACGCAGCCGTTGGTGCTGGAGTTCTATCGCGAGTTCGCCGCGGCCGAGCACGACGACAAGCGCCTGATGGACGTGCTCGGCGCCGCCCAGCGCGCCATGAAGGACGGTCCGGACAAGACCGCCATCAGCTCCGAGATCGCCCGGCTCGCCGAGGGCCAGGCCAACGCCCAGAAGGCGATCGAGCAATACAAGGGCGTGCTGCGTCAGGACCCGGACAACGTCGAGGCCCGCGAGGCTCTCAAGCGACTGTACAAGCAGACCCAAGGCTACAACGCCCTCGTCGAGCTGCTGCGTCAGGAGCTGGAGCGTGCTGACCCCAGCGATGTCGCGCGCCGCGTCGGCATCCTGCGCGAGGTCGCGCAGGTGTACCGCCAGCACCTCAAGAGCGACACGGCGCTGGTCAGCGTGCTCAACCAGATCGTGCAGCTGGACGAGAAGCTCGACGAGAACGACGTGGTCGAGGTTCGCGAGCTCGTTCAGCTCTACGACAAGCTGCAGCGCTGGCGCGACCTGCTGACGAACCAGCTCAAGCTCGCCGAGATCACCCCGGACGCGGCCGAGAAGAAGGACCTGTATCGCGCCGTCGCCCGGCGTTGGCTCGAGCAGTTCTCCAACGTCCAGAACGCGACGGACGCCTACGAGGCGTTGCTCGGGGTCGACCCGACGGACGCCGAGGCGCGGGAGCGGCTCGCGGAGCTGTACAAGAAGCGCCGCGCCTGGCCGGCCCTGTACGAGCTGTACGAGCGGGAGGTCGGCGCGCTCACGGGCTCCGCGAAGATCCCGCTGCTCACCGAGATGGCCCAGCTCGCCGCCGAGCGCTTGAACCGCGGCGCGGACGCGGTCGAGCTCTACAAGCAGATCCTCGCGATCGAGCCGGGTCGCGTCGAGGTGTTGGACGCGCTGGAGAAGCACGCGGAGCGCAGCAAGGACTGGCAGACCTTGGCCTCCGTGCTGGAGAAGCGCGTGGACGCGACCAGCGACGAAGCGGCCCGTCTCGCCGTGCTGCAGAAGCTCGGCGGCGTGTACGCCGACCACCTCGGCGATCACGCTCGCGCGGCCAGCGCGTGGCGCCGGGTGCTAGAGCTGTCGCCGGGCCATGCCCGCGCGCTGCGCGTACTGCGCGACGCCTACCTCTCCGGCGGAGACTACGACGGGCTGCAGAGCTTGTACGAGTCGCAAGGCGACTGGGAGGGACTGGCGGAGGTGCTGAGCACCGCCGCCGACCGCGCCAAGGACGACAAGAGCAAGATCGACCTGTCGTACCGCGCGGCGGCGGTGCTCGAGCAACACCTGCAGCAACCGACCGTGCCTTCCGCTCCTACGAGCGCATCCTCTCGGTGGACCCCACCGACGCCAGGGCGGCGCGCGCGCTGATCCCGCTCTACGAGCACGACCAGAAGTGGGCGCGCCTGCCGGCGCTCTACGAGCTCCTGGCGGAGGCGACCGACTCGACGGAAGACCGCCTCGAGTGGCTCAAGAAGCTGGTCGACACCGCGAGCCACAAGCTCTCCGACAAGAAGGCCGCGGCCGGTTACGCGCGCCGGGCCTACGAGCTCTCGCCGGGGAACGCCGAGGCGCTCGCGCTCCTGGAAGAGACGGCGCGGGCGGCTCAGGCCTTCGGCGAGCTGGCGAGCGCCCTGGAGGCGCGGCTGGAGTCGCTGCCGCGGCCGGCAGCGGGCGAAGGCGAGGCAGCCGCCGCGGAAAAGGGCAAGAAGCGCGGCAAGAAGAAGGGGCGCGAGGACGCCGTCACCGTGCCGGACGGCGCGGCGGCACGCGCGTCCGCGATGCTCGATGCCGAGCAGCGAAACCTGACGCTCAAGCTCGCCGGACTCTATGCGCGGGAGCTCGGGCGCACCGACGACTCCATCGCAGCCTACAAGCGCCTGCTCGAGCGCGACCCCGCGGATCGAGAGGTGGCGGGTGCTCTGGACGGGCTCCTGCGCGAGCACGACCGCCGCGACGAGCTGCGCTGGCTGCTCGACCTCCGCGTGCAGCACGCCCCGAGCGACGCCGACAAGCTGCAGATCCTGAGCGAGTGGGCCACGCTCGAGGAGGAGGTCTTCGAGTCGCAGGAGAAGGCCGTCGAGCTGTATCGTCGCATCCTGGAGGTGGAGCCCGGCGAGCCGAACGCGCTCCGTTCGCTGCCGCGCCTGTTGCTGCTCTCCGACGACGCCGCCGGCGCTGCCGAGGTCATCGAGCGGCACCGTGATCGCCTGAGCGGGGACGACCTCGCTCAGCGCGAGGTCGAGCTGGCGGAGCTCTACCTCCTGCGCCTCGACCGCTTCGACGACGCCTTGTCCTCGGCGGTGCGCGCCCTCGAGCTGTCACCCGGGCACGCTCGCGCGATGAGCGTGCTGGAGAAGCTGATGGAACGCGACTCCACCAAGACGCGCGCGGCGGAGGTCCTGGCGACGCAATACGCCAGCGGTGGTGACGCGCGCCGGGAGGCCCAGGCGCTGAGCGTGATGCTGTCCCAGACCCGTGACGAGGCGGAGCGCCTGGACATCTACTCGCGCCTGGCAGACGTCCACGACCAGAAGCTGGGTGCCCACGGCAACGCGCTCGACGTGATGCTGGCCGCGGTGCGCGAGTTCCCGACCGAGCTCTCGCTGTGGGAGCGCGCCGACGCGCTGGCGGCCTCGGCGGGTCGTCCGACGGATCTGGCAGAGGCGTACCGAGAGATCTTGCGCGGCGGCCTGGACCGGAGCATCGAGGTCGAGCTGTGCGAGCGCGCGGCGCGCCTCTACGAGGACAAGCTCGGCGACCCCATCGGAGCCACACCTTACCTGGAGCGAGTGCTCAAGCTGGACGCCGGCAACGAGCGCGCATTCTTGCGCTTGAAGGACATCCTGACGGCTGCCGAGCGCTGGAGCGAGCTCGAGGCGCTGTACGATCGAGCAGCGCAGGCCACCGACGACCCGGCGCGCAAGGCGGAGATGTTGGTGGAGGTAGCGCTGGTCTGCGAGGAGATCATCGACGACGCGGTCAAGGCCGCTGCGCACTACGAGCGCATCCTGGACCTCGATCCGAGCCACGACGGGGGGATCCGCGCCCTTGACCGACTCTACGCGCGGCTCGACCGCCACGAAGACCTGGCGCGGTTGCTCGCTCGGCGCGTGGACCTCTCGAGCGGTGACGAGCTGCTCGAGCTCGAGCTGCGCCTGGCGCGCATCGAGCTCGACCGGCTGCACCACCCCGAGCGCGCCATCGGGCACGTCGAGAACGTGCTGCGCGAACGGCCCAACGACTACGACGCGCGAGAGCTCGCGGAGAAGCTCCTCGCCATCGGCAGCATGCGGGGACGAGCCGCGAAGATCTTGGAGGGCGTGTACGAGGCCCGGGACGAGATCCGCGACCTGGTCCGCGTGCTCGGCATCCGGCTCGAGGAGCTCGACGAGACGCTGCGAGGTCAGGAGAGCCCAGATCCGGTGCTGGACGACGAGCGGCGCGAGCTCTTGCGCCGGGTCTCGCGGCTGCGAGACGAGCGCATGCACGACGACGAAGGCGCCTTCGAGGCACTGGCTCGACTGGTGCCGCTCGATCCGCTCGACGGCGACTCGCGGACCCGGCTGATCGAGATCGGCCGGCGCACGGGCGCACACGCTCGAGTCGCAGAAGTGTTGGATCGCGCCGCCGAGAAGGCCGACACCGCCGGGTTGCGGGGTGAGATCCTGATGAAGGCGGCTGCCATCCACGAGGACTTGCTCAGCGACCCCGCTCGCGCGGAGGACACCTACAAGAGGGTGCTCGCGCTCGACGAGTCCGATGCCGAGCTGGTGCTGCCGGCTGCCCGGGCGCTGGAGCGCATCTACGTCGCCTCGAACCAGCACAAGAAGCTGGCGGAGGTGCTGAAGACCCAGGTCGCCCTGGAGCAAGAAGGCGACAAGAGGCGCGAGCTCTTCGGCCGCCTGGGAGAGCTCTACCAGAGCGTGCTGGAAGACTCCGCGGGCGCCGTCGAGGCCTGGAAGGCCCGGCTCGAGGAGCACCCCTCCGACGAGCTGGCCCTGGCGTCGCTCGACGCCCTGTACGAAAAGACCGAGGACTACAGGAGCCTGACGCAGATCCTCGATCGTCGACGCGAGGTGACCGAAGACGTCGGTCTGCGCCGCAAGCTGATGGTGCGCATGGCGGAGGTGCAGGCCCAGAAGCTCGGCAACGTGAGCGACGCCATCGAAGCCTGGCGCGCCGTGGTGGACGAGCACGGCTCGTCCCTGGAGTCGCTCTTGGCGCTGGAGAAGCTCTACCAGTCGGCAGAGCGCTGGGACGATCTGGCCGAGTCGTACACCGCTCACCTCGAGGTGGTGCAGAACGACGGCGAACGCCTCGAGCTGCTCTCAAGCTCGGGGATCTCAAGCGCGAGCAGCTGAACGACCTGGAGGGTGCGCTGGACGCCTACCGTCGCGCGCTCACGCTCGACACCGGGCACGCGCCCAGCCGTGCTGCGCTGGAGAAGCTGCTCGACTCGGAGGAGTCGCAGGCGCGGCGCGAGGCCGCTGCGATCCTACATCCCATCTACGAAGGTGAGGGGCGCACGAGCCGCTCCTGCGCGTGCTCGAGATCGAGGTCGCCGCCACCGACGACCCCGTCGAGAAGATCGAGGCGCTGGAGAAGGCTCTGCACATCGCCGAGCACTCGCTGGAGGACACCCGTCGCGCCTACGAGTACGCGGAGCGTGCGCTGCGCGAGGCCGTGGGCCATACGGAGCTCGGATTTGGCTCAACCATCTCGATCGTCTCGCCTCCGCATCGGGACGCCATGCCGACCAGGTCAAGCTCCTGTGCGACGTCGTGCCCAACATCTTCGACGGCGATCTGCAGCTCTCGGTCACGCTGAAGGTCGCGGACCTCGCCCGGCAGAAGCTCGGCGACAAGAAGCTCGCCCGGGAGTACTACGAGAAGGCGCTCGAGCTCCGGTCGGAGGACCGTCACGCGCTCAGCTCGCTCGAGTCGCTCTACGAAGAGCAGGGCGACTCCCAGAGTCTGCTCGGCATCTTCGAGCGACGCATCGAGAACGCCGAGTCGGACGACGAGCGCAAGACGCTGCTCTACCGCAAGGCGAAGCTCCTCTCCGACGCGCTGAGCGACAACGCTGGAGCCGTCGGTGCCTACGAGTCCATCCTGGACATCGCGCTCGAGGCTCCGGCCATCGAGGCGCTGGAGGGCCTCTACGCGCTGGAGGAGCGCTGGCAGGACCTGGTGGACCTCCACCGCCGCCAGCTGGACGCCGGGCAGGGCAAGCCGGCGGACCTGCACGTCAAGATGGCGCGCGTGCTCGCGCAGCGCATGCAGGAGGTGCCGCGCGCCTTCGACGAGCTGGAAGAGGCACTGGGCAGCGAGAAGCAGCACGAAGGCGCGATCGGTGAGCTGGAGAGGCTGATGAGCGGCGGCGGCGACGCCGAGCACCGCGCTCGCGCCGCGGCCATCCTGGAGCCGGTCTACTTGCTCCGGGCGGACTTCGGAAAGGTCATGGAGTCCATCCAGGCTCGGCTCGAGGTCAGCCAGGACCCGGACGAACGCCGGGAGCTCCTGTCGCGGCTGGCTCAGCTCTACGAAGAGCAGAAGGAGGACTACGTCGCGGCGCTGGAGACCACCGCCAAGCTCCTGCACGAGGACCTGTCCGACGCGCCGACCATCACCGAGCTGGAGCGCCTGGCCAAGGTCGCGGGCGCCGAGAAGCGATTGGCGGAGATCTACGCCGCGGAGCTCGAGAACGTGGTCGCCGACGAGCCGGCGACGGCCAACCTCGCGCGGCGTGCCGGCGAGATCTTCGCCGGGCTGGGCGACAACGACCGCGCGCTGGCCTTCTCGAGGCGCGCTCTGGCTTTCGAGCCCGAGAGCCGCGAGCTGTTCGACGCGGTGGACGCCATCTTGGTCAAGACCGACCGCCACGCCGAGCGCGTGGAGCACTACCGCGCGGCGCTCGACCATCGCTTCGAGCCGGCGGACAGACTGGCGGCGCTCCACACCATCGCCGAGCTCGAGCGCAAGCGGGCGGGCAACCCCGATGCGGCCATCGAGACCTATAGAGCCGCGCTCGACGTGGACGAGCGCGACGAGCGCACGCTGGACGCGCTCACCGAGCTGTACCGCGAGCGCGAACGCTGGACCGACCTCGCGGAGCTCCACCTGCGCCGCGCGGAGAGCGCCCTGGATCCGGAGCCCGCTGCGCCCCACCGTCTGGCGCTGGCGCGCCTCTACCTGAAGGAGCTCTCGGAGCCAGACCGCGCCGTGGACCAACTCGAGGAGATCGTCCGCGGAGTGCCCGGTCACGCCGAAGCCGTCGCGGAGCTCGAGGGCCTGCTCGGAAACGAGGGACAGAAGCAGCGCGTGGTGGAGATTTTGCGGCCCCTGTACGAGGGCGCCGACGACTGGAAGCGACTCGTTCGCCTGAACGAGGACCGCTATGCCCTGGCCGAGACGCCGCAAGAGAAGGTCTTCGTGCTCAGGGAGACCGCCCGGCTCTGGGAGGAGCGCGGGCGCGACGCGACGCGGGCGTGTCGCGCGCTACGCGTGGCGGTGGGCCTCGACCCGGACGACGCCGAGACGCGCGCGGAGTTCGAGCGCCTGACGGACCTGACGAATTCCTGGGACAAGTTGACCGAGACCTACGAGGCCGCGCTCGAGGAGAGCCCGGACATGCTCGCGCCGCGATCTCCTGGCGAAGGTCGCGGAGGTCCATGACAAGCGCCGGGACGACCCGCGCGCCGCGCTCGGGGCCTACGAGCGGCTGCGTCAGGTGGACGAGTCGGACCTGGACGTCCTGGCGCGAATGGAGATGCTGGCCACGCTGCTCAGCGACTGGGCCGTGCTGGTCAACGTGCTGACCTCGAAGGCCGAGTACGTGCTCGAGAACGAGGAGCGGGCGAGCCTGTGGCGTCGCGTGGGCGAGTCAAAGCGCGACATGCTCGACGATCCGGCGGGTGCCATCGCTGCCTACGAGCGCGCGCTGGAGCTCGATCCGGAGAGCGCCTTCACCGTCGACTGCCTGATCGACCTCCGTGAGGGCGGGACCGAGGCCGAGCTCCTGGCGGAGCTCTACCAGCGCCGCGTGGAGCTCTGCGGTGAGGACGACGCCGAGCTGAAATACGACCTCTTGCGCCGGGCCGCCAAGCTCCAAGAGGATAAGCTCTCCGATCGCCGCAAGGCCATCGATCTCCTGGGCCAAGCGTTGTCCATCCGTGCCGCGGATCCCGAGGTGCTGCGCGAGTTGGACCGGCTCTACCGGCAGGAGGAGATGTGGCCGGAGCTGCTCGACAATCTGAAGCTCGAGGCGAGCCGCGCGGAGTCGTCGGATGAGCGCGCCCGGTTGCGGCGCGAATGGGCAATCTCCTGGCGGAGAAGCTGACCAGCTACGACGAAGCGCTGGAGGCCTACCGGCTCGTGCTGGACGAGGCGCCGAGTGATGCCGAAGCTCTGGCGCGGGTGTCGGCGCTGGGTCGCGAGCACGAGGACTTGCGCCTCGTCGTCACCGGGATCCTGATTCCGGTGCTGCGCGCGACCGAACGCCACGCCGAGCTGACGGACGCGCTGGAGATGCGCCTCAGCGTGGAGTCGGACCCGAGCGAGCGCGCCGAGACGCTTCGGACCATAGCGGAGGTGCTCGACGCGAAGCTGGGCCGGACGGCTGACGCCAAGCGGCGCTGCTCCGCGCGCTGGCGGAGCGCCCGGACGCTGCCGATCTGCACTCGGAGATCGAGCGTCTCTCGGCCGCCGCCAACGCCTGGCCGGCCTACGCCGAGGCGCTGGCGGAGCGCGCGGGCAGCATCTTCGAGCCAGAGGTCGCCAAGGACTTGTGGGCGCGGCTCGGCCGCATCGCCGAAGAGCAGCTGTCCGACGACGCGCGCGCGGTGGAGGCCTACGTTCGTGCGCTCGAGCAGGCTGGCGAGCAGCCGGAGCTGTTGCTCGCCCTCGATCGCTTGCACGCGAAGCTCGGCAACCAGAAGGAGCTCGCCGACGTCATCGAACGCCGCATCGCCCTGGAGCCCTCGGACGCCGGTCAGGCCGACCTCTACCACCGGCTGGGCATGATCCAGGTGCAGGCCTTCGAGGAGCCCGCCCGCGCGCTCGCGTCCTTTCGCATGGCGCTCGAGCGCGCGCCCGAGCACGACGGCGCCGCCGACGAGCTCGAGAAGCTCACTAGCGAGCGCGACCTGTTCGAAGAGGCCGCGGAGGTCCTGGAGTCCGTGTACCGCCAGCGCGGCAAGACCGACCGCTTGGCGTCGCTGTACGAGAAGCGCGTCGGCTTCGCCGACAGCAAGGAACAACGCATCGAGATGCGCAAGAACCTGGCGCGCGTGCTGGAGGACGACGCCAAGGACCCGGCCGCCGCGCAGCGAGTGCTGCAGCAGGGCCTGACCGACGACCCCTCCGATGCCGCGCTCTTGGACGAAATCGAGCGCTTGGCCGCCATCACCGGCAACTGGGAGGGGCGGCTGCGGCGCTGGGGCCGCCGTGGACAAGAACCCCGAGCTCGGTCGCGACCTGGGTCGGGACCTGTGCGTGCGCATCGCCACCTGGCAGCGCGACAAGATGGAGGACGGGGTGGCAGCAGAGCGCTCCCTGGCGAAGGCCCTGGAGCTCGACCCGAACAGCGACGACGTGTTGGTGCTGCTCGAGCAGGTGCAGCGAGCGCCGGGCCGCGAACGAGACCTGGTCGAGACGCTGCGTCGCCGGGCGAAGCTTCAAGTGGACGAGGCTCGGCGCGAGGACGCCTACCGCGAGGCCAAGCGACTGGCCGACGGCCTGGGTGACGCGAAGCTGGCCGAGTCCGTCGTGCGCGAGCTCCTCGAGCAAGACGACGCGAACACCTGGGCGCTCGCGGAGCTGACCGAGCTCAGTGAGCGCGCTGGCGACTTCGCCGAGACGTTCCGGCTGCTCAGCCGCCGTGCCGAGCTCGGGGCTGCGGGCGCCGAGATCCGGGAGCTCCGCCACCGCGCTGCTGCCATCGCGCAGGGCAAGCTCGACCGGCGCGACGACGCCATCGGCATCTACGAGCAGCTCTTCGAGGACGATCCGCAGGACCGCGACGCTGCTGCTGCGCTACGAGAGCTGTACGTGTCGGCGTCGCGATGGGAAAACCTCGGGCGCTTGCTGGAGCGGCTCGTGGACAACGCCGACAGCGCCTCCGAGCGCAGCGCGCTGCGCATCGATCTGGCGAAGCTGAACGTCGAGCGCTTCCAGGCCATCGACGCCGCCGTGGACTTTCTCAAGACGGTGCTCGAGGACGAGCCCGGCAACGGTGACGCTGTCGTGGCCTTGAGCGAGCTGTACGAGAAGGCGCAACGCGACGAGGAGCTCGCCGAGCTCTTGTCGGGACAAATCGAGGCGGCCCGCTCCCGCGGCGACACGCAGGCGGAGCTGCGCTTCCAGGTGCGCCTGGGCGAGATCTACGACACACGGCTGAAGAACCGCGCCAAGGCCATCGAGACCTACCAAGCCGTGTTGGACCGCGACGGCTCCCACCGCGGGGCGCTCGAGGCGCTGGCGCGCTTGCACCAGGCAGGTGGTGACCTGGCCGAGGCGGCGCGGATCCTGGACCGGTTGATCGGCGTGAGCGAGGGCGCGGATGCCGTGCGCTCGTGCGGCACCCTGGCGGACGTCCACGAGAAGCTCGGAGACAAGGTCGCTGCTGCCGCCGCGCTGGAGCGCGCGCTCGGCGTGGACAAGGCGGACAAGGAAGTGCGAGCCCGCTTGCTCGCGCTCTACGAGGCGACCGAGTCCTGGGAGAAGCTCGCCGCTCACCTGGTCGTGGACGCCGAGCTGGCCGAGGGCGTCGACGCGCAGATCCCGCTCCTGCGTCGCGCCGCGGACACGCATGCCAAGAAGCGTGGCGATTGGGCAGAGGCCAGCCTGGTGCTGGAGAAGGCCAGCGCGCTCAGGCCCGACGACCGCGAGCTCTTGCTCGCTCTCTGTGACGCTTACAGCGCGTCGGGCAAGGGGAAAGCGGCGGCGGCGGTCCTGGAGAAAATCGTGAGAGCTACGGCGGCAAGCGTTCGAAAGAGCTGGCGGAGATCCACCGCCGACTGGCGGACGCACACATCGCCGACGGGAACACGGAGAAGGCACTGGAGGAGCTCGACAAGGCGTTCCGCATCGAGCCCGGGAACGTCCATGTGCTCAAGGCGCTCGGCTTGGTGGCCATTCAGGTCGACGATCTGAAGAAGGCGATGCAGATGTTCCGCGCGCTGCTGCTGCAGAAGCTCGAAGCGGACTCGCCGATCACCAAGGCGGAGGTGTTCTTCCACTTGGGCGAGATCCACGCGAAGCAGAACGAGAAGCCCAAGGCCATCCAGATGCTGGAACGCGCGATCCAGGCGGATGACAAGCTCGAACGCGCCAAGCAGCTCATGGCCGAGCTCAAGGGCTGAGCCCCGGAACCACAGTGCATGACTTGGATGGCATGCGCCGGCTCATCGGCTTTCTGCTCGGCCTGGTGGTGCGGGCGTGGGTCTGGACCTTTCGCGTGAGGGTGACTGCGCCGCTCACCTTCGACTCCGCACCGCCCAGTGTGTTCGCGTTCTGGCATGGCCGGCAGATGGCGCTCCTCCGCGCGCGCCGCGGACGCCCGAGCGTGGCGATGGTGAGCCGGTCGCGGGACGGTGAGCCCAGTCGGGCATCCTGGGCGCGGTGGGCGTGCGGAGCGTGCGCGGGTCGAGCTCGCACGGGGCGCCGCCGCCCTCGGCGCTCTGGTGCGCCGCCTCTCGCGGGCGGGTGAGCACGCGCTGTTCGCGGTCGACGGCCCGCGCGGACCGGCGTTTCGCGCCAAACCCGGCGCTGCCAAGGCGGCGCTCCTGGCCCAGGCGCCGCTCTTCCCTGTCGGCAGTTGCGCGGCCTGGGCCTTCAGGCTCTCGCGCGCGTGGGACGACTTCCTGGTGGTGCTGCCTTTCTCCCGCGTCGTCGTCGTGGTCGGCGAGCCCCTGGACCCGCGCGCCGCAGCGGCCGACCTGGACTGCTCGAGACGGCCATCGCCAGCGCAGGCGCCCGGGCCGAGATGGAGCTGTCGAGCTGGGGTCGAGCGTGACGACCGTCGTCTCGATCGACGGAGTCGCGCACGCGCCCGAGACGGCTCGGGTCAGTGTATTCGATCGCGGATTCCTCTACGGAGACTCGGTGTTCGAGACCATCCGCACCTATGGCGGGCGTCCGTTCGCGCTGCCGGAGCACCTCTGCCGGCTCGAGCAGAGCGCGGCTCGGGTGTTCATCGATCTGCCAGTGCCGCGGAGCCGCATCGCGGCGGAGGTCGCGGAAGCGTTGGCGGCCGCAGGCAATCCCGAGAGCTACGTCCGGGTAATCGTGACTCGCGGCAGCGGACCGTTGGGGCTGGACACGGGGTTCGAAGTCCGGCCCCTGCGCGTGATCATCGTGGCCCTCTGACGCCGCCCGCGCCGGAGCTCTACGCGGAGGGATCGCCGCGGTGACCTACCGGACCCAACGCGTCGCAGAGGCTACGGACGCGGCTGGGACGAAGGTCGGAAATTACCTGGTGGCCGTGCTGGCGATGCGGAAGGCGCGTGCGGAAGGTGCGGCCGAAGCATTGATCGTGGACCACGCTGGCAACGTCGTGGAGGGAGCGTCGTCGAACGTCTTCGCGGTCTGCGCGGGGTCCTCGTGACGCCCCCCGAGAGCGCCGGCATCCTGCCGGGGATCACCCGGGCGAAGCTGCTCGAGGTGGCTGCCGAGCTCGGGCTCCCGGTCGAGCTTCGGGCGCTCCCGGTCGCGGAGCTGAGCGCGGCGAACGAGGTCTTCATCTCGTCGAGCATCCGGGAGCTGCTCGCCGTGGTGCGGGTGGATTCCCGGGTCATCGGCGCCGGCAGGCCCGGCCCGTGAGCGCCCGTCTGCTCCGGGCATTCCGAGAAAAAGCAATGATCTAGAAGGTTTGTGTGTCGGGTCCGGCGGGTGAATCCCACCCCGGCGGCGGCCGTCGAACCCGGGCGGAGACGGGGAAGAAACCGGGACAATCCACGTAGACTGATGGGACGAGGTAGGCGGAGAACCATGAAACACTTCTTTGGCACGTTGACTCTGGGGCTCTTGGGTTTCGCGCTTTTCGGCACCAGCGGCTGCAAGCTCTCCGACTGTGGGCCCGACGAGCAGGAATCGGACGGCGTTTGCATCCAGGGCAAGTCGCTGACGAAGTTCGACGGCACGGACGTGTCGAAGACCGTCCCCTATCAAGGTGGCGACGTCACGATCGCCACGGTGTACGGCAACGTCACCGTCGAGGCGGGGCCGCCTCCGGCACCGTCGAGGTGATCTTCAAGCCCTTCGACTTCGAGGCCTACGACGAGAAGGAGCTGGCCACCCGTCAGATGAACGAGAACCTCCTCCTCACCATCCAGGACGGGGCGAACGTCAACGTGACCGCCGCACGTCAGGGGAACCCGACCAACGGGCTCGGCGCCTCGGTCACGGTGAAGCTACCGGCTGACTTCGCCGGCAACTTGACCATCATGAACCACGGAGACGGCCCGCTAGCCAACAAGGGCGAGTTCGACGTGGACGTCAAGTCGGTGTCGCAGGCCAAGACCGTCACCTTGACCAACAAGGCTTCCCTCGGCGACTGCTACGTGAACGGTGCGGCCAGCGTCGTCGCCACTGGCGTCACCTGCCACGGCAAGGTCTCGGTGCTCGGTGTGAGCGACGACGTGAACATCACCACCGACGGTGAGGGCATGGACGACCCCTCCGTCGTGCTGCGGGTCGTCGGGGTCTCCGCCGGCGCCAAGGGCGGCAAGATCACCGTCGCGGACGAGGGCAGCATCGACGCGACCTTCCCGGCAAGCGGCAACTACTCGGTGCACGCCAGCGCTCCCCTCGGAGCGGTGGACACGGGCGCCCCGCCCGCGACCTGCACGGTTTCGGAGACGGCAGCGGCGGACAAGAAGGTGACCTGCGGCAGCGACGGGCCCGCCTACGACCTGTTCACGAACGGCGAGAACGGCAGCGTGTTCCTGGAAGGGAACATCGTCATCAAGTACCAGTGAGACCTGGCCGCGCGCAGAAGAGAAGTGCGCCACGATGCCACGACGCCACGGCGGAATTTCTTGGTGGTGTCGCGGGTTGAGGCGCGAGCGAGAGCCGATGGCCTCCGGGTGGTCCGAAGGCAGAAGAGAAGTGCGCCACGGCGCAACGACGCAACGACGCCACGGAGGAATTTCTCTGTGTGTCGTGAGAGTTGGCGGGCCTGCATCGGGCGAGGACCGTCGAGAGTCGGTAGCCCCGGGTCCTGTTCGGACGTCAGAACTCGAGGTCGGGCGATCTCCAGACCGTGGGCACGCTCAACTCATCGGCCGTTCGATGAGGCAGCGGGTCGAGCTCGCGCTCGGACGCTGAAGGGCGCCGCCAGCTCGAGAGACAAAAATTCTCTTCGTGGCGTTCGTGGCGTCGTTGCGTCGTGGCGCAACCAGAACTCGAGGTCGGGCGATCTCCAGACCGTGGGAACGCTCAACTCATCGGCCGTTCGATGAGGCAGCGGGTCGAGCTCGCGCCCGGACGCTGAAGGGCGCCGCCAGCTCGAGAGACAAAAAATTCTCTTCGTGGCGTTCGTGGCGTTCGTGGCGTCGTGGCGCAACTTCTCCATCGGCTGGAAGGAGCGCGCCGCGGGTCACGGTGCCGGTGCGGGCTCGGCGGGCTTGGCTCGCACCGGGATGCGCAGGCTGCCGCCGCCCTGGGCCAGGAGCAGGCTCACCGCCTTCTCGAAGAAGCCCTTCAAGAAGCCCACCTCGTGCGGAGCGTCGCTGAGGATGCCGCGTGACTCGATGCAGCTGATGGTGGCGGCGACCTCCAGCGCCTTCTGCTCGCCTTCCCGCGCCAGGATGGAGAGCGCGCTGTCCTTCATCGCGCGCACGAGATCGGCGCGCCGTTCGGGGAGAAGTAGCGATCGGTGGTGGCGACGATCTCGGCCTCCAGCGCGAGGCGCAGCTGCTCCGGGGCGGGCTCCTCGCCCGCCGGGACCGTCTCGCCGACCTTGACCAGCATCTCTTCCACCGCGCCCCGCGTCGGGAACCAACCGCGGAACTCCGGCAGCGAGTGCAGCGCCGCCGAGGCCAGGCCGACCTCCTTGGCGTCGTCCGGCGCGAGCTCTAAGCCCTCGTCGTCGAAGGGATGGCTCGGGGCGCTCGAAGGCGCGGGCTCGAGCAGGGCGCGGGCGCTGGTGAACCCCAGCGGCTCCGGCACGCCGCGTTCGCCGTGGAGCTTGCGCGCCTGCGCAATGCGATGACGGACCCACTCGACCGGGACCTTCACCGGCCGGTAGGAGGCGCCCGGCAGCGCCTTGCTCATGTTTCCCTTGAGCTGCGAGAGCGACAGCTCGGCGACGTCCACGCGGTGTACTCCGAGGGCGTCGTGCAGCACCACGAAGGCGCTCTTGTAGCGGCTGGCGCCCGAATGAGAGGCCACGACGAGCAGCGTGTTTCCCGCGGTGTCCGGCGGCATGAGCCAGGCTTCCGTGACCTCCTCCTGGGCTTGCCGGCCGAGCGTGGCGGTGCGCTGCCGTTCCGGGATGGCGACGCCACGGCTCTTCAACACGCCGATGGCGCGGCGCGCCGCCTTGCGTTCGGCGCCTTGGGCGTGCTCGGCGGCCTCGGCGACGGCGGCCGCGTTCCCGCGCTTCACCCAGGCGTCGATCAGCTGAGGCGCGCGCTTGCCTGCGCTGGCGAGCGCGGCCAGCGCGCCGTCGGCGGTGGCGTCGAGTTGTGCAGCGTCGAAGTCGGACTTGGTCGTGTCTTGGGCCATGGGTCATCCCTTGTTCGGCAAACGTGCGATGCCGTCGATCTCGACGCGCGCGCCCTTGGGCAGCGCGGCCACCTGCACGGTGGCCCGAGCGGGGATCTTGGGCGAAGCGTTCCGCGTACACGCGATTGACCGCAGCGAAATCGCCGAGGTCGGTCAGGTAGATCGTCGTCTTGACCAGATCCTGGAAGCCGGCGCCGGCAGCTCCGAGAACGGAGCCCAGGTTGTCCAGCACGCGCCGCGTCTCCAGCTCGATGTCGCCAACGACGAGCTCACCGGTGCTCGGATCGATGGGGATCTGGCCGCTCAAGAACACCAGGTCACCGGCCGACACGGCCTGCGAATAAGGTCCGATGGCGGCGGGGGCGCTCGGGCTCGAGATCACCTTGCGGGTCATGAGGCGGCGCATATTGGCGCCGGAGGCGCCGCAGATCAACCGCGCGGCTGCGCCGGCTCGCAAGCAGTCAATCGAGACACCTTCAGCCCCCCATGGAACGGCGCCCGTCGATGGCGCGTCCCAAGGTGATCTGGTCGGCAAACTCGAGATCTCCGCCGTGGGGGACGCCGCTGGCGATGCGCGAGATGCTGACGCCCGCCCGAGCGAGCTCGCGCGCGAGCAGGAGCGCCGTGGCCTCTCCGTCCACGCTGGGGGCGTCGCGACGATGACCTCGCGCACACCCTCGCTGGCGATGCGCTCGAAGAGCGCCTGCATCGGCAGCTCCTCCGGCCCGATGCCGTCGAGGGGCGAGAGCAGGCGACCGAGCACGAAATAGCGACCGCGCATAGCGCCGCTCTTCTCGATGGCCAGCAGATCCTGCACCCGCGCCACGACGCACAGGAGCGAGCGGTCGCGACGGCTGTCCAGGCACACGTGGCAAACGCGGTGCCCTTCGGGATCCACCTCCGCCAGGTTGCCGCAGCGCTCGCAGGGACCAACGCTGTCGGCCGCCCGGAGCAGCTCCTCACCCAGCTCGCGACTGAGCTCGGCGCTCTCGGTGGCCAGGAACAGGCAATAGCGTTGAGCCGTCTTCTCGCCGACGCCCGGCAGGCGCGCGAAGAGTTGCATCAGACGGGACAGACGCTCGGGAAGCACGGCGGGAGTGTTCTCTCTCTCGGATTCGAGCGCAAGCCGACGTCAGTCGGACGCGAGCTTGAGATCCTTCCAGTCGCGCGCCCAGGACCTCCATGGCGTCGACCACTCGAGGGTGGCGTTTGGCCTCCGCGATGGCGTGCTGGACCTTGGCGCGGCGCTCCCGCACCTGCTGCTGGGCCAACGTGTCGAAGCCCCGGGAGCGCTCCGAGTCGAGCTCGACCACGACGTGCACGCGCGCGCCGAAGTGCTCGCTGGCAGCTCGGGTGAGGGCGGCCACCGCTTCCTTTCCCGCCGCCTGCGCCGCCACCACGCTGCCCGGCTCGAATCCGACCACCAGCTCGGTCGGCGTCACCGTGAGCGGAGCGGCGTGCTCGAAGAACGCGGCGAGCTCCGGGCGCTCCGCAGCCAGCCGCTCCAAGATGCCGACGAACGCCACCACCGCGAAGTCGGAGGGCGCTCCTCCGGCTCGGGCTCGGCGCGCGTCGCGGGAGCAACCGGCGGAACCGCCGCCAGCGCGGGACGTGCGAGTGGGGGTTCCTCGCGGCCGTCCTTCGGCCTGCTCGGGCGCTCCGCCGGGCGCGGATCCGGGGCCGCGGGCGCGCCTCGGGGCGGCGCGGGGCGTCGGGCAGAGGAGGGCTCTCGCGGCCGACGTCGCGACGCGGCGCGCTGCCGAGCCGCCGCTCCAGCTCCCGGAGCCTGCCGAGCAGATCGTCGATGGGCAGGAGCGGCGGACGGCGGGCCAGGCGTACCAGCAGCATCTCGAGCGCGGCGCGGGGCTGTCCGCTCCTGACCACGTCGTCGAAGCCCTGGGAGAAACCCTGGTGCAGGCGCACCAGATCGTCCGCGTTCTCGTGCTTCGCGAGCTCCATCACGTCGCGCCGCTCTTCGTCGGCGAGATCGAGCAGCTCACCGGGCTCCGGGCAGACCTTCGCGACGACGACGTCTCGGAGCAGAGCGAGCAGATCCCTGGCGACGTGCGGGATGTCCTGGCCCTCTCGGGAGAGCTCCGCGACCACGCCGAGCGCGCGGGCTGCGTCGCCGCGCACCAACGCGCCGGTGATGTCGTGGAGGACCTGGTGGCTGGCGACGCCCAACACGCGGGCCACGTCCGGCCCGGTCAGCCTGGGACCGCCCCAGGCGATGACCTGATCGAGCAGGCTCATCGCGTCCCGCATGCTGCCGGCTGCTTCGCGAGAAATCAGCGCGAGGGCGGCATCGTCGGCGTCGACGCCCTCCTTCGCCGTCACTTTCCGCAGGCTGTCCGCGATCAAGCGCGTCGGAATCAGCTTGAAGTCGAAGCGCTGCACGCGGCTCAGGATCGTGATCGGAACCTTGTGCACCTCCGTGGTCGCGAAGATGAATTTCACGTGAGGCGGCGGCTCCTCCAGCGTCTTCAGGAAGGCGTTCCACGCGCTCTGCGAGAGCATGTGGACCTCGTCCACGATGAAGATCTTGAAGCGGTCGCGGGCGGGTCGGTACGGGATCATCTCTTGGAGGCGCCGCACCTCGTCCACGCCGTTGTAGCTGGCGCCGTCGATCTCCTGGACGTCACGTCGCTGCCGGCGGCGATCTCCAGGCAGGGCGCGCACTTCAAACAGGGGAAGCGGTGGGGCCGGGATCGGTGCCGGCGGGGACGCTGCCCGGTGCGCGCACGCAGTTGAGCGCCTTGGCCAGGATTCGGGCGCTGGTGGTCTTGCCGACGCCCCGCACCCCGGTGAACAAGAATGCGTGCGCCACCCGTCCCGCGTCGATGGCGTTGGCGAGGGTGCGCGCCACGTGCTCCTGCCCGACCAAGTCGTCGAAGCTCATCGGTCGCCATTTGCGGGCCAGGACCACGTAGCTCATGGGACATCGGGGCTACCAGAGCTGGCGGCGCGCCGGTAGTCCCGGTCGCGTCCGCCAAGGCGGCGCGGAAATGCGCTACCTTGCGCTGGTGAATCGAGCTCGTACCGCGAGCACTCTGGCCACCTCGGTGGCGCTGGCCTGCGCCGCGGCGTCCCCGCCACCGGCGACGCCGCCGGGCCCGGCGACGGCCCGCCCGGCGCCGCGCCCCAGCGCTTTGCCTCCTCCAGCACCGAGCGCGACGGCGCCGACCCCAGCGCCGTCGCCGGCTCGCCTCGAGCCGAGCGCGAGCACGACGAACGCCGACGCTCACGTCGAGATCCTGTTTCCCTTCGCCGAGCAACGCATCCTGATCCCGAAGGCCTCAGGCTACACCGTGCGGACCAAGGTCGCCGGGTGGCCGCAGGCGGCGGAGGGACGAGGCGTGCTCATCGCGCTCGATCACCACCGACCGAGGCGAGTGCTCGACAAGGCGGAGGTCAAGCTGGGCGGGTTGGTCGACGACGCGGTGGGACTGTCGGCGGGACCGCACTGGCTCTCGCTGGCGGCCGTGGACGAGCGCTCGGCCCTGGTCCGGGGACCGGCGGCTCGCGGGCGCCGTTCGCGCTGGTGCGCTTCTGGGTGGGCGAGCGGGACCGTTCGCGCGCCCCGGCGCCCGAGCTCGCGTTGTTCTCGCCGGCAGGCACCTACAACGGCGAAGACGCGGCGCGTTCCGTCACCATCGATTTCCTGGCCGCGCCCGAGCGCCTCTCGGCCGCGGCGGCGCGAAGGTCAGGGTCGTGGGCCCGAACCTCGAGCTCGAGCGCCGCCTGGAGCGCTGGCAACCCCTCACGCTCCACGACGCGCCGAACGGTGACATCGACGTCGAGGTCAGCCTGCTCGACGAAGCCGGGACGCCCGACGCGACGAGCCGTGTAGCCCGGACAGTGAGCGTGAACCGCGAGCTCGCGGACAAGCCCGTGAAATGACGGAGTCGTTGCTCGCTGGGGTGCTGGTCGCGTGGGGCGTCGCGCAGGTCGCGGTCGGCGTGTTCTTCTGCCTGGTGTTCGCCTGGGGCCGGCGCGAGCGCGACTACCTCCTGTTCGGCCTCCTCTGCTTCGCGCTGGCGCTCACCACAGGCGGCATGGCGTGGATGAGCATGGCGACGTCGCCGGAGGTCTGGCTCCGGGCCTCGCAGGTCGTCCTGGTCGGAGCCATCGCGGCGCCGGCGTTGAACCTCCACTACGCGCTGCGCTACGCCGCCCCGGAGCGGGCTCGGAGCGCCGCGCTGGCCGCCTACGCTGCGGCGTCGTTCTTCGAGCTCGCGAACCTGTTCGGGCTGTGGTGGCGGCCCGGCACCGCGGTGATCCGCCCGCACTCGATGTTCGGAGGCGTCGTGCTCCAAGGCGGCGCGGATCCGACGGCGCTCGCGGTCGTCTATTTCGCCGTCACCGGACTCCAGCTGGTCGGCACTCAGCTCTTGTTCCTGCGGGCCTACCGCCGCGGCGATCGCGAGGCGCTGATCGCCTTCATCGGCGGGCTCTTCGTCTTCGCCGCCGGGATCAACGACATCCTGATGGCCACCGGCGTGCTCACCGGCACGCTGTACGCGCTGCCCCACGCCTTCATGCTCTACGCGTTCGCGGTGGCCAGCACGCTGGTGCTCCGCTACCGACTGACGGCAGGCGAGCTGCTCGCGACCAAGTCCCACCTGCAGCAGGCGACGGAGGAGCTGCGCGTCTCTCACGCCGAGCTGCGCGAGGTCCAGAGCACCTTGGAGACGAAGGAGCAGCTCGCCGCGGTGGGCGAGCTGGCCGCGTCCATAGCCCACGAGGTGCGGAACCCCCTGGCCATCATCAGCAACGCCGTCGCGGGCCTCAGGCGCGCGCAGGCGGGCGAGGCCGACCAACGCATGCTCCTCGACATCGTCGAGGAGGAGGCCGGCCGGCTCAATCGCCTGGTGACGGATCTGTTGCGCTTCGCCGGACCGGCCAGCTTGCGTCCGGCACCGGTGGACCTTGGAGAGCTGGCGCAGTCGGTGGTCGGGAACGCGGAGGCGGTGCCGCCGCAGGAGCTGCGCGTCGAGGCCGCGCCGGTGCAGATCGACGCGGACGAGTCGCTGCTCCGAGTCGCGCTCGGCAACCTGCTCGACAACGCTCGCCAGGCCAGCGCCGAAGGCGGAACCATCGTCGTGGCGGTGGACGAGTGCGAGCTGGAGGGGACGCGCTACGCTCGCATCGAGGTGCGTGACCACGGCAGCGGCATGGATGAGGGCGTGATGGCTCGCGCCGGCGAGCCATTCTACACCACGCGTCCGAGCGGAACGGGGCTCGGCTTGCCCATCGTGCAACGCATCGTGCGTGCGCACGGCGGCAGGCTCGAGCTCGAGAGCAAGCTGGCTCGAGGCACCACGGCGCGCATGCTCTTGCCAGCGGAGCACGCGGGTGGCGCCTCGCCGGAGCGCATGGGGAGCAGCGCGCGTGAGTGACCGAGCGCGCATCGTGGGCGCGGACAAGCGCCGGGTCTGGCACCCCTACACCCCGATGCAGGACTACGTGGAGCGAACGGAGCCGCTGTGCATCAGCGAGGCTCGAGGCGCGCGGCTCTACGACGCGGACGGCCGGAGCTACCTCGACGGGAACTCTTCCTGGTGGACTGCCGCGCTCGGACACGGACACCCGCGCTTGGTCCGAGCCCTGTGCCGGCAGGCCGAGGCGATGAGCCACGTACCGCTCGCGGGGATCGCCCACGAGCCCGCCGCTCTGCTGGCCGAAGAGCTCGTCGCGGTCGCGCCGGAGGGCCTCGAGCGGGTCTTCTTCAGCGACGACGGCTCGACGGCCGTGGAGGTCGCGCTCAAGCTCTCGCTGCAGTACTGGCAGCAGAACGGCCGCCCGAGCCGGACGCGCTTCGTCGCTCTGGGCGGCGCGTTTCACGGCGAGACTCTGGGTGCCAGCGCGCTCGGTGGCGTCGAGGTCTTCCGCCGCCCGTTCGCCAGCGTCCTGCTCGACTGCATCCACGTTCCAGTCGATGCCTCCGGGCACGAGCGCGCGTTCCGCTCGCTGGCACGCGTCCTCGACGAGTCGCGCGACACGCTGGCCGCAGTCGTGCTCGAGCCCGTCGTGCAAGGCGCAGCAGGGATGCGCATGTACCCGCCGGAGCTCTTGACGAAGGCGGCGGAGCTGGCGCGCGAGGCCGACGTGTTCCTGGTCCTGGACGAGGTGTTCACGGGCTACGGTCGCACCGGTCCGATGTGGGCGCTCCAGCACGCCGGCGTGCGCCCGGACATGTTGTGCACGGCGAAGGCCTTCAGCGGCGGCATGCTGCCGATGGCCGCGACGCTGGTGAGCGAGCGTGTGTTCGAGGGCTTCCTGGGCGACGCTTCCCGGGCGTTCTACTACGGGCACACCTACTGCGGGAATCCGCTGGGAGCGGCCGTCGCGCGCGAGGTCCTCGCGGTCTACCGCGACGAGCGCATCCTGGAGCGCGCCAGGCCCAAAGCGCCGCGCATCGCCGCCGCGTTCGCGCGGCTCGGCGACCTCGCCGGCGTCACGAACGTGCGCTGCCTCGGCATGATCGGCGCGCTCGACCTGGGCGGCGGCGAGGGCTACCTCGCGGGCAGCGGATGGCGGGTCTACGCCGAAGCGCTGCGGCGGGGCGCATACGTCCGCCCGCTCGGCAACGTCGTGTACGTGGCTCCGCCGCTCAACATCGACGACGCGGAGCTCGACGAGCTCTTGGCGATCGTGGACGAGTCGGTGCGCGCGGTGCTCTGATCAGGCGAAGTGCTGGTCCCAGCGTCGGAGCTCGGCGAGGAGCGCCGCGCCGGCTGCGCTGGGCCGAGCGTGCTCCAGCAAGGTGCGCGTGCCCTCGCGGTTGTTCTGGAGGACTTGGCGAAAGCGCCGCTCGGCGGCCGGCGTCAGCGCCTGCGGGTCACGGGCGCTTCGCATGCGCTCGTAGAGCACCGCCACCGGCACGAAAGCGTGCACCGCCAACAGCACTCCGTGGAGCGGTCGCGGATCCGGGCGCACCGGAGAGGTGAACGTCTCTCCCGTGCTCTCGAGCAGGGGCCCGAGCGCCGAGAGCGCGTTGAGCTTGCCGTGAGAGTGCTCGTGGATCAGCGCCTCCGCCAGGGTCAAAGGGTCGGGGTGGAGCGAGAGGTAGAGGCTGCCGACCGCCTCCGCGTAGGAGGCAGACTCGTGACGCTCCCGGGAGAACCCCACCGGGATCAGCTGAGTGGAGGCGAGCGCGAGCTCACGGGCGAGCTCCGGCAAGTGCTCACGGATGATCGAGAGCGCCGCCTCCAGCGAGGAGAGCCAGGTCCCGGTGTCGTGCCCGCCGAGATCGACCCGGCTACCGGCCTTCTCCGGGTGCGCCTCGACTCCGGCGAGTGGGTTGTTGTCCACGGTCGCGAACACCAAGTCGGCGTCGAGCGCGTGGTAGCCGTGGAGGTCGACCAGCGGCGGGTCGAGCTCGGCCTGGTCGAGCCTCAGGCGCACGCCTCCGGTCGACACCTCCGCGCCGTTCGGCCCGCAGCCGAGGAGCGCGCCGCTCGGCAAGGCGATGGCGCGCCGGGCGCCGAGAGCGCACAGGATCGGCGGACACGGCAGCTCGAGCGGCGCCGCCGGCAGCTCGCCGCCGAGCGCGAGCTCGAGGGACACGAGCGCCGCGAGCTCCCCGCAAATGGCAGGGTGCGGGTGCTCGCCCCGCGCGAGTGCGCCGTCCACGAGCCGGACCAGCACCGAGACCGTGGGGAGCCGCAGCGCAGCGAAGAGCGCGCCGGGGCGCCGGGCCGCGAGCAGCTCCTTCGCCCAGCGGGTCACCGGCTCCAGGCCAGGAGCGCGGTCGGAGAGCGCGACGAAGCGCGCCGTCAGGTGGCGCAGGTACTCGCCGTAGAGCCAGCGTGCCGTGTCTCGGCCCCGGCTCGGGGTACGGTCAGGTCGTCGATGGCCCGCATCCGCCCCAGTCTACGCCAGCCGGGATCGACTTGACCGGCGGCGCCGCGAGGGTGACGTTTGTCGCCCCGCATGTCTCAGCGCAAGCGCTACCTGTTCGTGTGCGTCAACCGGAGGCCCGACGGCACGCCCAAGGGCTCGTGCGCGGCCCGCGGCTCGGTCGAGCTGCACGAGCAGCTGAAGGCGCTCCTGAAGGAGAGGGGCCTCGCGGCGCTCGAGGCGCGGGCCTGTAGCGCGAGCTGCCTCGACGCCTGTTGGGCCGGCCCGACCATCGCCGTCGAGCCGGACCACTACTTCTACGGGCGCGTCCAGCCGGCGGACCTACCGGAGATCGTCGATGCGCTCGCCGAGGGCCGGCGGGTCGAGCGCCTGGTGCTCGCCCCCGAGGACTTCGACGAGCCCGGGGCATGATCCGCCGCGAGCCGTTTCGACAGCTCTTGGTCGGGAGCTGGCGACCCGAGGGACGAGCGGGCGGCGGGCTCCCGGCCACTCTGGAGCTCTGGGGCACCCGGCCGCTCTTGCTGCCGGGGCTCGGGCGCTCGATCGCGGTCGAAGGCGTGCTCGACGCCAAGGGGCTGTGCGAGCGGCTGCCGGTGCGCGGCCGCGTGACCTTCGACCGCTGGACGCCGCTCGCGGCGGCGTACGACCTCGAGCTGACGCTCGGCGACGGCACGCCGGGGCGGCTGCACGCCGCGCGTGGTCGCGAGCTCCGCGGCTTTTTCTCGGCGCAGAGCAGCGTGTCGGCCGATCTGGTCGACGCCGGCGGCCGCTGCCTGGCGAAGCTCGATCTCCGATTCGACTACCGCCGCGACCTCATTCGCTACCTCACCTGAGGGGCTGTCCGCGTTCTCTGCTCTGGTGTAGACGGCAGGGCATGCAGCGCCTCGATCCGAAGAAGACCGCCGTCGTCGTCGTGGACGTGCAGGACCGCCTCGCGGCGGCGATGCCCGCCGAGCAGCTCGAGCGCGTCAAGCGCTCGGCCCGCATCCTGGTCGAAGCGGCCCGCCTGCTCGGGGCACGGGTGCTCGCGACGGAGCAGTACCCGAAGGGCCTGGGCGCGACCGTGCCGGAGGTCGCCGAGGCGCTGAAGAGCGCGGACGCGCCGTGCTTCGAGAAGCTCGACTTCAGCGCCTGCGACGCCGCCGGGTTCGGCGAGCGCCTGTCCGGGTCGGGCGTCACCGCGGCCGTGGTGCTGGGCATGGAGACCCACGTCTGCGTCTACCAGACGGTGCGCGACCTCGTGGCGCGCGGGCTCGAGGTCCACGTTCCCATCGACGGTGTGGCGTCGCGCCGCGAGGACCACCGCGAGGTCGGCCTCGCGCTGTGCGAGAAGGCCGGCGCCACACGTACCACCAGCGAGACCGTGGTGTTCGACTGGCTCGCTCGGGCCAGCGGGGACGCCTTCAAGCAGGTCTCCAAGCTGGTCCGCTGACGCCGGGCGCGCTCCGGGTATTGTCCCGAACATGGTGCGACGAACCGGGCTCGCCTTGACCGCCGTGCTCCTCTCGGGTTGTGGGGAGGAGCGCGACGCGGGGCAGGTGGGGCGCATCCGCGAAGCGGTCAAGGCGCCGCTCGCTGCCGCCTACTGCCAGATCAACGTCAACGGCACCAATAAGGACACCGAGACCGACTACCTGCCGCACGTGATCACCTGCGAGAACGGCGGCGCGAACCTCGAAGCGCTGAAGGCGCAGGCCATCGCCGCGCGCTCGGTCGCGTATTACTCGATGGCCACCAGCGGGAAGATCTGCGACGGGCAGGGCTGTCAGGTGTACACCTGCGGCGCCAGCCCAGGGCCAAGGCCTTTCAGGCAGTGAAGGAGACGAGCGGCATCTACCTGTCCTACGACAGCATGCTGACCTACGGCTTCTACGTCGCCGGCGACAAAGATCCGCCGCCGCCATCCTGCAAGGGCGCAGGGACATCGTCCACGGAGCACTGGATCACTTACAACGAGGGCAAGACGGGCGCCGACGTGGAGATGACCGCGCTCGGCTACATTCCGCCGAACCAGCCCGTCTACGGTCAGAACCGTGGCTGCATGGGTCAGTGGAGCGCGCGCTGCCTCGAGAACTCGAACGGCTACGACTACGACGAGATCCTGCGCTTCTTCTACGGAGCCGACATCAAGCTCTTGCAGGCCACGGGTCCGTGCGTAGAGCCGGTGAACCAGCCACCCGCTGGGTATCTGGACGAGGCGACGTGCGCCACGATTCGCGGCTGGGCCTACGACCCAGACGAGCCGGCGAAGGCCCTCGACGTGCAGATCTACGTCGACGCGGCGCCGGGCAGCGCCGGCGCGACTCCGCTCGTCACGCCGGCCAACGTCAATCGCCCCGACCTCTGCGCGGCCATCGGCTCCTGCGAGCACGGCTTCGAGCTCGCGACTCCCGCCGCTCTGCTCGACGGGCAGTCGCACACGATTTGGGCCGTCGCCGCCGACGCCACGGGCGGGCCTGCCAAGGAGCTGTCGGGCAGCCCGATGACGGTGAGCGCCTGCGCCGGCGCGGGCGGGGCAGCCGGCTCAGGAGGTGGGTCCAGCGCCGGGACCGGCGGTGGCAGCGGCGCGGCACCCGGCAGCGGCGGCCAGGGCCAGACCACCAAAGTGACCCGAGACGACGCGGGAGCTGTTCCTGTCGTCAGCCCGGAAGTTCCGGGAAAGACGTGAAATTCTCCGCAGTGGCGCTGGCCCTCCTGAGCCTCGCGGCAGTGCGCCGCCGACAGGAACGCGACAAATTGACCAGACGTTGACAATCAGTCCTTGCTAAGACAATCTGGCGACATGAATGACATGTCGACAGAAGTTCGGGACTCGAGCCCGAGCCCGAGCGAGCCGGGCCGGCAGCCGAGAGCGACATCACCGTGCTGGTGGTGGACGACGAGCCCGCCAACGTCGCCTCGCTCGAGAAGATCTTCGGCCGCGAGGGCATGCGCGTGCTCAGCGCCGACGGGGCCAAGAGCGCCCTCGAGCTCGCGCGCAAGCATCGGGTTCAGGTCGTGCTCACGGACCTGATGATGCCGGGTGTGAACGGCGTCGAGCTGCTGCGGGCGCTCAAGGAGATCTCGCCGGACACCGAGGTCGTGCTGATGACCGCTTACGGCACGGTCGAGACCGCCGTTCAGGCGATGCGCGAGGAGCCTACGACTTCGTCGAGAAGCCGCTGAAGCGCATGAACATCGTCAAGAGCATCCGCAAGGCGGCGGAGCGTCACTCGTTGGTCGCGGAGAACCGCTCCTTGCGCGAGGAGCTGAAGCTGCTCACCACGCGCGAGATCGTCGGACAGAGCGCGGCGCTCAGGCGCGTGCTCGACGTGGCAACGCAGGCCGCGCCCTCGTCAGCGACGGTGCTGGTGCTGGGCGAGAGCGGCACCGGCAAGGAGCTGATCGCGCGTTACATCCACAGCAAGAGCGCGCGCGCATCCGGGCCTTTCGTCGCGGTCAACTGTGCGGCGATTCCCGAGTCGATCTTGGAGGCAGAGCTGTTCGGCCACGAGCGCGGTGCGTTCACCGGCGCGGTGAGCAAGCGTGACGGGCGCTTCGCCCGCGCGCGGGCGGCACGCTGTTCCTGGACGAGATCGGCGAGCTGACCCCGGCGGTGCAGGTCAAGCTCCTGCGCGTGCTGCAGGAGGGCGAGTACGAGCCCGTCGGCGGCAACCCCGTGAAGGCGGACGTCCGCATCGTCGCGGCCACGAATCGGGACCTCGCCGCCGAGGTGGAGGCGGGTCGCTTCCGCGAGGATCTGTACTACCGCCTGAACGTGATCGCGGTGACGGCTCCGCCGCTGCGCAATCGCGGTGAGGACGTCCCGCTCCTGGTCGACCACTTCCTGGGCGTGTACTGCAAGAAGAACGGCAGGCCGCGCCTGATCGTGCCAGCTGACGTGATGCGCAAGCTCACCGACTACTCCTGGCCCGGCAACGTGCGCGAGCTCGAGAACGTGATCGAGCGGGCCGCGGTGCTGTGTCGCACCGACACGCTGCGCCTCGAGGACCTCCCGGACGCGGTCGCCAAGGCCAGCGCGCCGGCGCCGTCGGCCCTGACCTTCGCGATCGGCACCCCTCGAGGAGGTCGAGCACCGGCTGATCCGCGAGACCTTGGCCTACACCTCCGGGGACAAGTCGCTGGCGGCGCAGCTCCTCGGCATCAGCACACGGACCATCTACCGGAAGCTCGGCGAGGACGCGTAGCTCTGGTGTGGAGAGTTGCGCACCCCGAAACCCATGTCCGCCCTGCAAGTGCGGCAAGCGCTCGTCGGCTGAGGCCTGCGCCTCTGCCTCTGGGACAAAGACTCCTTCTTCTTCTTTCGTGGCGTTCGTGGCGTCGTGGCGCTCGTGGCGCATTTCCTGCCCCAACTCGCCGCCGCTGCGCGGCGTCGGTCTTCCCCAAATTCGCGCTTCGCGCGAATGGGGAAGACGGGTCGTCCCGAGCTCGGTGCGTCTTCGCTCGTCGCTACGTGCGGTGTTCCGTAGCTGGCACGTCGTCGCACGCTGCTGCGAGCGGCCTGGTGTCCTCGGCCCGGCGCGGTGGTCGGGCTCCGCTCAACCGGCGCACGCTCTGCGCCACGCCGCTCGATCACTCGAAGCAACGGGCCGAATGTGTCGACGAATACGAAGCTGAGAGCGCCACAGGCGGCGTGTCACAGATCGTGCGCCCTGGGTCGCGAAGCCCGCCCACCACGCCGGGCCTCGGAGTCTTCCTGCCCCAACTCCTGGAGGGGGAGATGTCAAGAATGGTTCTTCGCGTGGCCAGGGCCCACGACGCAGTTCGCGCGTCGGGCGGTTGGCTAGCAGTCACGGAGTAGCGCTCGGGGCTGGCGCCTTTCCAGGTACGCGAGTCTGGCGGCGCTGATCGAGACGGCGTGTCGCGGTGCGGAGACGATGAGCTGCTGATGGCGTGCTGAGAGTAGATGTCCGTGCCTGTCCGATTAGGGCGGCACGATCCTCCTGGAAGGGCCTCTTGGGTCCATGGCTTCAGTAGATGCTCCGAGGACGCACAACCTCGCATGGGGACCTCCGCTGCGCGTACAGGGGCCAGTTGGGGCATGGGTGCTTGTCCTCGAAGTTTTGGGAGCCGCCGGCGAGCATTCGCTCCATCTGCACCGAGAGCGCGAGTGGCGAGCAGCTACTTCGCGTCTGTCGTGCAGTGCTTGGCCGGGTCGTACTCCTCCCTTTTCTTCCAGATCGCCAGGGTGGCCGAAGCGATGCGACGTGCAATCGTCAGGCGGGCGAGCGGTGGCTTGAGTTCTGCAGCAGCCGGTCGTAGTCGCGGCGCAGCGGGTGATCGGTCTGGGCGATGACGCTGAGCGCCGCGCCTTTGAATATGGCCTTCAGCAGGGGATTGCGGTTGCGGTTGAGGCCGCGGGTGTGGGCGACCTGACGGCGCACCCAGCGCTGGCTCCGCTCGTCGCGCTCGTAGTCCGACGAGCTGCGCGTGACGATGCCGAGGCCGCAGTACCCGAAGAAGTCGCGCTTCGTGGAAAAGCGGAACGGCGTGACGACGATCGCGACGATGTACGCTGCGCGCACCGGGCCGATACCTGGCAGCGTCGTCAGCCGGCGCACCTCCGCATGCTCCCGTGCTTGCTCGAGCAGCCATGTCTCCGCCTGTTCGCGGACTTCGCACAGACCGTCGAGCTCGGTCGATAGCAGCTGAGCCATGCGCGCTCGGGCCGGCGGCAGCTTCGGCAGCCACTGATCCCGGGTATCCGGGTCGTAGATCTCGTCTCCCATGCCGTGGATGCCCCGAGAGCGATACAGCGCATTGAGCCTGAGCTTCGTGCGGACCACGTCGGCAGTAGTGACCCGATGAGCTCGCACCGCCTCGCGCAGCTGCGTGAAGCGGCCGCGCGCCTTGAAAACGACGTTCTCGAGGTCGCCCTTGCGGAGCTTCGAGGCGAGATTCCAGGCATCGATGGAGTCGTTCTTCGCTCCGGCATGCTTGTCGGGCTGGACCACCACGAGTTCCGCCACGTGCGGCTCCAGGACCTCGCAGAGCCATTCGCTGAGGGTGCCCTCCTCCATGCACAGGCGACGCTGTCCGGGAATGGTGCGAACGAAGTCGATCAGCACTTTCGCGTTCGTCTCGAGCGTTTGCTCGCGTAACTGACGGCCTGCCGAGCCCATCACCGCGAACGTGCAAGTTTGCGAATGCGCGTCGAGTCCTATATAGCGATCCATCGGTGTCCTCCTTGGTGGCTGTTTCGGTTTGCACTTGAGGCAGTACCACCACCGGAGGACGCCGGTCGCAGAGCACGCGTTCCAGGCGATGGGCGCTCAGCCACACAGTCAGCGCGAGCACTCTGAGAACAGCTGAACCGAGCGTTCCAACCGCCACCCCCGTCTTATGCCTCGCCGCCGCTTCGCGGCGTCGGTCTTCCCCTTATTCGGGCTTCGCCCGAATGGGGAAGACGGGTCGTTCCGAGATTGGCGCGGCGTCGCTGAGGGTCACGAGCGGCTCGTGGTTCCTCGGCCCGGCATGGCGGTCGGGCTCCGCTCAATCGGCGCACGCTCTGCGCCACGCCGCGCGGTGAGCTGACGCGTGATGGTGAGTGGCCCGCGTCAGCGCGCTCGAGCGCGACTGGGGCGGCGTGTCACAGATCGTGCGCCCTGGGTCGCGAAGCCCGCCCACCACGCCGGGCCTCGGAGTCTTCCTGCCCCAACTCGCCGCCGCTTCGCGGCGTCGGTCTTCCCCTTATTCGGGCTTCGCCCGAATGGGGAAGACGGGTCGTTCCGAGATTGGCGCGGCGTCGCTGAGGGTCACGAGCGGCTCGTGGTTCCTCGGCCCGGCATGGCGGTCGGGCTCCGCTCAATCGGCGCACGCTCTGCGCCACGCCGCGCGGTGAGCTGACGCGTGATGGTGAGTGGCCCGCGTCAGCGCGCTCGAGCGCGACTGGGGCGGCGTGTCACAGATCGTGCGCCCTGGGTCGCGAAGCCCGCCCACCACGCCGGGCCTCGGAGTCTTCCTGCCCCAACTCGCCGCTGCTTCGCGGCGTCGGTCTTCCCCTTATTCGGGCTTCGCCCGAATGGGGAAGACGGGTCGTTCCGAGATTGGCGCGGCGTCGCTGAGGGTCACGAGCGGCTCGTGGTTCCTCGGCCCGGCATGGCGGTCGGGCTCCGCTCAACCGGCGCACGCTCTGCGCCACGCCGCTCGATCACTCGAAGCAACGGGCCGAATGTGTCGACGAATACGAAGCTGAGAGCGCCACAGGCGGCGTGTCACAGATCGTGCGCCCTGGGTCGCGAAGCCCGCCCACCACGCCGGGCCTCGGAGGAACCCATGTCCGCTCGCCCCATCACTCAGCTTCGTCGCCAGCAAGTCCTCTCGCAGCGTGCCGCCGAGATGCGTGCGGCGCCCACCCGGTCGGACGCCGCCCTCTGGCAGGCGCTGCGGGCCAAGAAGCTCGGCGTCGAGGTCCGCCGTCAGGTGGTGCTCGGGAACTACATCGCGGACTTCGTCGTGCCCTCGGCGAGGCTCGTCATCGAGGTGGACGGGGGCTACCACTGCAGGCGAGTCGCCGCCGACGCGCGGCGGGAACGGGCGCTCCGGCGCCTCGGCTACCGCGTGCTCCGGCTCGACGCACAGCTCGTGCTGGGCGCCCTGCCGGAAGCGCTCCTGCAAGTGCGGCAAGCGCTCGGCGGCTGAGGCCTGCGCCTCTGCCTCTGGGACAAAGACTCCTTCTTCTTCTTTCGTGGCGTTCGTGGCGTCGTGGCGCTCGTGGCGCATTCTTCCGACGCGGGGCTGCCCGCGGCGCCGATTGACAACTTGTCACACTGAGCACCCGTGAAGCCGTTTTGCTGCCACTCTGGCGAGAAGAAGCCCTCCAACCCCTTGCGTAAGACCAGGAAATTCCGAGCTTTCTTTATCCATTGACCCTGGCACGCCTCTGGCTTTAAGCGGTCCCAGCATCCGTGGCCTTCGACGCCCTCCTCAAGAAGTACTTCTCCGTGGTCGTGCTGACCTTGGTGGCCGCCATGGCGTACTTCCAGGCGTCCGGGGCGATGAAGCTTTTCGGCGCCTCGCTCGCGGCCGACGAAAAGACGCTGACGCAGGCTCCGATGCCGCCGCCGAATGCGCGCCCCGCGCACCAGGACGTAGCTACCCGCAGCGGCGAGGCCATCCTCGCGCGCAACCCCTTCGACCACGAGACCGGTCCTCTCAATGCGACGGAGCTCGACATGAGCGCGCTCCCGACTCCCAGCGCCGATCTCAGCAATCCGCTCTCGGCCGGGCAGTGCGACGGGATCCGCGTCAGCATCATCACGGAGTCTTCTGACCCCACCTGGTCCATCGCCGCGCTCCAAGGTCCCGGCGAGCCGCGGCCGACCATTCGGCGGGTCGGCGACAAAGTCGGAGCGCACGACGTCACGTACATCGGCTACAACCCCCGGGAGAACAGCCCGTCCGTCTGGCTCACGAGCGCCGGCTCCCTCTGCCAGCTGGTGCTCTTCTCGGCGCAGCCGGCGCCCAAGCCTGCCGCGGCGGCAGCGCCCCCCCCCGGCGCCGCCCCGCCTGCTGCCAAGGGCGGCGCGGGCGCCGTGCCTCAGGACATCGCGTCGAAGATCCAGAAGGTCAGCGAGACGGAGTTCAACGTGGACCGCTCGGTAGTCGACAAGATCCTGGAGAACCAGGCCGAGCTGATGCGCTCGGCCCGCATCGTTCCGGAGCAGCAGAACGGCAAGGTCGTCGGCATCCGCATGTTCGGCATCCGTCCCGATACGCTGCTCGGCACCCTGGGCTTCCAGACGGGCGACCGTCTCGAATCCATCAACGGCTTCAACATGGCGAGCCCCGAGAAAGCCCTCGAGGCCTACGCGCGGCTACGGACCGCGAGCAACCTCAACGTGAAGATCAACCGCCGCGGCAAGCCCCTGAGCATCGACTTCCGGATCAAGTGAGATGAAGCGCAAGTTGCAATCGGTCGCGGGGGTGCTCGCGCTCTCGGCGATCTTCACCGTGCTGCCCGCCTTCGCGCAGCAGGCGCCGCCCATTCGCAGGCCGGTCCCGGCGCCTGCAGCCATCCCCAAGCAGCAGCCCGCCCCGGCGCCCGCCGCGCCGGCGGCTCCGGGCCGTCCCGGGGCGGCCCCGGCGGCGCCAGACAAGGAACCTCCCGGCGCCAAGGGCGCGCTGCCGGACAGCACCGAGGCCATCGCCAAAGCCGCCGACGTGCCGTATCGCCCGAAGCCCGGCGGGCACCTGGTCAAGTTCAACCTGCAGGACGCCGACCTCGCGGAGCTGGTCAACCACATCAGCGGCATGACGGGGCGGCGCTTCATCTACGGGCCGAAGGTGCGCCAGGTGAAGGCGACGGTGGTCTCGCCCGAGCCGGTCACGCTGGGCGAAGCCTACGAGGCCTTCCTGTCGATCCTCGAGGCGAACGGCATGACCGTGGTGCCGCACGGCCGCTTCTTGAAGATCATCGACAGCGCCGGCTCCGTCGCGGCGCCCACGCCCATCTACGCGCGTGGCGAGCCGGTGCCGGCGTCGGACCGCTACGTGACGCGGCTCTACCGCCTGAAGAACGTCGGAGCGGACGAGGCCATGGCACTGCTCTCGAAGTTCAAGAGCAAGGAAGCCGACATCTCCGTCTACGGGCCGGGACAGCTGCTGATCATGACGGACACCGGCACCAACATCCGGCGCATGATCCGCATCCTCGAAGAGATCGACGTCGGCGGCGCCGGGTCGCGCATGTGGATCGAGCCGGTCCACTACGGCTCCGCCGCCGACATGGCCAAGCGCATCAACGAGCTGTTCGAGCTCGACAAGGGCCAGGGCGCCGGCGGCGCCGGCGGAGGGGGCCTCTCCAAGGTCGTCGCCGACGAGCAGACCAACTCGCTCATCGTGGTCGGGACGGACGACAGCTACCACAAGCTGCTCGAGCTGATGAAGCGCATCGACACGCAGCCTGCCGCCGAAGGCAAGGTGCACGTCATGCCGCTCCAGCACGCGACGGCGGAGGAGCTGGCCAACGTGCTCACCCAGATGCTGCAGGGCGCGCGTCAACCCGGGCAGCAGGGTGGACCCGCCGGCATGTTCGAGGGCGACGTGCGCGTCATCGCCGACAAGGCCACCAACTCGTTGGTCGTGACCTCGTCCGGGCGCGACTACTCCGCGATGCGGCTGGTCGTGGGCAAGCTGGATCGTCCGCGCCGTCAGGTCTTCATCGAGGCCGTGATCATGGACGTGTCGGTGAAGCACTCCAGTAACCTCGGCGTGTCGTTCCACGGCGGCACCACGGCGGATCTCGGCGGCGGCGGCGACACGCTGTTCCTGGGCGGCTTCGAGGCATCGAACTCGCTGACCTTCCCGGCGAACCCGGAGCTGCTCCAGGGCGTGGCCCTCGGCGCCCGCGGTCCGGAGCTGGCCGGCACCTCGAACCTGCTCGGGACCGGGCTGTCGATCCCCGCCTTTGGCGTGGTGCTCCAGGCCCTGGCCTCGAGTGGCGACGCCAACGTGCTCGCCACGCCGCACATCCTGGCCACCGACAACACTGCCGCGGAGATCAGCGTCGGCGAGAACGTGCCGCTGCAGACCAACCTGGGCGGCGGCGGCCTCGGCAGCCTGGCGGGACTGGCCGGCGGTCAAGCGGGGGCCGCGGGAGCCCTCGCGAACCTGCCGCTCCTGGCCGGGGGCATGGGCTTCAACGCGCCCCGTCAGGACGTCGGGATCAAGATCAAGGTCACGCCCCACCTGAACGAGACCAACCAGGTACGGCTGGAGATCGAGCAGGAGATCAGCGAAGCCGGCTCCGCCGTCGGAGCGCTGGGCGTGGTGCCCATCACCAAGCGCACCGCCCGGACCACGGTCGAGGTCGACGACCAGCAGACCATCGTGCTGGGCGGACTGATGCGCGAGGCGGAGCGCAAGAGCCGGAAGAAGATCCCGGTGCTGGGTGACCTGCCCGTGCTCGGATTCTTGTTTCGTCACTCGGAGGTCACCCGGGAGAAGCTGAACTTGCTCCTGGTGCTGACGCCCACGGTCATCCACGGCCAAGAAGATCTGCGCAAGATCTTCGAGCGCAAGATGCAAGAGCGGCAGGAGTTCATCGACCGCTACTTCGTCTTCAGCGGGCAGGACTGGAAGCCGCCGCTCGACTACCAGAAGACCAACGGGCTGGTGGAGGAGATCCGACAGGCCTACGCCGCCGTCGAGGAGCAGCAGCGGCTCGAGAACGAGACCCGACCCCGCAAGCTCGAGCACACTCCCGGCGAGCCCATCGAGCTGCCGCACTCGGTCAAGGCGGGTGGGGCCGGCGGAGCCGCACCGGCCCCACCCGCGCCGACCCCGCCGCGCCCCGTGCGCCCGCGCCAGCCGCGTCCAGCCACGCCCCCGGCCGCCGACCCGGGCGGCAATCCGCCGGCCCCGACGCCGCCCCCCGCGCGAGGCGGCTCCCTCGACTCGCCGATCCGCATCAACCCCATCGCGCGCAGCGTCGGCGTCGAGCGCGTGGAGTGAGCCGTGATCGAGCAGCGAGCCCTCGGCAACATCCTGGTGCGCCACGGCGTGGTGACGCCGGAGGGTCTCGAGCCACTGTTCCTCCAGCAACGTGAGAAGGGTACCTCGCTCACGGAGCTGGTCGTGCAGTCTCGCATCGCCAGCGAGAGCGACGTGGCCCGGGCGCTGGCCGCCGAGTGCGGCCTGTCGTTCGTCGAGCGCATCGACCTCGCCGCGGTGCCGACTCAGCTCGCGACGCGCCTGCCCATCGGCTACTGCAAGAGCCACAAGATCCTGATCACCGCCGAGCGCGAAGATCGCGTCGAGGTGCTCTCGGCGGACCCGCTGGACACCGCCGCGCTCGACGACGTGCGCGCGACGTTCGGCAAGCCGGTCAGCGCCGTGGTCGGCGCGCCGGAGATGGTGGTGGACGCCATCAACCGCGTGTTCGAGAAGCAAGACACGCAGAGCGAGCTCGAGAGCGACGACAAGCTGAGCGACGACGACGAGGTCGACATCCTCGAGTCCGACGAGGATGCGCCGATCATCCGCTGGGTGAACGGGCTGTTCTTCAGCGCCGTCAAGGAACGAGCCAGCGACATCCACATCGAGCCGGAGGAGAAGGAGGTCCTCGTCCGCTATCGCATCGACGGCGAGCTCTACGTCGCGCGCCGCGCGTCGCGGCAGTTCATGAGCTCGGTCGTCGCCCGCGTGAAGATCATGGCCGGGCTGAACATCGCGGAGAAGCGCCTGCCGCAGGACGGGCGTATCTCGCTGCGCATCGCCGGTCGCAGCATCGACATCCGCGTCTCCACCATCCCGACCAGCCGGGACGCCGAGCGCATCGTGATGCGCCTCCTGCACAAGACCAACGTCCTGCTCGATCTGACGGACCTCGGCTTCTCGTCCCGCGACTACGCCCTGATGAGCAGCCTGATCGAGCGCCCGGACGGCATCATCCTGGTGACGGGTCCCACCGGCAGCGGCAAGACCACCACGCTCTACGCCTGCCTCAACAAGATCAACCGCCCCAACGTCAACATCCTGACGGCGGAGGATCCGGTCGAGTACGAGATCGCCGGCATCCACCAGGTGCCGGTGCAGGCCAAGATTGGCCTCACCTTCGCCAGCGCGCTGCGCGCCTTCCTGCGGCAGGACCCCGACGTGATCATGGTCGGTGAGATCCGCGACAAGGAGACGGCGGAGATCGCCATCCACGCCTCGCTCACCGGTCACTTGGTGCTCTCGACCATCCACACCAACGACGCGCCGGGCGCCGTCACGCGGCTGGTCGAGATGGAGATGGAGCCATTCTTGGTGCGCTCCACCGTGATCGGGATCCTGGCGCAGCGCCTGGTGCGTGTGTTGTGCAAGGAGTGCAAGGAGCCCTACCAGGCCAGCGAGTGGGAGCTCCGGCAGATCGGCATCGACCCGGAGCGCACCCGGCGGCGCGACGCGCGCCGGCTCTCGCCGCGCTACGTGGTGCCTGGTACCGAGTACGATCCGGTCGGCTGGCGCGGCCCGGGCATGCCCACCTTGTACCGCGCGCGCGGCTGCGACAAGTGCGACGGCAAGGGCTTCAGCGGCCGGCTCGGCATCTACGAGCTGCTCGTGATGGACGACGCCGTCGGCGCGCTGGTGCTCCAGAGCTCGGACGCGCAGAGCATCAAGCGGGCGGCGCAGTCGCAGGGCATGGACACGCTGCGCGACGACGGAGCGCGCAAAGTGCTCGAAGGCAAGACCACGGTGGAGGAGGTCGTCGCTGCGACGCAGGAAGACTTCCTGATCGACGAGTGAGGCGCTGATGGCCGTCTTCGAGTACCGAGGCATACAGATCGAGTCCGGCAAGGCCGTCAAGGGCTACCGCGACGCCGACAACGCCAAGGCGCTGCGCGCGCTCCTGCGCAAGGACGGCATCTTGCTGACGCTCGCCAACGAAGAGGGCGAGAAGCAGAAGAAGTCCAAGCGCGAGATCGACCTGTTCGCGATCTTCCGCCGCGTCAGCTCGGCGGACGTCGCGGTGATGACCCGGCAGCTGGCGACGCTGGTGCGGGCCGGCGTGCCGCTGGTGGACTCGATCTCCGCGCTGACCGAGCAGGTGGAGAAGGAGCAGCTGGTGCGCGTGCTCTCGGCGGTGCGCGAGACGCTGAACGAGGGCACTAGCTTCGCCAAGAGCTTGGAGATGCACCCGAGGGTGTTCCCGCCGCTGTACGTGAACATGGTGGCGGCGGGGGAGGCCTCGGGCACGTTGGAGAACGTGCTCGAGCGCCTGGCCGACTTCATGGAGGGCCAGGCGCGGCTGAAGGGCAAGGTGGTGTCGGCGCTGGCCTACCCGGTGCTGATGATGCTCATCGGCAGCTTGCTGGTAGGGTTCCTGATGGTCGCGGTGGTGCCGAAGGTGACCAGCATCTTCGAGAACCTGGGGCAGACGCTGCCCTGGAACACGCAGCTGCTCATCTTCGTGTCGAACACCCTCGGCGACTACTGGTGGCTCCTGATCGCGCTCGCGCTGATCGCGGGCTTCTCGTTCCAGCGCTGGAAGAACCGCCCGGCCGGGCGCATGCGCTGGGACGTGCTCCAACTGCGCTGGCCGGTGTTCGGACGGCTCAACCTGCTGGTCGCCGTGGCGCGCTTCACGCGCACGCTGTCGACGCTGCTCTCGAGCGGGGTGCCGCTCTTGAAGGCCATGGAGATCGGCCGCAACGTGCTCGGTAACGTGCGGCTCGAGAGCGTCGTGACCGATGCCATCGGCTCAATCCGCGAGGGTGAGAGCATCGCCGAGCCGCTGAAGCGTAGCGGCGCCTTCCCACCCATGGTCATCCACATGATCGCCGTGGGCGAGCGCAGCGGCCAGCTCGAGGCCATGCTCGAGAACGTGAGCCGTGCCTACGAGTCCGACGTCGAGACGCGCGTGACGGCGCTGACCAGCCTGCTCGAGCCGGTGATGATCCTCGCGCTCGGTGCGGTCGTCGGCTTCATCGCCATGTCGATCTTGATGCCCCTGATGCAGATGAACCAACTGGTCCAATGAGCCCCCATGCGCCGCCGCCGAACCGCAGATCAGCGCATCTTCTTCCCCTGGGAGGGGCGGGGCGGGCTGGTGCGCCGGCTGGGGCTCGGGCGCGTGCGCCCGGTGCTCTTGGCCTTGGCGGTGGTCGGGGTCGTGGCCTGGGTGGGCGTGCGCGAGCGGACTCGGGCCGGCGTGCGCCAGACGCGGGCGACCTTGCTCGATGCGCGCCGCGCGGTGGACTCCTACATGGCGGAGCGCGACGGCGGCTGTCCGCCGGATCTCGGGGCGGTGGTCCAGTACGCGCACTTCGACGCGCCGCCCAAGGACGCATGGGGCCGACCCCTGCGCCTGGTCTGCCCGGGCAAGCGCGAAGGCACCGCCTACGAGTTGATGAGTGACGGACCCGACGGCGAACCCGGCGGTCTGGATCGGATTGAGTGAGTTAGAGGAGAAGGAAATGCTGACGGAAAGACCCGAAATGATCATGCGTGAGGGACCGGAGAGCGAGCAGAGCGAGCCCGCGACGAGCGCAGCCAGCCGCGTCCGGCCCCCGCGGGCTCGGAGCGGTCTACGACGAAAGTGGCTGAGCGGGGCCGCGAGCCTCCGCGGCGTGACCCTCCTCGAGGTGCTGATCGTCGTGGCGATCATCGCCATGGTCGCCGGCGGTGTGGCGTTCTTCGCGCTCCCTCGCTTCCGGGAGTCGCAGATCAAGACCGCCGAGACCGGCGCGCGGGTGATCCGCCAGGCCACCCAGAGCTGGCAGGCCTCGAACAACGAGACCAACTGCCCGACCATGAGCCAGCTGGTGCAGGACAAGCAGCTCGATCCGGGCGCGAACACCAACGACCCCTGGGGTCAGCCTTACGCGATCACCTGCACTGACGGCGACGTCTCCGTGACCTCGATGGGGCCCGACAAGAAGAAGGGCACCAAAGACGACATCAAGGTGCCGAAGGCCGCCGCGGGCGCCGCCGAGGGTGCCGCCGGAGAGTGATGACGACTAGCCTCGACCAGACGGAGACCCCCGTGCGGCGCCGGCGCGCCGGGCGGCGAGGACTGACGCTGATCGAGGTCCTGATCGTGGTCGCCCTGATCGCGCTGATGGCCGGCACGGTGATCTTCGGCTCCGGGATGCTCACCTCCAGCCGGCAGCGGGCGGCGGCCACGCTGATCGTGAGCGCGGTGCGCATGGGAGTGACGCGCGCCAACACCACGGGCAAGCCGGTGCGTTTGGTGTTCGACCTCGACGCTCACCGCTTGCTGCTCGAGGAGTCGAGCGGCGTGATGCTGCGCGTGAAGGAGGAGAAGAACACCGGGGGCGGGGCCGAGGCGGCGACGGAGGCGGAGCGGAAGGCCAAAGAGGAAGCGGAGCGGATCATCGACGGGCCGAAGGCGCCGCGGGCGGAGTTCAAGCCGGTGAAGCAGTTCGGCTTCGACGGCGACGAGCCGGCCGCCGGTCGGGGCCTGGGCGCCGGCGTGTTGCTCAAGCAGGTACAGACCGAGCACGACGAGGAGCCCCGCACCAGCGGCCGCGCGTACCTCTACTTCTGGCCCGGTGGCGGCACCGAGCGCGCCGTGGTGCAGGTCGTGCGCGAGGGAGATCCGGAGGGCCTGAGCGTGGTCGTGAGCCCGCTCACGGGCCGGGCGAAGATCGAGCGCGGCGCGGTCAAGCTCGAGGGGACGCGCAACGACGACGACTTCGGCCAGATCGAGGAGGAGCGGTGAGGGCGCGCCGTGGCTTCACCTTGCTCGAGGTGCTGGTGGCCATCGCCATCCTCGGCCTCGGCATGACCGTGCTGCTCAGCTCGCAGGCCGGCCTGTTCTCGAGCTCGCAGCGCGCGCAGAACCTGAGCGTGGCCACCGGGCTGGCGCGCTGCAAGATGGCGGAGGTCGAGCTCGAGCTGCAAAAGAAGGGTTTCTCGCTCCTCGACCAGAACGACGAGGGGACCTGCTGCGAGGACGAGAGCGAGAGCCGCTATCGCTGTAGCTGGAAGATCGAGACGGTGGAGCTGCCCCAGCCCAAGGACCTGAGCAGCTCCGGCGACGGTGGGACGGACGATCCAGGTGGGCTCGGCGCGTTCGGCGGGCTCGCGGCGCTGCAGTCCGGCGGCTCCGCGGTGCTGGGCGGCGACGGCGGCATCGGAGGGCTGTCCAGCCTGCTCTCGTCCGGCGCTGCCGCCGGCGGCGTTCAGGGCATGGCGCCGCTCGTGATGAGCATGGTCTACCCGGATCTCAAGCCGATGCTGGAGGCGAGCATCCGCAAGGTCACGCTGACGGTGCACTGGAAGGAGGGCTCGAGCGACCGCGACCTCTCCGTGACGCAGTACATCACCAACCCGCAGATGGGGGGGCTCGATCCGAACGCCGCAGCGGGGCTGGGAGCGCTCGGCGATCAAGTCGGTGGGCTGACTGGCGGTACGGGTACCGGCGGCGGTGCTGCCGCCACGACGCGTGGGGGCAGTACCCGCCCCACGACCGGAGGTGGCCGTTGACCCGTCGTCGAGTCGTCCGCCTGCTTCGCGGCTTCACGCTGGTCGAGCTGCTCGTCGCCATCGTCGTGTTGTCGATGATCTCCGTCCTGATCTACTCGGCGTTCGCGGGAATGCGGCGCAGCCGCGAGGGCATTCAGCGCATGGGAGACCGCTACCGCGAGGGACGCCTGGCCATGGCTCGCCTCACGCGGGAGCTCCAGAGCGCCTACGTCTCCTCCCACGTCCCCATCGACCAGAGCATCATCGTGGTGAAGACCGCCTTCGTCGGCACCCGCGGCACTCCGGCGGATCGCGTCGACTTCGCCTCCTTCGCCAACGTGCGCACGGATCGGGACTCGCACGAGTCGGACCAGGCCGAGATCTCCTACTTCGGCGAGGCCGACGACAAGAAGCAGGGCACGACCAACCTGGTCCGGCGTGTGAGCACGCGGCCCGATCTGAAGCCCGAGCGCGGCGGTCGCATCGAGATCCTGGCGACGGACATCGATCTGTTCGACCTCGAGTACCTGGACCCGCTCACGGGACAGTGGACCGAGACCTGGGACACCAGCCAGGCCACCGGCCAGCTCGGCCGCTTGCCCTACCAGGTGCGCATCATCCTGGTCCTGAACGAAGGCCGCCGGGCCGCCGAGGGCCGCGGCCGCGAGCCGATCCGGTTCACGAGCAAGATCGGCATTCCGGTGCAGAAAGGGCTGACCTTTGCCACGCAGTGAACGGAGGGCCGCGCGGCGGCGGCGCCGCAGCAAGCAGCGTGGCGTGGCCATCGTGCTCGTGCTCTCGGCGCTGACGATCCTCGCGGTCATGCTGGCGGAGTTCCAGGACGAGACCAGCGCGGAGCTCGGCAGCGCGCTCTCCCAGCGCGACGCGTTGAAGGCGGAGTACGCCGCCAAGAGCTCCGTGAACCTGTCGCGCCTCCTGATCGCCTCGGAGCCGACCATTCGCAAGGCCTTGGCGCCGCTCTTCCTCTTGATGAAGCAGGGGCCGCCGCAGATCCCGGTCTGGGAGTTCGCCGATCGGGTGCTCGGCGCGTTCAACGACAGCGAAGGCAACGAGGCCTTCCTCAGCTTGTCCGGCGTCGGCGTCAGCGAGGGCAAGAACCTGGGCCTGGAGGGCGCGGGCTTCGAAGTGAAGATCGTGGACGAGGACGCGAAGGTGAACGTCAACACCCCCGCGCGGGGTGACGCCTTCAGCCAGGCGCGGCTGGCCGCTCAGCTCATCGGCCTGCTCGCCAATCCTCAGTACGACCCACTCTTCGCCAACCGGGACGCAGACGGACAGTTCTCCGATCGACAGGCGATCTGCGGCGCCATCATCGACTGGACGGATCCCGACCAGGAAGCCTACGTGTGCGATCCGCACTCCGGCTCCGCGCAGCAGGCCGGCGCCGAGGACTCGTATTACCAGCTGCTCAAGAAGCCCTACCCGCGCAAGAACTCGGCCTTCGACAGCTTGGAGGAGCTGCGCTTGGTGCGGGGCGTCGGCGACGACTTCTGGACCGCCTTCGTGGACCCGGATCCGAGCCGCCCGGACAAGCGCGTGATGACGGTCTGGGGGCAGGGCAAGGTCAACGTCAACACCGCCAACCCGCAGACCGTGCTGGCGGTGATCTGCGGCGCCGCCGTGCCCGGCACGCCGCTCTGCAGCGACCCGGCCGAGGCGGCGAAGTTTCTGACCGCCTTCGATCTGGTCAAGTCGTTCACGGCGGGCGCGCCGCTGTTCGGCTCTCCGAAGGCCTTCATCAGTGCGCTCAAGGGCAAGGGCATGTTCGGCGCGGCGCTCGCGGCCCTGGAGATGAAGCCGATCCAGCTCTTGTCGGACACCGAGACCGTCAAGGCCATCACCACCGAGAGCCTAGTGTTCAGCATCTACTCCACGGGCTACGTCAAGGCCGGGCAGCGCGAGACGCGGGTGAAGGTCCACGCCGTCGTGGACTTCCGCGGCGCGCCGCCGCCGGGCGCCGCCCCGGGCGCAATGAGCGCCCTGGAAGCCGCCGCCGCCGCCGCTGGCGGCGCCGCCGCTGCGGCCAGCGGCACGAACCTGCCAGATGGTGCTACAGAAGCCACCATCGCGGCGGCCTTCCAGCCGAGCCCGGGTGGAAACGTGATTTATTACCGAGTCGACTGATGGCACGCCTAGTGGGAATCGATCTCCGCTCGTCGCATGTGCGCGCGGTGCTGCTCCAGACGAGCTACCGCCGCGTGGTGGTGGAGCGCATGCTGGAGGTGGAGATCGCGGCGCCGGAGGAGCTCGAGCAAGCCCTCGCGAGCTGCGCGCTGCCGCTGCTCCAGCACAGCGAGGCGGTGTCGGTCGCGATGGACGGCGAGCAGACCTTCCTGCACCGGCTCAAGCTGCCGAGCACGGCGATGAAGCAGCTCGCGGAGGTCATCCCGTTCGAGCTCGAGGCGCAGATCCCGGTCGACTTCGACGAGCTGGTCTTCGACTACCGCCTGCTGCGGCGGCAGGGCGGGAGCGCTCCGATCGTGGTGCTCTCGGCCGCGGCGCGCATCGAGCACGTGCGCGCGCGCCTGGAGCAGGTCGCCCGGGTGCTCGGGCGGCCGGTCGAGCGCATGGCGGCCGGGCCGCTGCCGCTGGCGAACCTCGCGTCGGTCTGCCCGGAGCTGGCGGTGCCGGGGCCCGTGGCGCTGGTCGATCTGGGCGGCAAGCACTCGGAGGTGGTGGTGCTGTCGTCCGGCGAGCCCGTGTTCGCGCGCACGCTGTCGCGGGGCGTGGCGGGGCTTCCGGAGAGCGCGCCGGCCCTCGCCTCCGAGCTCCGGCAGACAGCGGCGGCGTTCGCCGCGTCCGGCGGCGAGCCGCTGGCCCAGGTTTATCTCGTCGGCGGTGGCGCCGGCGCACCGGGGGCCGAGGCCTATATCGCGCACGAGCTCGGCGTGCCCGTCGGCGCGCTGCCGCCGCTCAGGATCGAAGGCGTGTTGCCCGAGCTGGCGGAGGCATTGCCGCGCTTCGCCAAGGCCATCTCCATTGGACTCGGGCTGGCGGGTCGCGCGCACGATCTGGATCTCCGGCGCGGACCCTTGGCGTTCCAGCGCGGCTACGGCTTCCTGAAGGAGCGCGTTCCCCTGCTGACCGGCCTCGGCGTCGCCATCGTGGTGAGCTTCGCGTTCGCAGCCTGGGCGGAGCTGCGCACGCTCGGGCGCGACGAAGAGGTGCTCACGAAGGCCCTGGCCACGCTCAGCAAGGAAGTGCTCGGCCAGGAGACCACGGATCCCGAAGAGGCGAAGACCCTCTTGGAGAAGGCCCAGGGCAAGGACGAAGTGGACCCGCGCCCGGCGGTCGACGCCTTCGACGTGATGGTCGAGATCTCCAAGGCGGTGCCGTCGAGCGTGACGCACGACATCGAAGAGCTCGACATGCAGCGCAATCACGTGAAGATCACCGGCGTGGTCGGCTCCGCCGAGGACGCGCAGACCATCCTCGCCAACCTGAAGAACGTGCGCTGCTTCAACGACGCGAAGATCTCCAAGGTGACGCAGGTCATCAACAGCGACCGCCAGAAGTACGTGCTGGAGCTCGAGGTCAAGTGCGCCGACGCGACCAAGGCCAAGAAGAAGACGGAGGGCGGCGAAGCCGCGCCGGAGTGAGCCATGGCCCTCGGTGATCGCATCCAGCAACTCGAGCCGCGCGAGCGGCAGCTGCTCGGCATCTTGCTCACGGTGTTCGCGGCGCTTCTGCTCCTGGCGTTGCCCGCGGGCGTCGCCGCGGTGCTCGGCCAGAAGCGCGCGCACAACGACGCGCTGCGCGAGTCCGTGAGCTCGATCCAGGCCAGCCGCGCCGTGATCGCCACGCGCGACAAGGAGAGGAAGGACATCGCTCAGCGCTACGCCAACGTGACGCCGCCCTTGGCCTCGTTCCTGGAGAAGCTGGCGAGCCAGTCGCAGATCGAGATCCCGGAGAGCCAAGACCGTGCCGTGGTGCCGCACGGCAAGCGCTTCGAGGAGCGCTCGACCAAGATCGTGCTGCGCAAGGTGGGCATGCTCAACCTGGTGAAGTTCATGGAGAAGATCGCGCAGTCGGGGCACCCCGCCAGCGTGTCGAGGCTCAATATCAGGAAGCGCGCCACCGAGCCGGACTCCTACGACGTCGAGATGATCGTCAGCGCCTTCGACCGCAAGGCGGAGGACAAGAAGAAGGACGCGAAGCCCGAGAAGGACAAGGGGGCGGTGCCATGAGCCCGGGTGGCAAGAAGATCCTGAAGGGGGTGCTCTACCCCTCGTTCTACTTCGGGGCCCTGATCGGCTTCCTGCTGCTCTCCTTCCCCTACGATCGGCTGAAGGAGCGCCTGGTCGCGGAGTTCAACGCACGCCAACCCGCGGGTGCCGGCACGCGCCTCGAGATCGACTCGATGAGCGGCTACTGGATCTCCGGCGTCGAAGCGCAGGGCGTGAAGCTGCACGGCGCGCCCGGGCCAGCGGGGGAGGACGGCAAGCAAGAGGAGGGGCGCGTGGTGACGGTGGACGACATCCACCTGCGAGTCTCGCTCTTCCGCCTGCTGTTCGGCACGCTTCAGGTGGGCTTCGGTGGCGAGGCCTTCGGCGGCAGCCTGAGCGGCAAGACCTCGGACGCCGACGGCGCGCGGAGCTTCTTCCTCGAGCTCGACGGCGTGAACGTCGGGGACCTGCCCTTGCTCCGCGAGATGGTCGGCTTGCCCCTCGAAGGCAAGCTCAGCGGGACCATCGACCTGCGCATGCCGGAGGCGAAGCTCTCCAAGGCCGAGGGCAAGATCGATCTCAAGATCCTTGACCTGGCCTTCGGCGACGGAAAGGCCAAGATCCGCAACACCATCGCGCTGCCGAAGGTGGAGGCCGGGGAGCTCTCGCTGGTCGCCGAGGCCACGGAAGGCCGGCTCAAGCTGGAGAAGCTCGCCGCGAGCGGCAACGACGTGGAGCTCGCCGCCGACGGCAGCATCCGCCTGCGCGAACCTCTGGACACGAGCCTGGCGGAGCTGTCGCTGCGCTTCAAATTCGCCGACAAGTTCAAGGCGAAGAACGACACCACCAAGGCGCTGTTCGGCGAGCCGGGCTCGTCCCTGCCGGGACTCTTCGATCTCGATCCGAAGAACCAGCGCGCGAAGCGCCCCGACGGTTTCTACGCCTTCCGGCTCACCGGGCCGCTCGGCAAGCTGGACGCCCAGCCGGCCCCGCTCGGCTCGGCGGGCGGGGCGCAGAACCCGCGCGGCGTGCGGGGCTTCTCGGGCGGCGCGAACTAATCTGGCGGAGCCCTGAAGCGTCGATCTCCAACCTGTGATTTGGCGCCACGAGCGCCACGGCGCCACGAAGAGAAGTTTGGGTTTGTGCTTCGCGCGGGTCGGGGCGCGTGCTTCCTGAAGCGTCGAGCGAACTCGAGATCTTTGCGCCACGAACGCCACGGCGCCACGAAGAAGAAGGAGTTTGGGTTTGTGCTTCGCGCGGGTCGGGGCGCGTGCTTCCTGAAGCGTCGAGCGAACTCGAGATCTTTGCGCCACGGACGCCACGGCGCCACGGCGCCACGAAGAAGAGAGTTTGGCCTCGGCCGTTCGGGCGAGGGCGGCACTAGCGCAAGTCCCGCCGCCGCGGCGGACCGAGCGCTGCGTCGGCGGGTGCCTCTGCTCGGGAGAAAATCGAGAGCTCTTCTGCCGTCGTGGCGTTCGTGGCGTTCGTGGCGCCGTGACGCGAATCTCCGTGCACGGCGCGTGCGCGAGCTCTGGAGAGAAGTGAAGAATCTTCTGCTGTCGTGGCGTTCGTGGCGTTCGTGGCGCCGTGGCGCGAATCTCCGTGCACGGCGCGTGCGCGAGCTCTGGAGAGAAGTGAAGAATCTTCTGCTGTCGTGGCGTTCGTGGCGCCGTGGCGCAAATCTCCGTGCACGGCGCATGCGCGAGCTCCGGAGTGAAGTGAAGAATCTTCTGCTGTCGTGGCGTTCGTCGCGCCGTGGCGCCGTGGCGCAAATCTCCGTGCAGCTTCGGCGGGAGGCCGGCGGAGCGCTCAGGAATCGACCGAGATGCGGAGCTTCTTCCGCAGCTTGAAGTAAGGCTCGCTGACGCTGTAGAGCACCAGCTCCTTCATGCGCTCCTGCTGTGGCACGGCGCTCGAGCTCTCGTCGCTGGCCTTGATGATCTCGACGGCGGTCTCCAGATCGTGCGCGCAGACGAAGCCGGCGCGGTCGGCGGTCATGTCGATGCCGCCCAGCCACTTCTTCAGGTCCAGGGCGCCGCCCGACTGGATGAGCTTGGCGACGATGCGCGCCAGCTGGTCCTTGGCCTGGCCGTGCAGGCTGCGCTCCAGGGCCTGGCGCGCCTCGGTGACCGGTCCTTCCATCTCGGCTGCCACGGGGAACTGCGGCGCGATCATCTTGATTGCGGCGAACAGCCAGGCCTTCAATCCCGTGCCGCTCGGCACCAGGTGCCGCACGTACATTCCAGGGCGGAAGTAGCTGATGTGGCGCGCCGCGATGAAGGCCGCGGCCTGCGGCGGCACGTCCGCGGAGAGCGCGGCCATGCCGAGCACGACCGACGGCTGGTAGGCGTGCAGGTAGGACAGCCCACCGGGGTCGTTGTTGTTCTGGAAGGTGGGCGGTGGCTCCATGCCGAGCACGCCGCAGGCGTAGAACAACGTCTGGCTCATCGGGTAGGGGTGTCGAGCCAGGTCGATGGCGTAGCGGCGATCGAAGCCCAGGGCTTCGAAGTGCTGGCCGCGGGCCGCGATGACCGCCGGCTCGATCAGCGCGAACACGCTGGTCAGGAGCGGGTCGGCGTCGGCGTGCATCAGGTGCACGAGCCAGTCGTCGTCGGTGAGCGCGGCCTGCGCCGGCGCGGCTGTCTCGGGGCGCATGCGCTTGAAGAAGCGCTCCTCGTCCGGCTCGGCGAGGTTCAACACGTAGAGCGCCTGGCACAGCGCCCAAGCGGCATCGGCGTCCTTCACCTCGGTGTAGAGCTTGCGCATCGCCTTGTAGATCTCGGGGCGATACGGGTTCTGGCGCAAGATGACCTGCTGCGCCGCGACGGCTTTGTCGAGGTACTTCTTGGGATCGGAGCCGTACAGCTCGGCGAGCTTGGTCTGGCGCGCGGCGTTCTCCGGCTCCAGAGTCTGCGCCGCCTCGTAGGCGTCGATGGCTCGGTCCATCCAGCCCAGGTTCTTCTCGTACAGCTCCGCGAGCTCCGAGAAGGTGGCCAGCATCGCGTTCCGGTCCTTGTCGGCCGTCGCCATCTCGAGCTTGCGCTGGAGCAGGCGCTCGACCCCTTCGTAGTCGCCCTTCTCGCGGCGCAGCTCGGTGGCCTCGTTGAGCGCCTTCTCGAGCTTGGGCTCGACCTCCAGCACGCGTTGGTAGAGCTCGAGCGCGCGATCGACGTCGCCCATCTGGCGCGCGCACACGACCGCTGCCGTGTGCAGGTACTTCACCCGCTGCTTGGGCTCCTCGACGAAATCGGCCAGACGCAGCACGACGTCGACCAGCTTCCCCCAGTCCTTCTCTTCGCTGTAGAGCTGCATCAGCTTGGTGAGCAGCCGCCGGTCGTCGGGCTTGTCCTCGAGCGCGGCGACGTAGCTCTTCGCCGCGCGGGTGCGGTCGTTGAGCTTGGTCGCGGCGATGTCGCCCATGTCGAGCAGGATCTGCACGCGCTCCTCGCCCGTCGCGAGATCGAGGTGACGGTTCTTGACCTTCAGGACCTTCTCCCAGTCCTCCTTGGTCTCCCAGTACTTCGCCAGGGACTCGAGCGGAGCCGGCAGCGACGGGTCGAGCTCGGCGGCCTCTTCGAGCGGGCCGAGCGCGCCGTCCAGGTCGTGGGCGCGGCGCAGCGATTCGCCGAGGCGGTACAGGCTGAGGGCGCGATCCTTGCCCTTCTGCTGCTTGCCGAAGCGCTCGAGCAGGTCCTTGTAGAGCTCCGCGGCCCGGCCCGGCGAGCCGTGCTCGAAGGTCACGGCGGCGACGCGGCCGATGGCGTCGGCGTCGTCCGGCGCGATGCGCACCAAGGTGTCCATCGGCGCCAGCGCCTGCTCGGTGGAGCCCGTCTGGCTCAAGGCGTCCACGTAGTGGACCAGGATGCGAGTGGCGTCTTTCTTGTCCAGCGAGTCTGCGCGCTCGGCGATCAGACCGAAGTGTTTGGCGGCCTCCAGGAAGCGCTTGCTCTCGAAGGCGAGGTCACCCAGGACCATCAAGCCCTGGAGGTTCGTCGGGTCGAAAGAGATGGCGCGCTTGGCGCTCTCCTCCGCGCGCTTGTCGTCCTTCAGTCGGTCGCGGAACAAGACGGCCATCTCTCCGGCCAGCTTGGCCTTGGCGCGCTCGCCGTCGGTCTCGTTGATCTCGCGGTCGAGGAGCTGGATGGCCGCGTTGACGTCGCCGCGCGACAGGTACGCGCCGCGCAGCGCGGCGGACGCCCCGGCGTCCCTCGGGTTCGCGTCGAGCGCGAGCTTGTAGCGCTCGATGGCGCCGTCGCGGTCGCCGCGGCCCTCGAGCAGCTTGGCCGCGCGCACGTATTGCTCGGCTCGTGCCTCCTTGCTGGCTGCCTTCTCCGCCAGCGCTTCGATGGCTGCCAGCGCCGCGTCAGCGTCGCCCGACGTCTCGCGGATGCGCGCCAGCGCCTCGAGCGCGCCGGGGTGCTCGGGGTTGAGGGTCAAGACGTGCTCGTACGCCCGCGTCGCACGCTCGGGGTTCCCGATCTGATCCATGAGCACGCGAGCCAGCCCGAGCCAGAGCTCGAGCTGGCGCTCCGGCTCGGCGGCGAGCTTGAGCTGCTTCTCCATCAGCGCGGCGACGTCTTCCCAGCGGTCGAGCGCGCGGTAGTGGCGCCCGAGGGCCGAGAGCGCGGCTTCGTGGACGTTGTCCACCGCCAGGACTTGCTCCCAGGCTTCGGCGGCCTTCGCGTGGTTCAAGAACTCCTCGTCGTGGATGCCGGCGATGCGCTCCCAGAGCGTGATCTTCTGGCGCGGCGTGGCGGCCAGCGCGAGCTGCGCGTGCAGGTTCTCGAGCAAGTCCTGGAAGCGCCCGTTCTTGCTGTAGAGACGGTCGAGCGCCCTCAGCGCGTCGAGGTTCTTCGGGTCCTCGCCGAGGACCGCGTCGAGTCGACGCATGGCCTCGGCTTCGTCTTTGAGGTGGTCCTCGTACACGTCCGCGATGCGGCACAGGACCTTCAGCCGCTCCTCGCCCCGGAGCGCCTCGGCCCGGCGCTCGAGGAGCTTGACGTAGCCAGCGAAGTCGCCGGTGCGCTCGTAGATCCGCGCCAGCGCCTCGTTCGCCTTCGCGTGCCCGGGGTCCTCGGCCAGCACCTGCTCGTAGAGGTCGCGCGCGCGCCCCGTGTCGCTGAGCTGGAGCTCCAGGATCTCGGCGGCCTCCGCCCGGAGGTCGCGGGCTCGGGCGGGCGTGACCGCGCCGTCCGCGCGCCTGGCGAGCACCATCACCAGCTCCGGCCACTGCTGGGCCTTGCGGTAGATCTGGGTCATACCCTCGAGGGCGGCGTCGCTGGCCGGGTCGCTGGCAATCACCGCCTGGTAGCAAGGCAGCGCCAGGTCGGGACGAGTCAGCTTCTCGGTGTACCAGCGGCCCATGCGCGTGAGCAGCGGGTTCTTCGTCTCCTGCGGGATGTCGCTGGTCGCCGTCTGCGCGGCGGTCGCGAGCACGTCGTTCCAGCGCTCGGTCTTGGTGCCGGCGAGGCGATCGATCTCCTCGACGTAGCTCGCCTGGCTGGGGTCCTCGCAGAAGGCCTGGGTGTAGGCCACGATGGCTTGCTCGGGATCGTCGAGCTCGGCGACGTAGAGCCGCCCGATCTCGGCGTAGGCGCGGGCGCGCTCGGTGCGGCTCTCCGCCTTCTCGGTGCGAGTGAGCAACATCTCGATCAGCTCTTCGTATTTGCCGAGCTGCTTGCGCACGTCTTCGAGCGCGGTGACGGCGATGTCGTCGGCCGGGTCGAGATCGACCAGCCAGGTGTACATCTGCTCGGCCTTCTCCAGATCCTTGGCCTGGTACTCGAACAGGCGCGCCGCGCGGAAGAGCAGGCTCTTCTTGGTCTCGCGCTTCTTCTTGTCGTCTCCGACCTCGATGCCGTCGGCGGCCATGCTGAAGGCTTCGGCGACTCGCGCGGCATCGGCGCCCTCCTCGACCGCGGCCTCGAGCGCCACCGCCGCGTCTCCGTCCGCGGGATCGGCGACCAGGGCTTCGACGCGCTTGTCGAGCTCCGCGTCGGAGAGCTTGGACTCTTTCTTGGCGACGGCAGAGCGGCCCATGGTCTCCAGCGCCTCGAGCAGCGCGCCGGCGTTCTTCGGCCGCTTCTCCGGCTCCTTGTCGAGCATCGACTTGACCCAGTCGTCGATCTCCTTCGTGACCCAGCCGCGTGGGGCCACGCTGCTCGGCGCCGGCGGCGCCTCGGTGAGGTGACCGATCGCGGCGTGGATCGCCGTCGGTCCGCCGAACACCGGCTTGCCGCACAAGATCTCGTGGAGCACGCAGCCGAACGAGTAGACGTCGCTGCGGGGATCGGCGGGGATGCCGCGGATCTGCTCGGGCGCTACCGACTTCGGCGAGCCCACGGTCGAGAACAGCTCGGTCTGTCCGGCGCTCTGCACGCGCGCGCGGGCGCGCAACCGGTCGGAGCCCGCGTCCACCAAGATCGGTTGCTGCGAGCCGTCGGCGTTGCGATGGACCAGCAGGTTTTCCAGGCGCAGGTCGCCGTGCGCCAGGCGGCGGTCGTGGATGGCGCGGAGCGCCTCGAGCACCGCGCGCAGGAGCGGGCGCGCTTCGTTGATGTGCATCGGCCCAGTCCGTGAGATCCGTACCGAGAGCGGCTGCGCGTCCACGAATTCGTGCGCGACCAGGAAGCGGTCGTCGACCTGACCGGCGGTCAGGCGCTTGGGCAAGCCCGGGTGGGAGATGGTGCCGATCAGGCGACTGACGGTCAGAAACCGGTGGAGGCCGCGCCGATCTCGCGTCGCTTCTCGGCGCAGCACCCGTAGCCTGTATTCGCCGTCGGCGCCCTTGGCTAGGTAGGTGAGCGCGAGCCTGCCCTCGCCGAGCTTGCGCACGATGGTGTAGTCGCCGAGCGCCTGCCCCGGTCGCAGCTCCTCGTCGAACGGCAGACCGCTGAGCCGAATGGTGGCGATCTTGGCGTTCACGTCCGGCTTCGAGGCCAACAGGGCGTCGCACAGCGCTTCAACGGCGTCGGCCTCGACGCAGTGCTGGGTCAGCGCGTTGGCGAAGGAGCCCTTGGCGGCCGCTCCGCCCACGACTTCGGGATCGAAGCCGAGCACGTTACGACTCAGGTTCAGGAGCTCGTCCAGCTCGAAGGTTCGTTCCAGCTCTGCTCGAAGGATGTCCGTCTCCATGTCCGTCCCGTGCGCCGCGGTGTCGTCCGTCCCAGAGCGTCCGGGGGACCCGGCCGGCGGCGGGGCATGATAGCCAAAGCCCGCAGGGAAAAGCACGCGGAAGAGCGAAAGAAAATGGCGTGCCGCGGCGCGTCGGGGAGGGGTCTCCGACCCCGCTTTCTGGACCGGTGCGGCGGCTCGTGAGAAGGCTCGTGCGCGTGTCTTCGCGAGCCGTCCTGCTCGAGCGGGTCCTGCCGCTCGCCATCCTGGTGGTGGCCGTGGTCGCGGTTCCCGTGCTGATCCTGTCCCCGACCGGGCTCGGGAGGCTCAGCGCGCTGCGCCAGGAGCGCGCCAAGGCCGACGAGGAGATCTCGCGGCTGAGCCAGCAAATCACCGAGCTTAGGGCCCAGGTGAAGCGCATCAAGGACGATCCTGCGGCGGTCGAGCGGGTGGCGCGCGACGAGCTCGGCCTGATCCGCCAGACCGAGGTCGTGTTCCAGTTCAAGGACTGAGCGCGACCCAGTTGCGGCCTGGGGTTCGTCGGTGTTCGCTCGGGGGTGTGAGCGCGGAGCTGGCGCGTCGTCTGCTGGAAACCGGCGTCGTGCCGGCGGAGGAGATCTACGCGGCGCTCACGGATGCCGTGGCGCTCGGCGTGCCCTTCGTGCAGGCGCTGGTCACGCGCGGCCCGGACACGGCCGATCTCGTGGACCGCGAGCTCGGGCGCGCGCGCGGCCCGGTCCTGTCGACGGTCAGCGTCTCGCTCGAGCTGAGCGAGCACCTGCCGACCGGTATGTGCGAGCGCCTGCTGGCGGTGCCGATCGGGCGCTCGCCTGCCGGGACCGTCGAGGTCGCTGCGGTCGATCCGTTCGATCCTGCGGTCGGCATCGAGCTGTCACACCAACTGGGGGCACCGGTCTCCATCGTGCGGGCTCCGCTCGGCGAGCTCTTGCTGGCGCTGGACCGCTGGCTGGACGAGCGCGATCGGGCCGCCGTCAGGAGCACGCGGACGCCGGCGTTCGGCACCCGCGTGGTGCGGCGCGAGTCGTCCCCGGCGTTTCGGCAAGCCTACCGCGTCACTGCCGAAGGGCGCCCGGCCGAGAGCCCGAGCGAGCACCAGAGCTGGCCGCCCATTCCGCTGGTTCGTCGCTCGATCGAGCCCGCTCGCTCGCGCGTGGACACCAACCCGGGAGTCGGCTCGACGCGAGAGAGCATGCCGCTCGGCTTGGACGAGACCGGCACCGAGGTCATCGGCCTGGTTCGTTCCAAGGTCCCGCCGCCGCCCGAGCCCGCCCCCCGCGCCCTTCCCCGCGAACCGGATCTTTCGCTCCTCGACCGCGCGGAGAGCGCAGACGACCTGGTGCAGCAGATGTCCGTGATCGCCGGGCCCTTGGCCGAGCGTGTGCTCGTGCTGGCCGCGCGGGGCAAGGGGCACGAGGCGCGCGCCGCCGAGCCGCCGGACCCGGCAGCGCTCGGCCTGTGGCTCCCTGCGGCACGCCAATCGATCGTCGCGGCAGCAGAAGCGCACGGCCACTTCTTGGGTCGCCTCCCCGACGATGAGCTGCACCGCGAGCTGCGGAGCTGGGTCGGAGCCCGCGAGCTGTACGCGGTCCCGGTTCGCCTCGGCGAGCGGGTGCCCATCTGCCTGGTCCTCGCGGGCCTGGCTCGGTCGGCCGAGTCGAGCCGCCACGCCGACGCCATCGCGGCCCGCGCCCAGCAGGTACTCGAGCGGATCCTGCGCGAGAGGAAGCGCGGGGGTTGACAGCCTCGCGCTGAACGGGCTAGCAGCGTCGTCGCGGTGGCGACCCGGAGAAAATCAGGAAAAACCGGCGGCGAGCCCCCGCGTCGCGGTCGCGGTCGCGGCGGCCAGCTCGAGCTGGGACTCTCGCGGCCGGAGGAGCACGCGCCGCTCCACGAGGTCGCGCAGGAGAAGTACCTGAGCTACGCGCTCAGCGTCATCACCGCCCGCGCGCTCCCGGACGTGCGCGACGGCATGAAGCCGGTGCAGCGGCGCATCCTGTACACGATGTGGCAGCAGCGCATCACCCACGACGCCAAGCACCGCAAGTGCGCCAAGGTCGTCGGCGACGTGATGGGCAACTACCACCCGCACGGTGACGCGGCCATCTACGACGCGCTGGTGCGCATGGCGCAGCCCTTCTCGCTGCGCGAGCCGCTGGTGGACGGCAGCGGCAATTTCGGCTCGCTCGACGGCGATCCGGCTGCGGCGATGCGCTACACCGAGTGCCGGCTCACGGCCATCTCGTCGGAGCTGCTCGGCGAGCTCGAGCAGAGCACCGTACACTTCCGCCCGAACTACGACGGGACCAAGGAAGAGCCGGTCGTCCTGCCGGCGAAGGTGCCGGTCATGCTGGTCAACGGCGCCACCGGCATCGCCGTGGGCATGGCCACCAACATCCCCCCGCACAACCTGGAAGAGGTGTGCGCCGGCGCCATCCGGCTCCTGGACGCTCTGGTCGAGAAGAAGACGCTGAGCGCACGGGAGCTGTGCCGCACCATCAAGGGTCCGGATTTCCCCACCGGGGGGCAGATCGTCTCGAGCACCGAGGAGATCAAGCAGATCTACGAGACCGGGCAGGGCACGATCAAGGTGCGCGGTACCTGGAAGCTCGGCCCCGTGACCCGCGGTGAGAAGAGGCTCTTCATCACCAGCATCCCGTATGCGGTGAACAAGGCGCAGCTGGTGGAGCGCATCGCCGAGGTGGTGACCAGCCGGAAGATGCCGCTGATCACCGACGTACGCGACGTCTCGACCGACGACGTCTGCATCGAGCTCGTGCTCAAGCGCGACGCCGACGAGCACAAGGCGCTCGCCTACCTGTACAAGCAGACGCCGCTCCAGACGAACTTCGCGGTCAACCTCACCTGCCTGGTGCCCACCGAAAATCCCGAGGTGGGCCGGCCGGAGCGGCTGGATCTGGCGCAGATCCTCTGGCACTTCCTGCACTTTCGGCTGGAGGTGGTGACTCGGCGCCTCGGCCACGAGCTCGAGGCGCTCGAGCGCCGCATCCACATCCTCGAGGGCTTCGCCGCGATCTTCGACGCTCTCGACGAGATCTTGCGCATCATCCGCAAGAGCGAGGGAAAGTCCGACGCCGCGCAGAAGATCATGGCGCGCTTCAAGCTCGACGCGGAGCAGACCGACGCAATCCTCGAGCTCAAGCTCTACCGGCTGGCGCGCCTGGAGATCCTGGTCATCGAGAACGAGCTCAAGGACAAGCAGAAGCGCGTCCGCGAGATCAAGAAGCTCCTGAACGAAGCCGAGAGCCGCGGGCGCTGGGCCATCGTGAGGAAGGAGCTGGAGCAGGTCTCGGCGACGTTCGGCAAGGCCTCCAAGCGCCGCACCATCATCGAAGAGGTGGCGGCGGAGCCGGAGCTCACGGCGGAAGACCTGATCATCGCGGAGGACAACCACGTGCTCATCACCCGCGACGGTTGGGTGAAGCGCCAGAAGGAGATCAAGGACCCGAGCGCGACGCGCGTCCGGGAAGGCGACCAGGTGCTGGCGTGCGTCGCGGGCTCGACCCGGGCGACGGTGGCGTTCTTCTCCAGCTTCGGCACGGTGTACACCGCGCGCATCGCCGACGTGCCGGCGACCACCGGCTACGGCGAGCCCATCCAGAAGCTGTTCAAGCTCAAGGACCGCGAGAGCATCGTGGCCATGTTCTCCCTCGACCCGCGCCTTACCGGGGACATCGCGGAGAAGGAAGGCTACTTTCCGGCCACCTACGCCTGCGCGGCCACCAGCGACGGCTACGTGCTCTCCTTCGGCCTGTCGCCGTTCGTCGAGCCCAGCACTCGGGCCGGCCGCCGCTTCGCCAAGCCGGCCGGGGACGCCACCGTGGTGGGTGTCTACGCCGTCCACGGCGACGAGACCCTGGTGGCGGCGACGGCCGCGCGGCGCGCGCTCTTGTGCAAAGTCGAGGAGGTCAACTACCTCTCGGGGCCGGGCAAGGGCGTGCTCCTGATCAAGCTCGACAAGGGCGACAAGCTCGTCGGTTTCCGCGCCGTGGACGAGGACAGCGAGGGTCTGGTGATGAAGACGAGCCTGGGCGGCGAGCAGAAGATCTCGCCCAGCAAGTACGAGCTCTCGAGCCGCGGGGGCAAGGGCCGCGAGGTGATGAAGCGCGGTGCGCTGCTCGAGCCCGTCTTCCAGCCCCCGCCGGCGCCACCCACGTTCGAAGAAGGGAGCGGCTGACGCGCATGCCGACCTACTCCGCCAAGGACATCACGGTGCTCGAGGGCCTCGAGCCCGTTCGCAAGCGCCCCGGCATGTACATCGGCGGCGTCGGCAGCGCCGGACTGCACCACTTGGTCTGGGAGATCGTCGACAACTCGGTAGACGAGGCGATGAACGGCTTCGCCAGCCAGATCACGGTGACGTTGCACAAGGACGGGCAGAGCGTCACGGTGAGCGACGACGGCCGCGGCGTGCCGGTGGACGTTCACCCGAAGCACAAGAAGACGGCGCTGGAGATCATCTTCTGCACCCTGCACGCGGGCGGGAAGTTCGAGCACGACAGCTACAAGACGGCCGGCGGCCTGCACGGCGTCGGCGCCAGCGTCGTGAACGCGCTCTCGGCGCGCCTGGTCGCCACCGTCAAGCGCGACGGCGCCGAGCACCGTATGGAGTTCCAGGGTGGCAAGCCCGTCGGCAAGTTGACCAAGGTCGGCAAGGCTCGGGGTAGCGGCACCACCGTGTTCTTCCGCCCGGATCCCGAGATCTTCCCCAAGACGGACTTCTCCCCCGAGCTGATGCGCGAGCGGCTCGAAATCGCGAGCTACCTGCACAAAGGCCTCACGGTCAGCTTCGCCGACGAGACCCACGGCACGAAGGAGTCCTTCCACCACCCGGAGGGCATCGCGGAGTTCCTGACCCGCATCGTCAGGGAGCGTGGGGCGCGTGCCGTGCACGAGCAGCCCTTCTCCTTGTTCCGGGACAATGGGCTCAGGCTCGAGCTCGCGTTCCAGTGGACCGAGTCCACGGAGGAGCAGCTCAAGAGCTACGTGAACGGGATCCCGACCGGCTCCGGCGGCACTCACGAGATGGGCTTCCGCTCCGGCATGGTGAAGGCCGTGCGCAACTACATCGAGACGCACAACCTGACGCCGCGTGGCGTCACGCTCAGCGCCGAAGACATCCGGGAGGGCCTGACCGGCGTGCTCAGCGTGTTCGTGTCCGATCCGCAGTTCCAGGGCCAGACCAAGGACCGGCTCAACAACCCCGAGGTGCAGGCCGCGGTGGACGGCGCCGTGCGTCCGTCGCTGGAGCAGTGGCTGAACCAGAACCGCAGCACGGCCGAGCAGATCGTGGCTCGCATCATCCTGGCCGCCCGGGCCCGCGAGGCGTCGCGCGCGGCCAGTCAGGCCGTCACGCGCAAGACTGCGACCAGCGGGCGCACGATGCTGCCGGGCAAGCTCAGCGACTGTAGCGCGAGTGACCGGCGGGACACCGAGCTCTTCATCGTGGAGGGCGACAGCGCCGGCGGCAGCGCCAAGCAGGGGCGGGACCGCAATACGCAGGCCGTGCTCCCGCTCCGCGGCAAGGTGCTCAACACGGAGGGCATGGCCCTGGGCAAGGTGATGGAGAACAAGGAGATCGCCGATCTCGTCACCGCCCTGGGCTGTGGCGTCGGGCAGAGCTTCGACATCGGCCGCCTGCGCTACGAGCGCGTCGTGCTGCTCGCCGACGCCGACAGCGACGGGCACCACATCACCACGCTGCTCCTGACCTTTTTCTACCGCCACCTGCCGGAGCTGATCCGTCAAGGCAGATTGTTCGTGGCCGTGCCGCCGCTCTACCGCATCGACATCGGCAAGGAGACGCACTGGGCCGCCGACGACGCGGACAAGGAGCGTATCCTGAAGGAGAAGGCTCGGGGCAACGCTCGGCCCGAGATCACGCGCTTCAAGGGCCTGGGCGAGATGATGCCCAAGGTGCTCTGGGAGACCACGCTGAACCCGAAGACGCGCCGGCTGATGAAGATCGACGTGGCCGACGCGCTCGCCACCGACCGCGTCGTCAACGAGCTGATGGGCAAGGACCCGCAGGCGCGCTTCCACTTCATCATGGACCGGGCGGACCAGGCCGAGGCGCTGGACGTTTGAGCTCAGGACGGGGTGACTGCGGCGGGATCGCCCAAGATCCGCTCCGGATCTTCGAAGACCTCTTTGACCAGCCCGAGCGACGCTGCGCAGTAGAAGCCGTCGTTGATGCGCTCGTCGAAGCTCCAGCGGATCTCCACGGTGTCGCGCACCGCCGGCTGTTCGTCCTCCCCGACCACTACTCGCGGGCCGCTCGTGCCCATGGCGCCGAACAAGCTGACGTTGCCGTAGTCGTAGAGGTGATGCGACACGCGGTCCAGGCCCACGGAGCCCAGGTTGGCCAAGAACAAGCTGGCGAACATCGGATCCGGGCGGATCATCGAGACTGGCAAGAGGTTCACGTGGTCGAGCCAGATGAGCAGGCGGACCGCCAGTGACAGCAAGAAGCCCGGCAGGATCAGGGCGAGCTTCATCTCCTTGTCCGCGCGGTCTTGCTTGCCGGCGCGCACGTCGCGCACGCCGCTGGTGAGGCGCTCCACCGTGTCTGCGAAGGACACTCCCTCCGCGAAGCCGTGCTTGCGCGTGACGATCGGCTCGTCGTCGGAGAACCCGCGCTTGGCGGCGAACGAGATGCTGACCTCGCGACGCTGATAGACCCGCGAGCCCGAGACGAAGCGGTTCAGGCCGGGACGCGCGTGCAGCGCGCGCGCAGCGGCCCAGATGAGCAGGTGGAACAGCGTCGCCTTGGGGCGCTCGGGCCGCGCGGCGTTGAACGCTTCGACCCAGGCGCGCGCGCGCCCGATCTCGTACACCGTGTCGTGGAACACGACCGCGCCGGTGCGCGAGCGCATCAGGTAGGGGATCATCCGGCGCACGGGCGGCAGGTCCTTGACCAGATCCCCGTCGGAGCGGCCGAAGAGAGGCATGCCGAGGCGATCATGCCCCCCGTCCGGCTGCGGCGGGCGGACTATCGACGAGCAGGTATTTCCGCCGGATTTCCGGCAGTGCTAGGCTGCGCCCTCACGCGCCATGCGCTTCGACTGCGTGCTCCTGGATTTCGACGGAACGTTCACCCTCGCCGAGGAAGAGGGCGCGCCCTTCGTCGAGGCTTACCGCGCCGATCTGGCCGAGCGCCTGGGGCGCGACATCGCCGCGGATTGGAGCGAGTGCGAGGCTACGGTGCGCGCGCGACCAGCGGAGTACGGCTGGCTGTTCCAGGGCAAGCTGGTCGCCCCGGGCAACGCGGATCCCTACATCCGTTCGACCACGGTGGCGCGCATGCTCATGGACCGCTTCGGCGCCTACCTCGATCCGGCCGAGCGAGAGCGGGCGCTCTCCGAGCTGTATGGGCAGAGCTACGAGCGTTCGGCGACGGTGTTTCGTCCCGGGGCGAAGCTCGTGCTCGAGCGCCTGCTGGACACCGGCGTGCCCGTCTACGTCGTCACCAACTCCGGAACGGAGGCGGTGACACGCAAGGTTCGCTCCCTGCTCCCGGCCGCGGCCCGGCTGCCCACGGTGCGCGGCAACGCGAGGAAGGCGTTCATCGAGGAGCCCGTGGGCGTCGACGGCACGTTCGCCGGTTTGCCCGAGACGCAGGCGCTCGCTGGCCTGCCGCGTCCGGTCTACCTGCGTCGGGGGCGTTATTACGAAGTCTTGCGCGGGATCTGGGATCAGACCGGCACGCGTCCGGAGCGCACACTCCTGGTCGGAGACATCTACGAGCTGGACCTGGCGATGCCGTTCCACTTGGGCGTCTCCATCCACCTGATCGTGGGCGAGACCACACCCGACTACGAACGCCGATTCGTCGAGGACGCAGCGCTGGGCGGGCTGTCCGAGACGCTGGACGCGGTGCTCGAGCGAGTCGGGATATGACGCGTTCGATCGGCGCTCGGGCTCGCGCCGGCGACAAGGTCCTGCTCGGCGTGATCCACCTCTTGCCGCTGCCCGGCAGCCCGCGCTTCGAGAGCCGCGGGGCAGTGCTCGGGCGAGCCCTCGCCGACGCGGAGGCTCTGATGAGCGGCGGGCTCGACGGGTTCGTGGTCGAGAACTTCGGCGACGCCCCGTTCTTCGGCGATCGCGTCCCGGCGGCCACCATCGCCGAGATGGCCGTGCTCGGCGAACGGCTGCGCGTCGCGGTCGGCGCCGAACCGCTCCTCGGCGTGAACGTGCTGCGCAACGACGCCCGAGCTGCGCTGGCCATCGCCGCCGCCATCGGCGCCGACTTCATCCGCGTGAACGTGCACACGGGGGTCATGCTCACCGATCAAGGGAGCATCGAGGGGCGCGCGCACGAGACCCTGCGCGAGCGTGCGGCGAGCGGTGCGAGCGTGGAGATCCTGGCTGACGTCGCCGTCAAGCACGCGACGCCGCCGGCCGGGTTCGACCTGGTCCAGAGCGCGAAGGACACGGCGTACCGCGGGCTCGCCGACGGCCTGATCGTGACCGGCAGCGGCACGGGTGAGGCGACCAGCCTCGAGCGCCTCGAACGCGTTCGCGCGGCGGTGCCGGATCGGCCGCTGTTGGTCGGCAGTGGCGCTGGCGCCGCGACCATCGCCGCGCTGCTGCGCGTCGCCGACGGCGCCATCGTCGGTACGAGCCTCAAGCGCGAGGGCAGGGTGGCGGAGCCGGTGGAGCTCGAGCGAGTGCGGGCGCTGATGCGGGCGGCGGGATGACGCGAGAGCCGGCGCCGCGCGTGCGCGAGGCCAACGCGAGCGACGACGACGCGCTCGCCGAGCTGCTGCGGCAGCTCGGGTATTCGCGGACTCCGAGCGAGGTCCGGGAACGCCTGGCGGAGCTCGCGGCATCGGCGGCGGATGTCAGCTTGGTCGCCGTCATCGGGAGCACCCCGGTGGGCTTGGCCAGCCTGCACCTGATCCCGCTGCTTCAAGAGGCGCGACCCATCGCGCGAATCACCGCGTTCGTGGTGGCGGAGGCAGCGCGCCGCCGCGGTGTGGGCCGGCTCCTGGTCGCGGCCTGTGAGGCCCGCGCCCGAGCTTGGAGCGCCGATCGGCTCGAGCTCACCAGCAGCGACCACCGGCGCGAGGCCCACGAGTTCTACGTCTCCCTGGGCTTCACCCGGGTCGCGCAGCGCTTCGTGAGGCGACTCGACGCTACTGGGCTCCGAAGTTCTGCACCCAGTAGTGAGTGAACTTGCTGCCGTCTTGCGCCGCGTAGCCCACGCCGATGTCCTCGAACTCGGCCTTCATGATGTTCGCGCAGTGGCCGGGGCTCTTCATCCACTGGTCCATGGCGCCCTCCGGCGTCGGGCTACCGGCCGCGATGTTCTCGCCCGCCGTGCTCCACTGATAACCGGCCTCGCTCATGCGATCGAAGGGAGACTTGCCCTCCAGGTTGTCGTGAGCGAAGTAGCCCTTCTGCGCCATGTCCGCGGCGTGAGCACGGGCCGTCGCGCGCAAGGTGGAGTGCATGGTCAGCTTTCCGACGGGCGGCATCGCGTTGCCACCGCAGGTCGCGCCCGCGGCGCGGTGCTGGTTCACGAGCTCGACGATCTTGCACTCGAACGCCGCTGGGCTCGTGCCCGCGCTGTCACAGCTCCCTCCGGGGGCGCCCCCGCCGCCCCCGTCGTCGTCGTTGGAGCCGCAGCCCAGGAGCACGAGGGCCAAGGCGAAACAGCAGAGCTCACGCATCCGCAAATCTTACACGAGGATCGGCCGGACCGAGCGATCTGGAAAAGTCGGTGGTAAGAAGCCTCCTCGATGGATCCCAAGCGCCCTGCCGACCTCGAGCTCTGGCAACGGCTCGCCAAGCGCGAGCTCCGCGACAAGGACCCGGCGAGCCTGACCTGGCACACGCCCGAAGGCCTCGACGTGAAGCCGCTCTATACCCGGAGGGACGTCGAAGGTCTGGATTTCACCGACACCATCCCCGGCGACTACCCCTTCGTCCGCGGCCCCAAGGCGACCATGTACGCCGGCCGTCCCTGGACCATCCGGCAGTACGCCGGCTTCTCCACCGCCGAAGAGTCGAACGCCTTCTATCGCCGTGGCCTGGCCGGCGGGCAGAAGGGCCTCAGCGTCGCCTTCGACCTCTGCACCCACCGTGGCTACGACAGCGATCACCCGCGGGTCGTCGGCGACGTCGGCAAGGCCGGCGTGGCCATCGACACCGTCGAGGACATGAAGATCCTGTTCGACGGCATTCCGCTCCGCGAGATGAGCGTGTCCATGACCATGAACGGCGCGGTCTTGCCCGTGCTCGCCATGTTCGTCGTGGCCGGCGAGGAACAGGGGACCCCCGAGGCCGAGCTCACCGGGACCATCCAGAACGACATCCTCAAGGAGTTCATGGTCCGCAACACGTACATCTACCCGCCGGCGCCTTCGATGCGCATCGTGGCCGACGTGATCGAGCACACGGCGAAGCGGATGCCGAAGTTCAACTCGATCTCGATCTCCGGGTATCACATGCAGGAGGCCGGCGCGACCTGCGATCTGGAGCTAGCGTTCACGCTCGCCGACGGCCTCGAGTACGTGCGCGCCGCGCTCGGCAAGGGACTCGACATCGACAGCTTCGCGCCGCGACTGTCCTTCTTCTTCGGCATCGGCATGAGCTTCTACATGGAAGTGGCCAAGCTGCGGGCGGCGCGCCTGCTCTGGGCCACGCTGATGAAGCGGCACTTCGAGCCCAAGAAGCCGGACTCGATGATGCTGCGCACGCACTGCCAGACCAGCGGCGTCAGCCTGACCGAGCAGGACCCGCACAACAACGTGATCCGCACCACCATCGAGGCCATGGCCGCCGTGCTCGGCGGCACCCAGAGCCTGCACACCAACTCGTTCGACGAGGCCATTGCGCTGCCCAGCGACTTCGCGGCGCGCATCGCGCGGAACACGCAGCTGGTGATCCAGCACGAGACCGGGATCCCGCAGGTGGTGGACCCGTGGGCGGGTAGCTACTTCATGGAGCACCTGACGCACGCCTTGGCGCAGAGAGCGTCGAGTCTGATCGAAGAGGTCGAAGCGCTCGGTGGCATGACCCGAGCCGTCGAGGCCGGGATGCCCAAGCTGCGCATCGAGGACGCTGCGGCGCGGCGCCAGGCGCGCATCGACCGTGGCGCCGACGTGATCGTCGGCGTGAACGAGTACCGCGTCGAGAACGAGGAGCCCATCGAGGTTCGGGTGGTGGACAACACGGCGGTGCGCACCTCGCAGATCGCCAGGCTCGAGAAGGTCCGCAGCAGTCGTGACGGCAAGGCAGTCGATGTCGCGCTCGCCGCGCTCCGCCAGGCCGCCGAGTCCGGGCAAGGGAACCTGCTCGGGCTCAGCATCGTCGCCGCTCGCGCGCGGGCCAGCGTCGGGGAGATCTCGTCGGCGCTGGAGGCCGTCTGGGGCCGCCATCAAGCCGAGACGCGCAGCATCTCCGGCGTGTACGGCAGCTACTACCAGAGCGACCCGAAGTGGGGGGCGTTGCGTGAGCGCATCGAGCAGTTCCTGAAGTCCGAAGGGCGCCGGCCACGCATCCTGGTCGCCAAGATGGGCCAGGACGGGCACGACCGCGGCGCGAAGCTGATCGCCACGGCGTTCGCGGACGCGGGCTTCGACGTGGACGTCGGCCCCCTGTTCCAGACGCCGGCGGAGGTCGCGCGCCAGGCGGTGGAGAACGACGTACACGCCATCGGCGTCTCGACCCAGGCCGCAGGGCACCTGACGCTGGTGCCGGAGCTGATCGCCGAGCTCCGTCGCGCCGGCGCCGCAGACGTCGCCGTGGTGTGCGGCGGCGTGATCCCCGCGCAGGACTACCCGGCGCTCGAGCAGGCGGGTGTGGCCGCGGTGTTCGGCCCGGGCACGCCGGTGCCCATCTCGGCTGCCAAGGTGCTCGACGTGATCCAGTCGCGCAGAGCTCGGTGATGGCGTGACTCCCGGGGAGCTCGAGGAGCTGGCGAAAGGCGTGCTCGGGCGCGAGCGCCGCGCGCTGGCGAAGGCGATCACCCTGGTCGAGTCCACCCGCGCCGACCACCAGGAGGCGGCGCAGCGGCTGCTCGAGCGCCTGCTGCCATCCACCGGCAACGCCGCTCGGGTCGGCGTCAGCGGCGTGCCTGGTGCCGGCAAGAGCACCTTCATCGAAGCGCTGGGCCTCTACCTGATCCAGGCGGGGCGCCGCGTCGCCGTGCTGGCGGTCGATCCGTCGAGCGCGGTGTCCGGCGGGAGCATCCTGGGGGACAAGACCCGGATGCCTGGGCTCGCGGCTCGCGACGAGGCGTTCATCCGGCCGAGCCCGGCGGCCGGCGCTCTGGGCGGCGTGGCCCGGCATACGCGCGAGGCGCTCCTGGTGTGCGAGGCCGCCGGCTTCGACGTGGTGCTGGTGGAGACGGTGGGGGTGGGCCAGAGCGAGCACCTGGTGTCCAGCATGGTGGACTCGTTCCTGCTCTTGGCGCTGGCCGGCGCTGGCGACGAGCTTCAGGGCATCAAACGCGGAATCCTGGAGCTGGTGGACGTGATCGCCATCAACAAGGCCGACGGCGAGGGCCTTGCCCGCGCGGAGCGTACTGCCGCCGAGTACAAGAGCGCGCTCCGCCTGCTCCGCGGCGACGATGCGCCCTGGGTGCCACGGGTCACCACGCTGAGCGCCCTGGAAGCGCGCGGCGTGGACGGGGTGTGGTCGCTCTTGGAAGAGCACCGGCGCTTCCTCGAGCAGACCGGACGGCTCGCCGAGCGGCGGCGGGCGCAACAGAAGACCTGGCTCTCGAGCTTGGTGCGCGAGACGCTCGAGGCCGAGCTCTGGGAGAGCCCGGTCGTGCAGCAGGCGGCCCCCGAGATCGAAGCGCTGGTCGGCAGCGGGGCCATCACGCCGACGGAGGGTGCGCGCCGGCTCTTGGCCGTGTTCCGCTCGCGCTGAAGGGGAGGGGACCCTGCTGCTCTTCGCCTACGACGGCAGCCTGAACGGCGACTGGGTGGCGCACTACGCGGTGCGCTTCGCCGCGGCGTCTGCAAGCAAGCGCCTGCGCCTGGTCCACGTCCACGAGGGAGACCCCGTCGTCGCGCCCCGCCTCGCGCGCATCGAGGGGGAGTGCCGCGTGGCTGGGGTGAGCCTCGAGGTCGAGCTCGTGCCTCGGCAGGGACAGTCGGTGGCCGAGCTGATCCTCGCCCGCGCCCCCAGCGCAAAGTCGGGCATGATCATCGCGGGGACGCGCCAGCGCCCGCGCAACCTGGCCTACCTCGCCCGCACGGTCAGCGCAGAGCTGCTCGCCCGCGCCTCGTGTGGCGTGGTGGCGCTCCGAGTCGTCCACCCCGGGACGTTGGGGCACCCGGAGCGCGTGTTGCTCCCGCTCTCCGGGCATCCGCGCGGCGCGGCGGGAGCCATCCCGCTCCTCGACCATCTCGACCCGGGCCTCGTCCACCTGCACGTGCTCTTCGTGCGCGAGGTCTCCCGCCTGCGCTATCGTGCCCTCGACGCCCGCTCCGCGGAGCGGCTCCTCGGCGAGGGACGGCGCTTCGTGCACGCCGTCGAGAGCGAGCTCCGCGCCGGCCTCCAGGCGCGTCGCTTCGCCCTCGATTCGAGCGTGGTCGTCTCCGACGACGTCCCGAAGGAGATCCTCGTCCACGCCAGCAAGCATCGGGCTCGCTTGATTTGCCTCGGCGCCTCCGAACGCTCGCTTCCCCATCGGCTCGTCTACGGCAACCCCATCGAGCAGGTGCTGCGCGACGCTCCCTGCGACGTCGCCGTGTATCGGAGCGGCCGGTGAAAGCGCGGCAGATCCACAACCTGGAAGTCGACGAGGTGTTCGCGCTCTTGTCGAGCTCGCGCTCGGGGCTCGACCCGTCCACGGCCGAGCGGCGCCTCGGCGAGCTCGGTCGCAACGTGCTCAGCGCGGCGCCCGGCCTGCCTTGGCTCCGGAGTCTCGGCAAGCAGCTCGTCAACCCGTTCGCCCTGCTGCTCGACGTGTCGGCGCTGCTCTGCTTCGTCGCCGACCAGATGCAGCCCGGTGAGGGCATGGCGGTGCTCGGCTGGGCGCTGGTCGGCGTGGCGCTCCTGAACGCGCTCTTCAGCTTCGCCCAAGAGCTGCGCGCCGAGCGCGCGATGCAGGCGCTCTCCGAGCTCCTGCCCCAGGAGATCAGCGTGCGACGCGGCGGCAGCGAGCTTCGGGTGCCCATCGCGGACCTGGTGCTCGGGGATCTCGTCTTGCTCTCCGAAGGCGACCGTATCCCTGCGGACGCGCGTGTCGTCGCTTCGCGCGGGCTCCTGGTGAACAACGCGCCGCTCACCGGCGAGTCTCGCCACCAGACCCTCTCCCACGAGCCGGCCGCCGGCGGCAGGCTCGTGGACGCGCCGAACGTCGCGTTCGCGGGCTGCTCGGTGCTTCGCGGATCCGCCGAGGCCGTCGTCTTCGCGACTGGGCGGCGCACCGAGTTCGGCAAAATCGCTGCGCTCAGCGTCGAGGTGCGCCGCCCGCCCACGCCGCTCGAGACCGAAGTCGGTCGCACCGTCCGCGTCGTGACGGCGATCGCGGTGGTGATGGGTCTCGGGTTCTTTGCCTACGGCGTGGCCTCCGGGCGCCCGCTCTGGACGAACATCGTGTTCATGCTGGGCATCATCGTCGCCAACGTCCCCGAAGGGCTCTTGCCGACGCTGACCCTGGCCCTGGCCATGGGCGGGCTCCGACTCGCGAAGCGGAAGGTGCTGGTCAAGAGCCTGAACGCCGTCGAGGCGCTCGGCGCGGTGGAGGTGATCTGCACGGACAAGACCGGCACCTTGACCAAGAACGAGCTGACCGTGGTCGGGGTCGTCGACGCCGCGAGCGGGGAAGCCCTCGAAGGTGAATCGGCCCGTGGGGTGCTCGAAGCTGCCGTCGGGGCGTCGGAGATTCACCAGCAGAAGGGCGTCTTGACCGGCGATCCGCTCGACGTGGCCGCGGCGCGTGCGCTGGAGCTCTCCGGCGGCGCGCCGCTCGAGTTGGCCACGGAAGTCGTGCGCCATCTTCCTTTCGACGTGGCTCGCCGCCGGGCGGCCAGCGTGGTGGTGCTCGGGGCCGAGCAGCGCTTCGTCATCAAGGGCGCGTGGGAGGTAGTGCGGCCCCACCTGGCCCAGGTCCATCGTGCTTCGGGCAACGTCGCAGCCGACAGCGCGAGCCTCGACGAGTGCGACGCGACGGTGCACCGCCTGGCCTCGCGGGGTCTCCGCGTGATCGCCGTCGCCGCGCGATCGCTCGGGCCCGGGGAGGTCGGGCACACGGAGGTCGACCTCGAGGCCCGGCTCACGCTGCTCGGGTTCCTGTGCCTGGAAGACCCGCTGCGTGCAGAGGTGCCCGACGCGGTGGCGCGCTGTCGTGGCGCTGGTGTGAAAGTGATCTTGATCACCGGCGATCACCCTGACACGGCGCGGGCCATCGCCGAGCGCGCGGGGATCTTGCCGGCGCGGTCGCCCGCGGACGCGGTGGTGACCGGCGAGGCCCTGGAGAAGCTGCGCGAGGACGAGCTGATGCGGCTCCTGGGCGCCGAGGTGCGGGTGTTCGCCCGCACCACCCCGGAACAGAAGCTCAAGATCGTCAGCGCGCTCAAGCGCTTGGGGCTGCTCGTAGCGATGACGGGCGACGGCGTGAACGACGCGCCGGCGTTGCGCGCGGCGGACGTGGGCATCGCGATGGGCCTGGCAGGGACCGATGTCGCGCGCGAGGCCGCGCAGATCGTGCTGCTCGACGACAACTTCGCCAGCATCGTGGCGGGGATCGAGGAAGGGCGCGCCGTCTTCGCCAACGTGCAGAAGTTCACGAGCTACGTGTTGGCCAGCAACGTGCCGGAGATCGTCCCGTTCCTGGCCTACGTGGCGTTGCCGGTGCCGCTTGGTCTGACGGTGATCCAGATCTTGACCATCGACCTGGGCACGGATCTGATCCCCGCCGTGGGCCTCGGCCGGGAGCCACCCGACGGCGAGGCGATGAAACGCCCGCCGCGCGGCGCCCGGGGGCGCCTGCTCAGCCGCTCCCTCCTCCTCCGGAGCTACCTGTTCCTGGGCGTGATTCAGGCGCTCTGGGCGATGGCCATGTTCTTCACCGTGCTCCTCGCCGGTGGCTGGCGCTTCGGCAGCATCCCCGACGCGAGCGATCCGCTCTACCGGGGGGCGACGGGGATCACCTTGGTGAGCGTGATCTTCGTGCAGATCGCCAACCTGGTGGGCCGGCGCTACGAGCGGCGCTCGGGGCTGGATCGAGGACTCCTCGCCAACCCGTTCTTCGTGGTCGGCGTCGGCGTCGAGCTCGCGTTCGCCTGGGCGGTGCTGTACTTTCCGCCGCTCTGCCGCGCCATCGGCACCGGCCCGGTGGCCTCGGGATTCGTCGCCCTCGCCGCCCTCGGATTTCCGCTGTTCTTTGCGATCGACACACTGAGCAAGCGCCTGCGCGCGCGGGCGTGAGTCAGCCGCCTGCGGCCTCGAAAGCGGCGATCACTTCTGGCGGCGCCTGCACCAGCTCGATCAGCACCCCTTCGCCGCCGATGGGGTGCTCCGCGTTGCCCTTCGGGTGGATGAAGCAGATGTCGTGACCCGAGGCGCCGGCGCGGATGCCGCCGGGCGCGAAGCGCACGCCCTGTGCCGTGAGCCACTCGACCGCACGGGGCAGGTCGTCGATCCAGAGCCCGATGTGGTTGAGCGGGACCTCGTGCACGGCCGGCTTCTTCTCCGGGTCGATGGGCTGCATCAGGTCGATCTCCACGCGGAAGGCGCCAGCGCCCGCGGCGGTGATGTCCTCATCCACGTTCTCGCGCTCCATGCGCTTCTCGGCGACCAGCGGCAGCCCGAGCGTGTCGAGCCAGAGCTTGCGGAGCGCGCTCTTGTCCCGGGCGCCGATGGCGATCTGCTGGACCCCCAGCACTCGAAACGGTCGTGAGCTCATCAGGGTGCTCGGAACTGCAGACCGAGCTGCAGCTCGAGGTTCGAGTGGATGCTGCGCAGGATGCCCGTGGTGATGCCGGCGTCCAGGTAGACGCCGACCATCTTGGCGAAATCGTACTGCGGGCCGGCTGCCAAGTGGAACAGCACGTCCTTCTTGTATTGCGGGTCGTAGGTCGGGTCGGGGACCCGCTTGTCCGCGGTGCCGCCCTCGAGCTCGGCGGCGATGGCGGGCTCGATGAACACCTTGAAGGCCGAGTCAGCCATCGTGTAGACGCGCAAGCCCGCGCCGACCACCATCACCGCGTCGGTGCCGGTCTTCTCTTCCTTCTGAAGCCCAAAGCGCCCGAACAGGAACGGCTCGATGGCGTCGACGGGCGCGAAGCTGACCGCTACCTCGGCGGCGAGCGGCGAGGCGTGGCCGCAGAACTTCTGCTGGTCTTTCAGGCTCTTGTCGGTCTTGTACTCGTTGCAGAGCGGCGACTCGTCGTAGCGGAACACCATGCGGTAGCCGCCGACGATGCCTGCGCGCAGGCCGAACTGCCGGCCGTGGCCGTAGGCGCTCTCCTGCTTGGCCTTGGCCTCGGCGTCGTCGAGGGCCGCGCTGGTCGCGGCCGCCGGCTTGTCCGCCGTCCCCGCCTCGGCCTGCTCCTTCTCGACGGCGCTCGGCTCAGCGGCGCCTTTGCTGCTCTCTGCGTCAACCGCCTGCGCGAGCGCGACGCTCGGCGTCGCCAACCAGGCCATCACCCCGAGTAACTGAAGCTTCCCCATGGCGGCGGAGCTTAGACGGCCGGGGCGACCGCCGTCGACCCCGGCTTGCGCGTCAGCGGCCAGGTTTTGGGGGCGCAGCCGAGCCCCGGGCGGTCCCCGACTCGGTCCAGGAGCGCTCGGCGCCGATTGCCACCCACTTGAGCTCCGCCTTGGTCGCACCGGCCGAAACCGAGACGTCCGAGCCGTTCGGCGCCGGCAGCGTCAGGCTCTTCTCCTGGCCGAGCTTCTTCAACGTCGCGGCGTCCGCGGTAAGGGCAGCGATGCCGAGGGCGGCGAACTGCGGCACGATGCCGGCGGGCAAGTGCTCGGCAATGACGGCCCGGAGCGCGGGCAGGTCGGAGGCGTAGCGCGCCGCCCAGCGCACGGCATCCAGGGACGAGAGCAGCATGGCGCTCGGCTCCGTCATGGTCGCGCGCTCTTTCACCAACGAAAGCGTCGCCGCGGCGTTCCATCCCGCCGGTGGGGGCAGCGTCGAGAGCGGCGTCTTGCCGCCGTCGCCCTCGCCCTTGCCTTTGGCCTTGCCCTTGCGCACGATCAGCACGTCGTCCGTGGGTAGGGTGCGCGGCACGGTCACCCGCACTGGGCGCTTGAAGGAGCGCGGGTCTCCGACGCTGCCCGACGCGACGGCGTAGGCGATGGTCTCCGCCGAGGCGACGACGAAGCGACGCTCGGGGGGAGCGCTCGGCTCCGGATCGCAGGTCCTGAGCGAGACGCCACCGGCGGGCGGGGGGTAGAGCTCGCCGGTGACCAGGCGCTGATCGGGCTCGATGAGCCGAGCGCCTGTGGCGATCAGATCCACGAGCGCGCCGGAGTGCGCGAGCACCTCGAGAGCTTGGCGAGACGGGGGGGCGATGAGCAGGTCCAGCCGGGGCGGGACGCGCTTGCTCTTGAGCAGCGCAGCCGCGGCCAACAGGTCGCGGAGCGAGGCGCCGGTGTCGCCGCCGAGCACCACCTGGAGGACCGGCTTGCCGGCGAGCTCGCGGACGGGCCGGACCACGCCCTGTTCGTCCATCACCAAGGGATCGACCGCGGACAGATCCACGCTGATCACGTCGTCGCAGGGGGCGCCGGGATCCGGCGTCAGGCTGCGGTGCGCCTTGGAACGGCGCTGGTCGCGCAGGTAGACCTCGGTCTTCTCGTCGCTGACGAAGACCGCAGCGGTAGCGCCCAGATGGGGTCCGAGGGCGGCCAGCACGGCGCGATCGGGCACCGAGAGCAGGCGCGCGCTCGGGCCCGCGAACTCGATGACGACGGGCGCCTGATGCTCGCGGTCCACTCGCTGGATGACGTCTCCGAGGCCGCGACGCACGAGCTCCAGCGCGACGTCGCGCACGCACACGAAGGGGCGGATCCTACCGGAGAGCAGCACTTGGATGCTGCGCGGAGGCCTGAGCCAGATCGCGCCGGTCGCCAATGCCTCCGCCAGCTGCGACGGCGCCGCGACCAGAGTCAGCATGCCCACGCCGCCCACCGCGGCGATCCGGGGCTCGTCGCACAGCGCGAGGCGCGCGGGGCTGCCGAATCGCTCCAGGTGGACCGGGGCGGGAAAGCCGATCCCCGGGCGCGACAAGAGGAGCCCCGTGCCGAGCGCCGCGCGCATCACGCGGTCGCCGGCGGTCTCTGCGCCGTCCGTCGTGACGCAGCGCGTGTCGTAGGCGACCGCGACTTCGACCGCGCACTTCTTCATGCCGGCCTGGAGCGCTTCGCCGAGCGCGCGCGAGGGATCGCGGGCCAGGATGACCTGGTCCACCTTCACTCGAACCAGCTCGCCTTTGAGCTCTGGATCGTCGGCCCGTCCTGCGAGGACCTTCTGTGTCATTGTGCGGGGCGGATCCCCCGCTCGCGCACGCATGGGCTTCGACTACCTACCTCGAGCGAGCAAGTTTCACGTCTCGAGACCTCGCGCCTCGAGAGGGACGGGAAGGTAGCCGCTCGCCGTCGGGGGGGTCAAGGACGGTCAGCGGGCAGATCTCCCTGGTGGACATCCCCCAGCCGGCGTCCGGGTGCAAGTCCCATGGCTGGCCGGGTCCAGGGGCTCGGTTTTGGCCGGATTTCTGCGGCCGGTCGCATTCTCGGCCCCAGCCCGGGGCCCCCGGTCCGGACGGCTGGCGGGCGCCGTCGTCGAGCGCGCCACACGCAGAAACATTCACTCGTTTGGGCCAAAGCCAGTACGATTTGGCCCATGTTCAAGGAGGCGCTGCAGGGCGTGGTCGACGGCGTGGAAGGCGGCATGGCCGGGCTTCTCATGGACTTCGAGGGCATTCCGCTCGAAAGCTACGCCAAGAACGAGTCGCCGTTCGACATCGAGACCGTGGGCGCGGAGGTCAGCGTGGTGGTCAAAGCGATCCAGCGGGCCTCGGAGATGCTGGATGCGGGCGACACACGCGAGGTGGCCTTCAAGAGCGCCAAAATGGTCACCTTGATCCGCGTGCTCAACGAAAACTATTTCGTGGCCATCACGCTGACGCCCGAGGGCAACCTGGGCAAGGGGCGCTTCCTACTGCGTCTGGCCGCGCCCAAGCTGGTCGAAGAGCTGGGCTCCTGACGGATCGACCATGACGGCGCGCTCGCGTCGAGGTGCTCCTGCGGTCGCGGGCCGTCGTACTCGCGCGCCGCGCGTGCCGCCGCGCCGCCGCCCCGCGCGTGGGGCTCGGGTCGAGCGCATCTTGGTCCTGAGCGGTCCCAACCTGGACCGGCTGGGCCGGCGCGAGCCCGAGATCTACGGCACGCTCACGCTCGCCCAGATCCACGAGCGTCTGGCCCTCGCCGCGCGCGAGCTCGGCGCCGAGGTCGTGTGCCGCCAGAGCAACCACGAGGGCGAGCTGATCGATTGGATCAACGGGGCGGACGACGCTGGGCTCAACGGGATCCTGATCAACCCCGGCGCGCTCACCCACACTTCCTGGGCGCTCCACGACGCCCTCAAGGGCTGCGGGCTGCCGGCCGTCGAGGTCCACCTCACCAACCCGGACGCTCGCGAGGAGTTCCGGCGTCGCTCCCGCACCGCTCCGGCGTGTCTGGGCAGGGTCGCCGGCTTTGGTGCGGACTCGTATCTCTTGGCGCTTCGTGGTCTCGTCGAGCACTTACGCGCGCCGCGTCCGCGCTGAGCGCCGCACAGCGTCAGGCCGACTTCCGCCGTCCTGCCATCCGCAAATCACGGCCTGCCACGGAGTCCACGGTCCACGAGAGCTCCGGCGGGTTGGCCAATTCCCGCCGTCCGGTGGGAATTGCCGCAGGGCGTTTCCCGAGCGCGCTTCGAGGAAGCGGGGCAGGGCGAGGGACGAAACCCGAGTCGGAACGGCGCGAACTCGGCTTCGCGGCCCAGAAAATCACTCGCTTTACCCTGCAACGAATCCCGGAGTAGCTTCCGCGCGATGGACCTTCCGCTGAAGCAGATCAAGAACCTGCTCAAGACCCTCGAGGACGGTGGCGCCGCCGAGTTCGAGTACGAAGACGAGAAGGTGCGCGTCCGCATCTCGATGGCGCGGGGAGCGCCGCTGGTCACGGCCGCTCAGCTGCAGGCCGCTCCGGCTCAGGTCCCGGTGACCACCAGCGCGGCGGCCGCCGCCAGCGCTGCCAAGAAGGACGAGGGTGACCCCAGCGTGGTGTTCATCACCTCGCCGTTCGTCGGCACCTTCTATCGCTCGCCGGCGCCCGACGCCGACCCCTTCGTCGAGGTCGGGGCCGTGGTGAAGAAGGGGCAGACGCTCTGCATCGTCGAGGCCATGAAGCTGATGAACGAAATCGAGGCGGAGTTCCCCGGCAGCATCGTCGAGGTGCTGGTCGAGAACGGGCAGAGCGTGGAGTTCGGGCAGAAGCTCTTCAAGCTCAAGAAGAGCTGAGCCATGTTCCGCAAGGTCCTCATCGCCAACCGCGGCGAAATCGCCATGCGCGTCATCCGCGCGTGCCGCGAGCTCGACGTCAAGACCGTGGCGGTCCACTCGGAGGCGGACACCAAGGCGCTGCACGTGCGCTTCGCCGACGAGGCCGTGTGCATCGGCCCGGCGCCGGCGTCCCAGAGCTACCTGAACGTCCCCGCGATCATCAGCGCCGCGGAGATCACTGGCGCCGACGCCATCCACCCGGGCTACGGCTTCCTGAGCGAGAACTCCGAGTTCGCGCAGGTCGTCGCGCGCTGCGGCCTGACCTTCATCGGCCCGCGGCCCGAGGCGATGAAGCAGTGGGGTGACAAGCTCACCGGCCGCGAAGCGGCTCGAAGGTTCGGCTTGCCGCTCCTCCCCGGCAGCGAGGCGCTCCAGAACGCGTCCCACGCCGAGAGCGAGGCGAAACGTGTGGGGCTCCCCGTGATGGTCAAGGCGCGAGGCGGCGGCGGCGGCCGCGGCATGCGCGTGGTGCGCAAGCTCTCCGAGGTTCGCCGCGCCTTCGAGAGCGCCACGGCCGAGGCCATGGCGAGCTTCAAGAACCCGGAGCTGTACCTGGAGCGCTTCGTGGAGAGGCCTCGCCACATCGAGTTTCAGGCGCTGGCCGACGACCACGGTCAGGTCTGGACGCTGGGCGAGCGCGAGTGCTCCTTGCAGCGCAGGAACCAGAAGCTGGTGGAGGAGTCCCCCAGCTACGCCATGGGGGAGAAGCTCCGCTCGGAGATGGGCGAGCGCATCCGCAAGGCCATCCGCGAGACGGGCTACACCTCCCTGGGCACGCTCGAGTTCCTGATGGACGAGGACAAGAGCCTCTACTTCATGGAGATGAACACGCGAGTCCAGGTCGAGCACCCGGTGACCGAGCTGGTGACCGGCGTGGACCTCGTCGTGGAGCAGATCCGCGTGGCTGCGGGCGAGAAGCTCGAGCTGCCGGACACGCGCCCGTGGAAGTTCCGCGGCCACGCCATCGAGTGTCGGATCATGGCCGAAGACCCCGAGACCTTCGCGCCCTGGCCCGGGCTCATCACCGAGTACCACCCGCCCGGCGGCGGCGGCGTCCGCGTCGACTCCGGCATCTACGGCGGCTGGACCGTGCCGCAGCACTACGACTCGCTCCTGGCCAAGGTGATCGTGCACGCTCCCACCCGGGAGCAGGCCATCGTCAAGATGGATTGCGCCCTGGACGAGTTCATCATCGGCGGCATCCGCACCAACATCGACTTCCACAAGCGCATGTTGGCCGATCCGGAGGTGCGCGAGGCGCGCATGACCACCCGGACCGTGGAGCGCATCATGGAACAGCGCAAGCGCGAGCGGGTGTAAGCTCGGGCTCGGGATGGCGAGCGACCTTCCGAGCAGGATCCTTGCTGGGGACCCACGCGCCGCGGCTCGGGCCTGCCGCGCGGTGGACGATCGGCTCGAGGGCCACCGCGAGCTGATGAAGGCCCTGTACCCGAAGACCGGCGACGCCTGGCTGATCGGCGTCACGGGCACACCCGGGGCCGGCAAGAGCACGCTGACCGACCAGCTCATCACGCAGTTCCGCGGGGCGGGTGAGCGCGTCGCCGTCGTGGCGGTGGACCCCACCAGCCCGTTCTCCGGCGGCGCCATCCTGGGCGACCGCATCCGCATGCAGCGGCACTTCGAGGACCCCGAGGTGTTCATCCGCTCCGTCGCCACGCGCGGCGCGCTGGGTGGGCTCTCGCGCTCCACCAGCGACATCAGCCGTATCCTGGACGCTTGGGGCGCCAGGGTCGTCATCGTCGAGACCGTCGGTGTGGGCCAGGACGAGCTCGAGGTCACGCGCATGGCGCACACCACCCTGGTGGTGATGGCGCCCGGCATGGGCGACGACGTGCAGGCGATCAAGGCCGGCATCCTGGAGTGCGCGGACGTGTTCGCCGTGAACAAAGCCGACCGCGACGGCGCCGACGCCACCGTGCGCGACCTGGAGGTGATGCTCGCGCTCTCCGGCGACATCTACTCGGTGGCCGCTGGGAAGGGACGTGGCCATAGCGCCGTGACCGTCGGCGGCCGAGCCGCCCAAGGTGCCAGCGGTGACGCCTGGACGCCGCCCATCGTGAAGACCGCCGCAACTCGCGGCACGGGCATCCCCGAGCTCGCGGCCAAGCTGCGCGAGCACCGTGTCTGGCTCGACGGTGAAGCGGGCAAGCTGCGGCGCGCCGAGCGCCTGCACCTCTCGATGCTGGCGTTCCTGCGCGAAGCCCTGACCGAAGAGGCGACCCGAGAGCTGGGAGCCGAAGTCGAGCGAGCCGCGGAGCGCGTCCAGCGCAAGGAGACCGATCCCTACACGGCTTCGGAGGAGCTGATCGCAGAGTTCCGAGCCAGGGGATGACCAGGTATCATCCCGTGCCGTGGCCGAGCTCGTCCCGTACCCCTTCGCGCGCCTCCTGACTCGGGCCTTCAGCGAGCTCGAGCACGAGCAGGCGATGTTCCACCTGCCGGAGAAGAAGTTCGTGCGCGGGCTGCCGGAGAAGGACCTGTCCGTGGCCTTCCACGGCCACACGGCCGCCTCGCCCCTCGGCCCCGCGGCGGGGCCGCACTCGCAGCTCGCGCAGAACATCGTGCTCTCGTTTTTGGGCGGCGGTCGCATCTTCGAGCTGAAGACCGTGCAGATCATGGATCGCCTCCAGATCCCGCGGCCGTGCATCGACGCCCAGACCATCGGCTACAACGTCGAGTGGTCGCAGGAGCTGACGCTCGAGCAGTCACTCGAGGAGTACGTGAAGGCTTCGATGCTGCTCGAGATCCTGATCGCGAGCGGGAAGCTGAAGCTCCAGCCGGGCTTCGATCGCTGGGTGTTCGACATGAGCGTCGGCTACGACCTCGCGGGCATCCAGAACGAACGCGTGCAGGCGTTCCTCTCGGGCATGCTGGACGCGAGCGCCGTGGTCGAGCGGCTGCGCCGGCAGATCCCGCCGGCCTTCGCCCGCTACCGAGAGCTGCCGTTCCGCACCCGCCTCGCCGACACGCTCACGCTCTCGACCTTCCACGGTTGCCCGCCCGACGAGATCGAGCGCATCACCGCTTTCTTGCTGGAGAAGCTCGGCTTGCACTGCATCGTGAAGCTGAACCCGACCTTGCTCGGCAAGACGGAGGTGCGCCGCCTGCTCAACGACGTGCTCGGCTACGCCGACCACGCGCCCGACGAAGCCTTCGACAAGGACGCGACCTGGGAGCAGGCCGTGGACTTCGTGGGTCGGCTCGGTGACAAGGCCAAGGGCCTCGGCCGCGGCTTCGGCGTGAAGTTCACCAACACGCTGATCGTGCAGAACGAGCGCAGCTTCTTCCCGGCCACCGAGAAGGTCATGTACCTGTCCGGGCAGCCGCTGCACGTCCTGGCGATGAGCCTCGTCGGTCGCTTTCGCGAGGCCTTCGGCGACCGCTATCCGATCTCGTTCTCCGCCGGCATCGACGCCAAGAACTTCCCGGACGCGGTGAGCCTGGGCCTGGTGCCGGTCACGGTGTGCACCGATCTGCTCCGCACCGGCGGCTACGCGCGCATGGAGGGCTACTTCCGCGAGCTCGGCACGCGCATGGGCCCCGCAGGGAGCGTCGGCGACTTCATCATCCGCGCCAAGGGACGAGGCGAGGCTGCGCTCGAGCGCGCCGGCGGTGGAGGCAGCGCCGAGTGCCGTGCCGCGCTCCTGTCCGGCGCCGATCTCGCTGCGGCGGCGGGACCGAAGCTCTACCCACGCTGGGTCTCGGAGGCGAAGCTCGAGAACACGCGCGCCTACCTCGACGCCCTGCTCGCCGATCCGCGTTACACCCGCGCCGCCACCAACAAGCCGCCGAAGAAGGTGGGCTCGCTGCTCGTCCTGTTCGACTGCCTGACCTGCGACAAGTGCATCCCGGTCTGCCCGAACGACGCGAACTTCACCTACGAGCTGCCGAAGATGGAAGTGCCGATCCAGAAGGCCGTGCGCGACCCCTCGGGCGCCTTCCAGATCCGCACCGAAGGCAGCCACACGGTGGAGAAGAAGCACCAGATCGCGAACTACGCCGACTTCTGCAACGAGTGCGGCAACTGCGACGTGTTCTGCCCGGAGGACGGCGGCCCGTACCTGCTCAAGCCGCGCTTCTTCGGCAGCCGCGAGGAGTTCGCGAAACACCAGAATCGCGACGGCTTCTTCGTCGAGCGCCTGGGCGCGGGCTTCGCCGTGCTCGGCCGCTTCCAGGGTCGTGACTTCGGCGCCAGCTTCGAGAACGGCCGCGCCAGCTACACGGGCGCCGGCTTCGAGCTCAGCTGCGACGCCGACGACCCCACACAGAACCTGAGCGGCCACGCCAGCGTCGAGGTCGATCTCACCTACCTCCGGCTGATGAAGCTCCTGGGCAAGAGCGTGCTCGACGAGAGCGGGGTGAGCTACGTCAGCGCCCCGAGCGAGTGAAGGCGAGCGTCACGCCGCGCGCGCCTATTTCAGCTGGCTGTCCTTGCTGCCGCGCCGGTTGTACAGGCTCGGCTGTCCCTCTTGCTGGTCGGCCTCGGACTGGCACTGAACGCAGCGGCGCACGCCGGCGACCGCGCGGCGCCGCGCCGCCGGGATCTCCTCCCCGCAGTCCTCGCAATGGGTGAGGCTCTCGGTCTGGGCCAGACGGCTCCGGACGCGGGCGACCTCGCTCTCCACGGTCGCGTCGATCTGTTCCTGTACGGCTCCGTCGTGAGCCCAACCGCTGGCCATGAGAAGTTCCTTGTTCGAAGGTATCACGCGCCGGGCCGCGCGCACGGCCCCTGACGTCACCCCCGTTTCGAGTAGCTCTCGTAGCGCACGTCCCGCGGCAGATCCCAGCCCGACGGATCGGGCCCCGAGAGCAGCGCGAGATCGACGTCGGCGATGATCAGGTTCTCGTGGGTCGAGAGGTTCGGCAAGACGCCGTTCGGACCTGCGACGTGGCTCTGCCCGAAGTAGGGCTGGTTCCAGGGGGGCTCCTGGCCTTTGCGGTTCGAGCCGGCGATGAACAGGCGGTGGCGCGCGGCGTCCACCTGGAACTCGAGCTGCCACATGCGCTGGCTCTTGTCGCCGAAGGTGACGGCGGGCGAGAACACGAGCTCGGCGCCTTCGCGGGCGAGCGAGTACATCACGCCCTCGAAGTGGCGGTCGTAGCAGATGGCCGCACCGATGCGGCCGGCTGAGGTCTGGTACACCGGAAAGAACGGGTTCTTCGACACGTTGGCGGCGCTCTCGCCGTTCTGGCCGTCGCTCTTGTCGTAGTAGTACGGCTCGTCGAAGCTGCCCTGCTCGTTCTGTCCGCAGGGCAGGTGGGTCTTGCGGTATTTGCCCAGTACCTGGCCCTGCTCGTCGATGAAGACGGCGGTGTTGAAGCGCTGGCCGCGCGGATCGCGCTCGTAGATGGGCGCGACCACGATCATCGAGAGCTCCTTGGCGGCGGCCCGCAGCGTGGTCACGGTGGGCCCGGTCGCGGCGTCCTCCGCCAGGGCGAACCACATCGGGTGCTTGCCCAGGGCGAAGTAGGGCCCGGGGAAGAGCTCGCCGAAGCCGATGACCTCGACGCTTTGGGCCTTGGCGGCGCGCATCAAGTCCACGTGGTGGGCGACGTTCTGCTCGCGCAGAGCGTCGAGCTTGCCTTCGAGCTGGGCGAGCTCGGCGACGCTCGCCGGCATGTCGCGGTAGGCGTTCACCGTCTGGGTCACCGCGATGCGGGTCATGGTTCCTCGTTGGCGAAGGAGAGAAGCACGTCCAGAGCCACGTTGACTCCGTTCGCGCACTGCTCGCGGGTCGAGAGCTCCCGGGGGTTGTGGCTGATGCCGTCGTATTCACCCGGCACGAACACCATGCCGGCCTGGGTCAGGCGCGCCATCTCTTGGGCGTCGTGCCCGGCGCCGGACACGATGCGCTCGGTGGAGAGGCCCCGGGCCTTCGCCGCGGCCTCGACGCGGTCCTGAACCACGTCCGCGAAGCGCACCGTCTCGGTGCGGGCGGTCTGGCGCCAGCTGAGCTTGACGTTCTCGAGCGTCTCGACCTCGGCGTAATACTCGATGAGATCTGCCTCGGCGCGGCGCATCAGCGCGTCGTCGGGGTTTCTGAGATCCACGCTGCACACGACCTCCGCTGGCACCACGTTGACCAGCCCCGGCCGCGGGATGATCGAGCCCATGGTGGTGCGCATGCCGTCCCCGTAGCGGCCCGAGGTGGCCATCTCGCGCATGCGGAGCGCGATGCGCGCGGCGGCGACCGCCGGATCGGCGCGCAGACCCATGGGCGTTGTGCCGGCGTGGGCGCTCTTGCCCACGATGCCGAGCTCGTGCCAGCTGATGGCCTGCACGCCGGTGACCACGCCGATGTCCGTGCCGTTCGCGCGCAAGACCGGGCCTTGCTCGATGTGGCACTCCAGGTAGGCGTAGGGCGCGGCGAGCAGCTCCTCGCTGTCGCCCAGGAAGCCGATGGCCGAGAGCTCGTCCTTGAGCAGGAGCCCCCGCTTGTCCCTGAGAGCGTAGGCGGCCTCGAGGGTGAGGCGCCCGGTGGCCACGGCGCTCCCGAGCATGTCGGTGCCGAAGCGCGAGCCCTCTTCGTCCGTGAAAAACGCGACCACCAGCGGCCGCAGCGTGCGGAGGCCGTGCTGGTTCAAGCTGGCGATCACCTCGAGGCCGCCCAAGACGCCCAGGCAGCCGTCGAAGCGACCGGCGGTCTCCACGGAGTCGATGTGCGAGCCCATCATCACGGGCGAAAGCTCGGGTCGTTGGCCTTCGCGCCGGGCGTAGACGTTGCCGATGCGATCGACCGTGACCGCCAAACCCAGGCGCTTCATCTGCTCGACCACGTGGCGGCGACCAGCGCCGTCGGCAGCGGTGAGCGCCAGGCGGTTCACCCCGCGGAGGCCCGTGCGCGGGTCGTCGTAGGCGCCGATCTCGCCCAGCGCTGCCAGCGAGGCGTAGAGGCGATCGGGATCGATGGAGGGCTGGCTCATCGGAGCTCCTTCATGCGTTGCCAGAGAGCCGGGGCCTCCGCGTTGGCGTTGCGGTGGATCCGCGCGAGATCTGCCCGAGTGAGCCGGCCGTCCTCGACGACGAGCTCGCCGGCGACCAGGACGTGCCGCGGCTTGTCGGCGTCGCCCCAGACGGCCAGATCTGCGGCAGCGCCCAGGCTGAGCTCGGGCTCGAGGCGTACTCCGAACAGCTCCGAAGCCAGCGCGTAGGCGCCGCGTGCCCGAGCCGCGAGCAGCTCCGGGCCGAGCGGATGGCCCGCGCGCTCGGCTTCCTCGGCGAGCGCTGCGCGCTCCAGGGCCATCTCGGCGGGGTAGCCGTCGGTGCCCAAGGCGACGTGCCGGCTCGCGTCGAGGTTCTTGGCGAAGCCCACGCGGTTTCCGGCGTTGGAGCGCGGGTTCTGCACCAGCCACAGCCCGGCCTCGTCCGCCGCGCGCACCTGCTCCGGCGTGAGGTGCACGCCGTGCGCCAGGATCGAGCCGCGCGGCAGCGCGCCGAGCTCGAGCAGGCGCTCGAGCGGCCCGGCGAACCCGCGGCGCTTGGCGTCCGCGACGTCCGCCGCGTCCTCCGCCACGTGAACGTGCACCGGCAACCCGAGCCCGCCTGCGAGCCTCACCGTCTCGTCGCTGACCGTGAACGAGGCGTGCAGGGCCGCCAGCGGCCGGACCAGCGGGCGGCGGTTTTCCCGGGCGAAGCGCCGGCACTCCCCGAGGCCGCGGCGCCCTTCCTCCGGGCCGCCGTTGCGATCCGTGGCGCCGTAACCGGTGGCCAGGCGACAGCCCAGGCTGTGGGCCGCGTCGCCGAGCAGATCGAGCGAGCCTTCGATCAAGGCGGGCGACTCGTGGTGGTCGATGAGCGCGGTGGTGCCGGCGAGCAGCGACTCCGCCAGGTAGAGCTCGGCGGAGACGAACAGCGACTCCGCGTCGAGGGCGCGGTCGAGCCGCCACCACAGCCGCTCCAGGATTTGGACGAAGCTCTCCGGCGGCGGCTCCGGCGCAGGCATGCCGAGCGGCGCGAGGCCGCTGTAGAGGTGCGTGTGCGCGTTGACGGCGCCAGGGCGGATGGACAGGCCGCGGCAATCGAGGACCTTCGCGCCGGCCGGGGCGCGGGCACCCGGGCCGAGCGCGGCGATCACGCCGCCGTCGACCAGAACCGAGTGCTCGCCTGCGTCGAGATACAGGGCGCTCAGCGCCACTTCTCCCGATCTCCCTTGATGCGGCCGACGCTCATCGCCTTGGCGGCGGGCGAGTCCTTCATCGGCAACGTGGTGCGGCGAATGCCGTCGAAGGCCTCCAGCGCACCGGCCACCGCGCCCGCAGTGGGCACCAGGCCGATCTCGCCGACACCTTTGGCCCCGAACGGACCCTCGGGCTCCGGCTCCTCGACCATGATCACGTCCACCTTGGGCATGTCGCGGGCGCGCAGGACGCCGATCTCGCGCAGCTTGAACGTGACCGGCATGCCGTTCTCCGTCGGCAGCTCCTCGGTCAGGGCGTAGCCGATGCCCATGTGCACCGAGCCCTCGATCTGGCCGGAGCAGAGCACCGGGTTCACCACGCGCCCGACGTCGTGCGCGGCGACGAAGCGCTCGATGCGCCCTTTTTCGTCCAGGATGCAGACCTGCGTGGCGTAGCCGAAGGCGGTGTGCGTCTTGATCTTGGCCGCCGGCTTGCCGAGCGGGGTGGTGTCGGCGATCACGATGTCCGCGGCGTAGACCTGGCCCACCAGATCACCGAGCGTCTTGCCGCGATCGAGATCCGCCTTGAGCTTCTCGGCGGCGCTCTTCACGGCGTTGCCGGCGAAGAGCGTGGCGCGGGAGCCGGTTGTCTGACCGCAGCCGAGGGCGAACGTCGAGTCCACCTTGGGGCGGAACACGCTGCCGGGCAGGCCGGTCACCTCGGTCGCGAACTGGATCAGGATGGTGAGCAGGCCCTGACCCATCTCGGTGTAGCCGTTGTAGAGCGACACCGTCAGGTCCTTCTCGACCACCATCCGGCACTTGCCCCACTCCTCGACGCCGTTGCCGATGCCGCTGTTCTTGATGCCGCAGCCGATGCCCACGGCTTTGCCGGCGTTCTTGGCCTGGTAGTAGACGTCTTTGACGGCCTCGAGGGTCTTGCGGATGCCGACGGACTTCTCCAGCACCTGGCCCGTGGAGAACAGGTCGCCAACGGCGACGATGTTGCGATCGCGGATCTGGTAGGCGTCGATGCCGACCTTCTTCGCCAGGAGATCCAGGCAGCCCTCGATGGCGAAGCTCGCCTGGTTCGCGCCGAAGCCGCGCATGGCGCCGCAGGGCGGGTTGTTGGTGTAGGCGGCGACGGCCTCCACGTCCACGTTCGGGACGCGGTAAGGCCCGCAGGAGTGGCCGGCCGCGCGCTCCAGCACTTTGCCGCCCACGGAGGCGTAAGGACCCGAGTCGCCGACCATGCGCGCCTTCACCGCAGTGAGGCGTCCCTCCGCGTCGCAGCCCACCTTGTACTGCATGTGGATGGGGTGGCGCTTCGGGTGGATGCGGATGGACTCCTCGCGCGTCAGCTCGATGCGCACGGGCCGACCGGTGAGCTTCGCGAGCAGCGCGGTCTGCGACTGCACGCTCATGTCCTCCTTGCCGCCGAAGGCGCCGCCATTCGGCACCAGCTCGACGTACAGGTCGTCTTCCGGGATCCCCAGGAGCTTCGCCACTTGCCGGCGGTCGTCGAACACGCCCTGGCCCTGGGTGTAGAGGGCCATCTTCCCGCCCGGCAGCGGCTCTGCCAGGGCCGCCTCCGGCTCCAGGTACAGGTGCTCGATGCGCTGGGTCTGCCAGGTCCCCTCCACCACGTGGGCGCTCTGGGCGAAGGCCACCTCGACGTCGCCGCGCTTGATGATGGAGCGCGAGAGCACGTTGTCGTGGGTGGGGTTCACGCGCGGCGCGCCCTCCGCGAGCGCTTCGGCCGGCGAGAGCATGGGCGTCAGCACCTCGTAGTCCACCTCGACCAGGGCCGCTGCGGCGCGCGCCGTCGCCTCGTCGTCGGCCGCCACCGCCGCGAGCACGTCGCCGACGTAGCGGGCTTCTTCGCCGACGGCGATGAACGCAGGCCAGTCGGCGTAGAGCAGGCCGTACCAGCGCTCGCCGGGCACGTCGGCGGCGGTCGCCACCGCGCGGACGCCGGGGTGCGCCTTGGCCTTGGTCGTGTCGATGCGCGTCACCTTCGCCCGCGGGTGCGGCGACAGCACCAGGGCGCCGTGGAGCATGCCCTCGCGCACCATGTCGGCGACGTAGGGCCGGTCGCCGAGGGTCATCTCCGCGCCCCGGTAGCGGGGGTAGGGCTTGCCGAGGCCGGCGTCCGCGCTCGCCTCGGGCAGCGGCTCGCCGCGCTTCGCCTTCGCGTAGAGCTCGATGGCGTCGATGATCTTCACGTAGCCGGTGCAGCGGCAGAGGTGGCCATCGACGGCCTTGGCGATCTCGTCGCGGCTGGGGCTCGGGTTCTTGTCGCAGAGCTGCTTGGCGCGCAGGGCGAAGCCGGGGATGCAGAAGCCGCACTGGAGCCCGCCGGACACCACGAAGGCTTGGGAGAGCAGCGAGCGATCGCTCTCGGGCAGGCCCTCCAGCGTGACCACCTCCTTGCCCGCCACCTTCTCGGCGTCGAGGGCGCAGGTCGTCTTCGCCTGGCCGTCTACCAGGGCCAGGCAGCAGCCGCACTGGCCCTGGGGCTGGCAGCCGTCCTTGGTGGAGGTGACGCCGCAGCGGTCGCGGAGCGCGTCGAGCAGCGACTCCCCCGCCGCCACTTCGAGGTGGCGCTTCTCCCCATTCAGCGTGAAGTCGATGCCGGGCATGGGGCAGAGAATATCAGAGTCTCAGCCGAGGCCCACCCGCGCGTTGAACTCGCCGATCAGCTCGTCGAGCTTGGGCGCAAGCTTCGGGATCCCGGTCCAGTACTCGTCGTCGTGCCACTGCTGTTGGATCTCCGCGTAGGTCTTCCCCTGCTGCTCGACCCACGTGTAGTACTTCAGGCTGTGGACGCGCTTCTTCGCGGGGTGCGACAGCTCCTCCATCAGGTCGGTGCCCACGCCCAGGATGTGGCGCTCGTGCGCCACGGCGGCGTCCACCTCGGTGAAGGCGCCGCGCTCGGCGTTCAGCTCGGCGAGGCGGCTCTGGTACATCTCCATCGAGTCGGTGAGCACGGTCATCACCACGCTCTCGCGGCCGAGCTCGTACCACTTGGCCAGCTTGATGGCGCTGAGCAGGTTGGCCGCGCCGGAGATCCCGAGGAGCGAGAGCTTGTCGATGAAGGCCGCCGAGAGGCCGCGGCTCGCCAAGTGCTTCTTGCCCGCCGGCTCGTTGAACAGGCGGATGGCCGAGATGCTCGCCTCGTCGTCGATGGCCATCACCAGATCGGTGTTCTTCACGTTGTGGATCCAGGGCACGTGTTTGTCCCCGATGCCCTCGATGCGGTGCTCGCCGAAGCCGTTGGCGAGCAGGGTGGGGCACTGCGCGGCTTCGCTCGCGCCGATCTTGCTGCCCGGGAAGTGTTTCTTCAGGTAGTCGCCGGCGGCGATGGTGCCCGCGGAGCCCGTGGTCACCACCAGGCCCGCCAGGCGCCCCTTCGGGCCGAGCTCCTTCTCGAGCACCTCGGCCATGGCACGACCGGTCACCTCGTGGTGCCAGAGGTAATTCCCGAGCTCCTCGAACTGGTTGAAGATCATCAGCGACTGGCCGGAGCGGCGGAGCTCCCAGCACTTGTCGAAGATCTCCTTCACGTTGCTCTCGGTGCCCGGCGTCTTGATCACCTCGCCGGCCACCTTGCTGAGCCACTCGAAGCGCTCCTTGCTCATGCCCTCGGGCAGGATGGCGATGGACTCGCAGCCGAGCAGCGCCGAGTCGTAGGCGCCGCCGCGGCAGTAGTTGCCGGTCGAGGGCCAGACGGCCTTCTGCGAGGTGGGATCGAACTGCCCGGTCACCAGCCGGGGCGCCAGGCAGCCGAAGGCCGCGCCGACCTTGTGGGCGCCGGTGGGGAACCATTTGCCGACCAGCGCGATGATGCGCGCCTCGATGCCGGTCAGCTCGCTCGGGAACTCGACGAAGTTCACGCCGCCGAAGCCGCCGCCCTTCTCGACCGGCTGGTTGTGCCAGTTGATGCGGAACAGGTTCAGCGGGTTCACGTCCCAGAGCCCGACGCTGCCGAGCCCCGCCACGACCTTCGGCGGGATCTTCTTGGGATCGACCATTTGAGCCAGCGTCGGGATGACGATGTTCTTCTCTTTCGCGCGCTGGACGGCCTTGGCGAGGCCCGCTTCGTTCACGGTCAGGTCGATCATGGGGTTCCTTCTTTCAACACCTGGCTCAAAGCCGCAAGGCTCGGCTCGATGACGGGCGGGCTGGCCTTGGCGGCGCGCGTGGCAGCGCCGATGTCCTTCAGACCGTTGCCGGTGACGAGCACGACGATCTCCTCGTCCGCGGCGAGCTCCGTCAGCTCCGCTCCGGCGTAGGCCGCCGCCGCCGCCGGCTCGGCGAAGACCTGCGCGGTCCGGCCCAGCGTGGCGATGGCCGCGAGGATCTGCTCGTCGGAGACGATCACGAAGGCGCCGCCGGTCTCGCGCACGGCGGCGAGGGCGCGCTCGCCGTCGGCGGGTTTTCCCGCGGCGATGCTGTCGGCCAAGGTGTGGGTCTCGCAGGGCTCGATGTGGTCGCTGCCGGCCAGGAACGCCCGCGCGATGGGCGAGGAGCCCTCCGCCTGCACGCCCATGATCTTCGGCATGCGCTCGATGAAGCCGAGCTCGACCAGCTCACGGAAGCCCTTGTGCACGCCGACCAGGATGTTGCCGTCGCCGACCGAGACGAACACCCGATCCGGCGCCTTCCAGCCGAGCTGCTCGGCGATCTCGAAGGAGACCGTCTTTTTGCCCTCGGTGGTGAAGGGGTTCTGGGCGGTGTTCCGGCAGTACCAGCCGAGCTCCCGGGCCGCCGCCTCCGAGAGCGCGAAGGCGTCGTCGTAGCTGCCGCGCACGAGCACCAGGCGCGCGCCGAAGATCTGGAGCTGGGCGATCTTCGCCGGCGGCGCGCTCGCCGGCACCAGGATCACCGGCTCGATGCCGGCGCAGGGCGCCATGGCGGCCAGGGCCACGCCGGCGTTGCCGGTGGAGGCCGTGATGATGGGCGAGAGGCCGAGGGCTTGGGCGCGCTGCACCACCACCGCGCTCGCGCGGTCCTTGAGCGAGGCGGTGGGCATGCGGCCCTCGTCCTTGAGCCAGACGCGCGCGACCCCGAGCTTCGCCGCCACGCGGGGCGCGGCATACAGCGGCG